>JAUVGH010000002.1 GCA_030593885.1 Methanomassiliicoccales archaeon
AACCTTTCGTGGAACAAAGTGGGCCAGCCCATCAACACCTTCCTGAGGTTCCAGCTCGCGACTGCCGACAGCAGCTCGGGGCCGTGGAACTATGTCGGGCCCGGCGGGTCGGTGTCTAACTATTACACGACTACCCCGGCGACAATATGGACAGGCCACGACAGCCACCGCTACCTTAGATTCCTCGGCGACTTCGGCACCTTCGATACGCACGCGACGCCGAGCCTTGAGGACCTCACAGTCGAGTATGACTGTCCACCCTCGCCCCCTTACATCGTGAGCACGGATCCCGCCCACATGGACAGGGACGTGCCCCTGCCGTATCCTATCACCATCTCATTCTCGGAGGAAATGGACCCGGCGACCGTGACTTGGCAGTTCTTGTTGGGGCCGTCAGTCCCCCTCACCCCGCTCTGGAGCTCTGGGAACACGATACTCGAGCTTACCCACACCCAGCAATTCACTGAGAACGCGGCCTACCAGATCGAGATACTTGGCAAGGACCTGGATGGTAACGACCTCGTTGCCAATCCCTCCGACCCGGGCGTCGTAAATCCGTGGATATTCTTCACTTTGGCCACATACCCGTACATCTCGACCACGAATCCGGCGCTGGGAGACACGGATGTGGCCTTGACTGCGAACATCATCGTAGACTTCAGTGAGCCGATGAACACTTCTTCAATCATGTGGACGATCGACCCGAACATCACGCTCAGTCAGGGATGGTCGGGCGGCGATGCTCGTCTCACACTGTCCCACGGGGAGCCATTCAAGCAGTGCATACCATACACCGTGGAGATTACACAAGGAGAGGATAAATTCGGACTCCCGCTACTCCCCGGCCCCAAACCGAATCCGTGGAGCTTCACAATGATGTGCATCAACCCCTTCATTACAGATGTCTCTCCCTACCCTCTGATGGCTAACGTGCCCGTAGCTATGCCGATTCAGGTGAACTTCAGCAAGACGATGGACACAGCCACGGTGACAGTCACGCCGACTCCTCCGATATCTCTTACACCTACATGGACGGATTCAAACAGACGACTGGAGCTGACCCACTCAAACTTCCCCGGCTGCACAGCCTACGAAATCACAGTCACGGGAAAGGATCTTGCTGGCAACGACCTCATCCCGGGTCCATTCCCCGGTTCACCGTCGAATCCGTGGTCTTTCATGACCTTATGTGCCAATCCATTTATCATTATGACCATGCCCATAGACGGGACAACGAATGTATCGCTCAACGATAGTATCATTATCGCATTCAGCGAGCAGATGGTCAACTCATCAGTCCATTGGACGATAAATCCATCGGTAATCGAGTTCCCACCCCAATGGAACTACGATGAGATGCTCACCATCGATCACGCGGGTTTCGCCGAATGCACGCGATACACCGTTCACGTCACCAGCGGTCGCAACGGTGCGGGCTTCAACCTCGTTCCCGGGCCGGTTCCCAATCCCTTCGTTTTCGACACCATCTGCGAGTCGCCATATATATTGTCCACGGACCCCGCCAACGGACAGGGACTCGTACAGGTCACCCAGGCCATCAACGTCACTTTCACCGAAGCTATGAATACATCTTCGGTCTTATTCGTGCTTACACCCGACGTGACGGGCAAGACGCTACAATGGTCTAACGGCAACAAGACTCTGACAGTCACGCATACGACGGACTTCCTGGCGTGCACTGAATACCAAACTTTCGTTGATGGCACAGGTGCGGATGGCCACAGCCTTCTCATCCCTGGCCCCGCCGTTTTGAACCCGTGGAACTTCACAACATGGTGCCCAGGATTCTACATCGTCTCCACGGACCCCGCGGACAAGGTCATCGACGTGCCGCTGGACAAGAGCATCATTATCACATTCAGTCAGGCAGCTGAGCGTGCCTCACTATCCGTGACCCCCAACCCGCCGGTGAATCCCCCATTTGCGCCAACCTGGACCAACGGGGACAAGACGGTGACCCTCTCCCACACGACCCCGTTCATAGAGTGCACAGACTACACGATTACCCTGAGCGCAGACGACACGACGGGTGGTCCATTGATAACTGTGCCCGGTTCTGCGCCAAATCCATGGGAGTTCAAGACTGTCTGCCTCCCACCACTGAGCCCGCCAGGTGGCCTCCAAGTAGTCCGATTGCCTCCGAACATCCACCTCACATGGGGGGCTGTCACCGGAGCGACGAGCTACGTCATCTACTCCGCCACGTCGAAGTTCGCGCCATGGCCTTGGCCACAGCTTGATGAGATTGCCACAACGACATACGACGTCCCTCATTTGTCCGATGGGTTGTCGCACTTCTATATCGTTAGAGCGAAGACGGGAGCGCAGGTCAGCGAGAACTCAACGATGGGCGCCAAGGTGCACCTCGCATTCCCATCTGGTCCAATGAAAGGCAATATCCACTGGTTCTCACTGCCCTATCGGTCGATGTACAGCAAGGCGAGCGATATCTCAAGCGAACTCACATCCACGCTGGTCAACGTCGTTGGGAAGTGGGATCCCGCTTCACAGACACCGCTCCTGTGGTACTTCTTCCGCGGCAGGTGGCGTGGAACAGACTTCACGATCAATCCCGGGGATGGGCTGTACGTGGGGGCACGGACTGGCTTCACATGGATCATCGTCGGTACGGATGGCTCGGTCGAATTGTCATTCAACCTGAACCCCCCGATACTAAGCAACGTGAACTGGATCTCCTTGCCCTACACCTCCACGTATGCCAAGGCGAGCGACATGGTGATAGATATTGAGGGCTCCATCGGACCGGGGGCGAATACGAAGATAACGGAGGTTGCGAAGTGGGACTCCGCCACGCAAACCGTCATCACGTACGCATGGACCGCCTCTGGCTGGTTAGGGACAGACTTCATGATCAACCCCGGAGACGGGATATACCTGAAGATCGTCGCGAGCTTCACGTGGACACCGATGCTCATAACTCCAGAGGTGCCCTAGAGGCGAAACCTCAAGATTCCGGATCGAATCGCGCAATAATCGACGGAACCGGAGTGGGTCATCCAAGAAGCAGCTCGATTGGCTTTTCGTGGTCAAGGGACTGGTGAGGTCTGACCACGACGGGAAGGGCGCATTCAATCTCGGGACCGGTGGCTGCATCATTGAGACACCACGAAGTACCCACTGACGAATAGAAGGGCGGACGAGGGCACAGGTTTTCAGGACAAGTCGGCACTAGAACGATACTGGAACAGGTGGATCGCGAGGAACCCGCCCAAAACCCGCCCGAACAGGTGCTTGATGCATTCGAATCACCCCTCTTCTCAGCGTCAGCAGCTAGTCGTCGAAGTCCCGGCGGGGACATCTGAGGGCATGTCCGACAGCATACTCAATCCGTTTCACGATTTCCTAGGATATAGCATGATTAGACCTCCCGACCAGAAAACTTAAAGAAGGGTAGTCATATGTATCGGCAATCGCAACGACGGTACAATTCATGAAATGGGGCTACCAGTCCCATTGGTATACGGTCGTGGAAGGGGAAAGGAGGTTGAGAAAATGGCTCTTTCGATTTTGAGACGGATCTTTGTGAGTGTAGTTGTCCTGAGTGTCGTGCTTTCAGCACTGGTGTTGACTGTTCCTCTCGTTCAAGCCGCGACTTGGACAGTGGATACAGACATGGATTTCGGCCAAGGAATGTTGACTGGCGTGGAGGTCATAGGAACTGGAGCGCCCGCCTACATCCAGCTTCTCAAGGATGGAATGGATTGGCGGGATGAATCGCCCTCCTCGGATCCGGGTTTGCGGGAGGGTCCCGCGATGGCTTATGACTCGACGAACAACGTCGTTGTACTGTTCGGCGGATACAATGGCCTGAACCTGAATGATACATGGGAATACAGTCCAGGAACGAACACGTGGACAGAGGTCTTCCCGCCAACGATGCCGTCGGCACGTGCGTACTCCGCTATGGCGTACGATAGCACTAACAACCGAATCGTGCTCTTCGGAGGGGTATCCGACCTCGACTGGGAGAGGGACACCTGGGAATATAACGCGGGCGCGAACACGTGGCAGGAGACGACACCTGTAACGTCTCCGCCCCAATCACCAACCTATCACCTGGCGTTTGTCAGCACCCAGGACAGGGTCCTGTTAATTGGCCAGAACCTCGCCTCTACCCTCATGGAGACTTGGGCGTACGACACTGCATCGGACTCGTGGGTGGATCGGGCGCCCTCTGCGCAGCCCTCCGCTCGATCGAGCTATGCAATTGCCTACAACGCGAATCTGGACCGAGTCGTTCTCTTTGGTGGATTCGATTCGTCCGTGCCCCCTGGGACTACTCTGGGCGACACCTGGGAGTACAACTGGGGCACGAACATGTGGACACAGACGACAACCACAGGTCCCAACGCGCGCACTGAGAGTGGTCTCACCTATTGGTCGTCGACCCAAGCAACGATCCTCTTCGGCGGGAATGACGGGTTATCGTACTACACGGACACATGGCGATATCCCAACACTGCCGGCGTCCGCCAATGGGAGACCGTGGTCACTCAGCGGAGCCCGCCGGGCCGCATAATGTTCGGCATCTCTGACGAGACGTCTGCAGGCAAGTCATTCGTCTTCGGTGGACGACTCCAGTCTGGCATGCTTACTTCGGACACTTGGTCCTTGGGCCCAGCCTTCCGATTACAGGGCACCTGGGTGTCGGCTATGTCCGACAGTGGCGGTGCGAACGTTGATTGGAATACAATCTCTTGGGTTGGGACTGATTCACCGCCGACGACGGTCCTGCGATTCCAACTCGCTACGAGTGACGACCCTGCAGGGCCTTGGACCTTTTACGGGCCTGGCGGTTCGATAAGCGCCTACTACGCCGCTCCCTCCCCTCAGACAATCTGGGTCGGCCACGACAGTGAACGATACATAAGGATTTTCGCGCAAATCTACACAGTCGATAATCTCGTCTCGCCGACTTTGGATAGTATCACGATCGACTACACTGTGCCTGCATCCAACCCCTACATAATCTGGACCGACCCCTACCATTCGCAGCCTCTCGTGCCAACTGACAAATTAATTTCGATACGATTCAGCGAGTCGATGAACACAGTGAGTGTGACCTACAACATCAACCCGGGACTAGCAACGACACCTGAATGGTCGGAGTCCAATTCAAGGCTAACGCTGAACCACACAGGTATGTCCCAATGCACGGCGTATACAGTCACAATAACGGCGGGCACAGATATGGGAGGCAACCCGCTCATAGGGGGCCCCGTGCCAAACCCATTCACATTCACGACGATATGCGTACGACCCGAGATCACTTCGACAACGCCTATCCAGGGGACCGTGGGCGTCCCACTCAATGCGAACATCATCGTAGACTTCAGCGAGCCGATGGACACGGCGACTGTTCTAGCAGACATAACTCCCTTTGTTTCCTTGACGCCGGCATGGTCGATTGGGGACACGAGGGTGACGTACACCCATCCGGACTTCCAGCAATGCCTGGACTACACGGTCAACGTCACGGGAAAGGACTTGGATGGAAGTGACTTGTTGCCTGGTCTCGTGCCGAATCCGTGGTCGTTCAGGGTAGTCTGCACGACGCCTTACGTAGTCTCTACGATCCCTTACCACTATGAAATCGATACTACAGTGACGAGTAGCATTGTCGTCACCTTCAGCGAGCCGATGGACACGGCGACTGTTCTAGCAGACATAACTCCCTCTATTTCCTTGACGCCATCATGGTCTGTCGGGGACACGGTGGTTACTTACGCGCATCCGGACTTCGCAGTGTGCACGGCATATAGTGTGAACATGACCGGCAAGGACCTTAGCGGAGACGACCTTTGGATAGGCAAGTTTGCCGGCTTTGCGGACAACCCATGGCTTTTCGTGACAGCGTGCACGAATCCATACATCCTGTTCACCCAACCTGCAGATGGCGAGACAGGCGTCGATCGGCTGGCAGATATCACTGTGCAGTTCAGCAAGGTGATGGACAACACGTCTGTGACCTGGGATCTTCTGCCGAGCATCCCGCTCAACTCGTCATGGGATGTTGACAATAAGGCCTTGTTCCTCCGCCACACGGATCTTTTCAAATGCGGCGTCAACCAGATAACGATTACGGGCATGGACGGGTCAGGGAATAGCCTACAAGATGTTCTCGCTCCGAATCCTTGGACATTCACGCCTTTGTGCCCGAACCCCTGGGTCGTCTCGACAGACCCGGTCAATGATACGTTCGGCGTGTCTCTGGTCCAGGACATCGTCGTTACATTCAGCGAAGCGATGGACACGGTGACTGTGTCCTGCGGGCTCAACCCCGCCATCGCCCTCACGCCATCATGGTCCGTCGGGGATACGGTGCTGACCCTCAGTCACGTGACCCCGTTTGCGACTTCCACCATGTACACGGTGACGTGCACGGGTCAGGACGTGGACGGGAACAACCTCGTCGCCGGCCCGGTTCCAAATCCGTGGTCGTTCACCACAGCTGGGGCGTTACCTTACATCGTCGACACTGATCCTCCGGACGGCGACATTGACGTGCCTCTCGTCCAGGACATCGTAGTCACGTTCAGCGAAGCGATGGACACGGTGACTGTGACCTGCGCGCCCGTCCCCGCCATCGCACTCACGACGGCTTGGTCCGTCGGGGATACGGTGCTGACCCTCAGTCATGTGACGCCGTTCACGGCTTCCACCTTATACACGGTTACATGCACGGGCCAGGACGTGGACGGGAACAACCTCGTCGCCGGCCCGGTTCCGAATCCGTGGTCGTTCACGACGGTGGCCGTGGCGCCACCCGAGGCGCCTGGCGGCCTTCAGGTCACGAAAGTACCGCCTTCCACCGTCAGACTGACATGGATATCTGTGCCAGGTGCAGACTCGTACAATATCTATGAGTCCGGCGACAGGTTCGTGGCTTTCCCGTGGACGATGCTTGGAACAACGATAACTACCACTTTCGACGCGAACCATCTCGCAGATGGCCTCACTCACTACTATATCGTGCGCGCAGTAGAGTCTGGTATAGAGGGTGCGAACTCCACCATGGGAGTGAAGATAGACAAGGCCATCGGGTACAGCGCGGCGAGCTCGAACATCTACTGGTTCTCCCTCCCCTATCAATCATCATACGCAAAGGCAAGCGACATATCGACCGAGCTCACATCTACGCAGATCACCGTAGTGGCAAAGTGGGATCCCGATAAACAGAAACCGGTTCTGTGGTACAACTTCCGCAGCAAGTGGCGGGGAACCGACTTCACCATCAGCCCTGGCGACGGACTATACATCGGTTCGGTGAGTGCCTTCTCATGGGTCATCGTCGGCACCGACGCCGACGTGGTCCTACCATTCACACTAAATGCTCCACCCAAGAATAACGTGAACTGGCTATCCATCCCATACACCGGAACGTATTCCAGGGCAAGCGATATCGCGAACGAGCTCACGTCGGCCAATATCACCGAGATAGGTCTGTGGAATCCCGTGACTCAGACTACGGTTCGGTGGTTCTGGACCGGCTCGATGTGGACAGGAACAGACTTCGCGTTCAGTCCTGGCGATGGGATATATATAATAATCGCGTCTGATTTCAGTTGGCAACCTATATTGATCACTCCGGAGGTGACATGATGAAAATGAAGAATTGCATAACGGTCTTAGTGGCAATGTGTCTAGTATCTGCAGCTTTCGTCGGAATGACGGCCAAGGCGATGCCCAATCACGTCGTGGCAGGAGGGATTCTCGGACCGGGCGGCGACATATCTCCAGGACCCGCGAATCCGGCAAACGCGGCCGACATGGTGTTCTACTCGACAAACCAGCCCGCGTACACGTTGATCGTCGGCCCCGATTCATTCACGCAGGCAGACGGGACGGATCCCGCATTGTTCGCCAGCGACGTGGGCAACATCTGGGACTGGTTGGACAGCGACGAGATGGTCACGGTTTTCGAGACGATACAAGGTGTCGGCGGTTGGACCGGCGTCAACCATACGACGTCCCTGTTTACGACCCTCCTCTTGGGTTCTCCTGTCCAGGACATCGGCGACTCGACCCTTGAACCCTTCCCGGTCGTCACAGTGACAAAGGGCAGTGACTGGGTCAATCTAACTTGGTCACCAATGGTAGATACTGGGAACAACCTGCAATCTTATCCGGTCCTCACAGCGCCAACTCAGGCCGGACCGTTCGTCGGGATAGGGACGGCTCCTCATGCTCCTGGCACGAGGTCATACAACGACACGGCCCTTTCGGTTGGGCCCGTATGCTATCAGCTGTCAGTGAACTACAAGAGGGACAACACCGGCGGCCTGTATGAAACAACAGGGCGATCTGAGACGGTTTGCACTATCGTCACCGGGACAGCGCCCTACGTCGTGAGCACGAGTCCCGTCAACGACGCTGCCAACGTGCCGCTGGCGGATCCGATAGTGATTACATTCAGCGAGCCGATGGACACAGCAACAGTGGCGTATCCGCTCACACCGCCAGATGTTGCCTTCACTCCTGTATGGTCTGGAGGAGACACTATCCTCACATTAACCCACGCAACAGACTTCACACCATGCCAAGCATATCAAGTTGACATTTCCGGCATGGACTTGGTCAGCAACGCTTTGGTTCCGACACCAACGATCTTGAGGTTCACGACCTTCTGCAGCCTCCCGTCCATCCTCATGACGGTCCCGTCGGACGGCGCGATTGGCGTGCTCCTCAACCAGGACATCGTTGTCACGTTTAGCGAAGCGATGAACACGGCGACTGTGTCATGTACGCCCAATCCCCTCATCGCCCTCACGCCGGCTTGGTCTGTCGGTGACACGATGCTGACCCTAAGTCACGTGACTCCGTTCACGGCTTCCACCTTATACACGGTGACGTGCACGGGCCAGGACGTGGACGGGAATGACCTCGTCGCCGGCCCGGTTCCGAATCCGTGGTCGTTCACTACGGTGGGGATAGTAGTTCCGCCGGAGATCACGAATGCGGTCCCGCCCAACGGCGCGATTGGCGTGCTCCTCAACCAGGACATCGTTGTCACGTTTAGCGAAGCGATGAACACGGCGACTGTGCTCTGCGGGCTCAACCCCGCCATCACCCATACGACGGCTTGGTCTGTCGGTGACACGATGCTGACCCTCAGTCACGTGACGCCGTTCACGGCTTCCACCTTGTACACGGTTACATGCACGGGCCAGGATGTGGACGGGAACGCCCTCGTCGCCGGTGCGGTTCTGAATCCGTGGTCCTTCACGACGGTGGGAATAGGGCCGAACATTGAACCTACCGCGACGATCGACCCGTCAGACACGCTGATTGGACTCTGTTGCAGCGGCGGCTCAGATCTCACTATACCGTGGATTATGGACGACACAGAGACCCCATTGGATCAACTGGTCGTCTGGCTCAACTACACGGCCGGAGCGACGACGGATACAATCGCGGGCCCGCTCACGGGCCTCACGAGTCCTTACTCCTACGTCTGGACGACGCCAACCTTGAACGAATCTGTAACGATATGGCTTGAGGTCATAGATGGTGCGGGCGACTCAGCTCAGGACAGCAGTGCGAGCGTGATGATAGATTCCACCGCTCCATTTGTCCAGTCGGTCATTCCCTCAGAAGGTCAAACCGATGTCCCGACGGACTCTCAGTTCGTCGTCACATTCAGCGAGCCGATGCAGAAGCCGACGGTGGCCATTTCCTTCACACCGAGCGTCTCGAACGTGCAACTTGTATGGGACGCGACGAACACGACCGCCACGGTGACCCATGCGTTGTTCCAGGTCAGCACTCTGTACACCTTGACCGTGGATGCCACGGCGAAAGACGACTGCACTCCAGGCACCGAGATGGGAACGGCCAACACGACCACCTTCACCACCGGAGCCAGCCCCAAATTACCAGGGCCTCCCACGAACCTCGCTGTCTCATCGACAACCTACGACTCAGTCGTCCTCACATGGAGCGCCCCGACGCAGTATACCGACGGATCTACGATGCCAGCCTCAGACATAACTCTGTACAGAGTCTACCGCGCGGAATCCTCGACGGGGGCGAAGGTCTCCATAGGGACGCCGACGGCGACAACGTTCACTGACGATAACGTCGAGGAGGAGAATACCTACTACTACTGGGTGACGACCGTCAACACGACAAACATAGAGAGCGACTACAGCAATGAGGCCTCGACAACCGTTCCCAAGCAGGAAACCCAAGATCCGGATCAGGGCCTCTGGCTCTGGATCATCATCATAATCATCGTGATTTTGGTGGTTCTCGGGCTCATCCTGCTAATGCGCCGGAAGAAACCAGAGGAAGAAGTCGAGCCAGAGATCGAAGAGGAGCTTCCGCCTGAGGAAGAGTTCCCCGAGGAAGAGGAGTTCGTGGAAGAAGAGGCGCCTCCGGAAGAGGAGGTCGTTGAGGAAGCCCCGACCGAGGAGGTCGTTGAGGAAGCACCTCCAGAGGAGATCGCGGAAGAGTCAGCTCCTGCAGAAGAGGCTCCCGCAGAGGAGGAAGCAGCGACCGGCGGCCCGGTCAGCTGCCCCAAATGCGGCACGTCGAACCCCGAGGGCATCAGCGTCTGCACATCTTGTGGGTCTCCGCTCTAGGAGCCCCCAACCCTTTTCTTTTTCTTTTGTCCATTTCTCCAGACTATCGTCTGTTCTCTTGATCCTGGAAATAAAAGAAGTCAACGCAACCTGCTTAACGGCTAAGCCGAGAACACGCCACCGAATGGCATTCTAGCGGTTATGACTGTTAGTAACCGCGGGCTGAATTAGTCGCCGAAGCTTCTAACTTACACCCCGGTCCTATCAAACTCATCATTTATGAGTGTCATAAGGCGTCTCGTTTTGAGGGCGGCTTCGAGCTTAGATGCTTTCAGCTCTTATCCGTTACGGCGTGGCTGCTCAGCATTGCCCTGCCGGACAACTGATAGACTAGAGGCCGCGAAGCCCCGTTCCTCTCGTACTAAAGGCTCCTTCCCCTCAGACGCCAAAGCACTTCCATCGAAAAGCAACAAACCTGGCTCACGCCGGTCTAAACCCAACTCACGATCCCTTTTAATGGGCGAACAACCCCACCCTTGGCAGCTTATGCACCACCAGGATAGGAAGAGTCGACATCGAAGTAGCAAGCCTCGGGGTCGATACGAACTCTAGCCCGAGACAACTCAGTTATCCCCGGGGTAACTTTTCTGTCATCAACCGCCCCCATAAATGAGGCTGGTTGGTTCGCTAGGCCCTGCTTTCGCATTGTGGTTTGTTATTGGGCCAAACCACATCAAGCCAGCTTTTACCCTTACACTCAACGATAGATTTCTGACCTATCTGAGCTGACCTTTGGGCGCCCTTGATATCTTTTTGAGGGCGTGGCGCCCCACCCAAACTGCCCACCTATCGGTGTCTCTCCGAAGAGGTAAGTGATACAAGTTCAAAAGGGCGGTGTTTCATCGTTGACTCAGAACTTGGCTAGCGCCAAGCCATAGTAACGTCTCCCGCCTACCCTACACATTCAAGCTCATATCACAACGACAGGCTGCAGTAAAGCTCCACGGGGTCTTCGCTTTCAGATGGAAGGTACTGGACTGTGCGCCAGTAAGTCGGTTTCGCCGGATTCCGCGCGGGGACAGTGGGGCTCTCGTTGGGCCTTCATGCAAGCCGCCAATTAAGCGGCAAGGTATTACGCTACCTTAAGAGGGTCATAGTTACCCCCGCCGTTTACTGGTCCTTCCTCCCATTGAAATGGGTATTCAGATACCAGCACTGGGCAGGTTTCAGCGGCAATACACATCTTTTCAGACTAGCTGCCACCTATGTTTTTATTAAACAGTCGGAGCCCCTATGTCACTGCGATCAGCCATCTGCATGGCTGACACCCCTTATCCCGAAGTTACGGGGCCAATTTGCCGAGTTCCCTCGCATGGATTAATCCGACACGCCTTAGGCTTCTCACCCAGGGGCACCTGTGTCAGTTCTCGGTACGGACGCGTAAAATGACTCCAATTCAATTTTCACTGGCACCCTGGCTCAGCTGAAGGAGGCGAACCTCCCTACTCGCGCATTCACCCGGTTCTCGCCATTACGGCTCTCCCCAGGCTTCGACGCTTGAACAGATTGACAAACCTGCTCAGCCTACCCAGATGCGTCAAGAATTGGACAGAGTTTTACACGGTGCAGGAATATTAACCTGCTTCCCTTTCGCGACGTTCGATTAAGATGCCGCTTAGGACCGACTAACCCTCGACTGACGAACATTGTCGAGGAACCCTAGCCCCTTCGGCGGTACCGATTCTCACGGTACTTTGCTGCTACTCCCACCAGGATCCTCATTCGAACGCGGTCCACTTGACCTCACGGCCAAGCTTCCACCCACGCACGACGCCTCTCTACTAAATCACAATTAAGTGTTCTGAAGTATCGGTGGCCGACTTAGCCCCGTCCATTTTCGAGGCACGTAATCTCGACTGGTGAGCTGTTACGCTTTCTTTAAAGGGTGGCTGCCTCTAAGCCCACCTCCCAGTTGTCTGAGAATACGAACGCTCTTTTGATCACACTTAGCCGACACTTAGGGACCTTAACTTCAGGCTGGGTTCATTCCCTTACGGACACCAAGCTTACCCCAGATGCCCTCACTCCCGGAGTCTAAGGCGGCGACAGGTTCGGAGTTTGACAAGATACCGAGGGATTTCTCCCCCTGAATACCCAATCAGTGCTCTACCCCATCGTCTACCTCGTCCGAGGTCTACCTGCGAGTAGTTTCGAGAGGAACCAGCTATATCCGGTCTAGATTGGCCTTTCACCCCTATGCACAGGTCATCCGAACGATTTGCACGTCAGTACCGGTTCAGTCCTCCACCTCCCTTTCGGAAGGCTTCAACTTGCCCAAGCATAGATCGACCGGCTTCGGGTCTCACACCAATGACTCCTCGCGAGCGCACGACGCTCCTCACCCGAAGGTTGCGAGCTTGTTGCTTTCGCTCCGGCTCCCCATTTAAATGGTTAACCTCGCCATTAGTCAGAACTCCCTGGCCCGTTTTTCGAAACGGAAGATATGACACCGGTCCACTCTTACGAGCTTCTTCCCTTTCATGCCATATCAGTCTGTAACTATCTGGTTTCAGGCTCTTTTCACCTCCCGTCAAGGGCACTTTTCAGCTTTCACTCACGCTACTATTGCGCTATCGGTCTCGGGACGTATTTAGGGTTAGAAGTTTATGCCTCCCACATTCACACGCGATATCCAACGCATGCTACTCTGGATACTCCGAATCTTCAACCAAACTTTTCCACACGGGACTATCACCCTCTATGGTGCTCCGTTCCAGGAGACTTGGAGTTGGTCTGGGATGAAGTACCGGAGTCCGAACACCACATCTCCTCCATGTTCCCATGAAGGATTCGGTTTGCCCTATATCGCTTTCGATCGCCTTTACTAACGACATCTCGATTGATTTCTCTTCCGCCCCCTACTAAGATGCTTCAATTCGGGGGGTTCCCAATCCTTACGGATCGCCCGAAGGCTGGAAGTCCAATTCGGTAATCGACGGTTCAAAGGTTTCTTGCGCCTACCCGTCGCCTATCGCGGCTTGACACGACCTTCATCGGCGCCCGAGCCCAGCCATCCACCAAACAGCGTAGCTAACCGCTTACCTTTCGGCATAGCAGACGTCCAGGTTGCGTATGACGGTAATCATGGACAAGAAGAAGTATTCCATCCTCCTCCCTTCTATACCCTTCCCCAGAAAGCGTAAACTCTCTCTGGGTGCACCAGGCTCTCCATCAAGAAACAGGGATGCTACGGTGTTGTTGCCATTGATGCATTGCCCTTATAGATGAAGACCAATCGAATGTATGTTTCTCGCTGTATTTAAGGATTGCTTATCTCCAGGACCTTGGCCTTTCCGCTCTCGGACAATATCCTGGCCACCTTCATGGGAAGTGTGACGACCTCTTCCTTCTTGAGCTCGTAGGTGACGTCGATCCCGGCAAAGGGAGGGATGTCCTCGAGCACTTTTATGACGGCGGTGCCTTCCTCGGGATCCTCTGGCTTGACTTCCTTCTTGGGCGGTACTGGCTCCTTTTTCTCGACCTTCTTCACGGGTTCCGCTTTCGCCTTCTTCGGGGCCGGTTTCTCCCCTGCGAAGATCTCCGTTCTCGCCCCCCGGAGGTTCTCGACCAGCAGTTCGAACAAAGCCTTCTCGTTCCTGGTCAGCACCTTGATGTCCACATCGGTCCCGCCCACCCTGGAGGACGCCATCAATACGATCTTCCTCTCCCTGGCCCTGTATATCTGGTCCCTCTTCTGATTGACCTTCCGTACCTCGTCCTGGAGCATGACAGCCTTGGAAGAATGGGCATCCTTGGAGATCTCCTTGTTCGCCCTGGACTTCAGGTCCTCGAGATACGCGTTCATCCTGTCGTAAAAGTCGGCCTCCAGCTTGGTGAGAGGGCTCCTGTTGGTCTCTTCACGATATATCCTCGTGATCCTCTCAAAATTCACGCCCTCCTCGGCCATCGAATCGTAATGGGAATACCCCTAGTTAAGAGTTTAGAAGAATGACAACCGTTAAGGCTTGGAGGTCGATTCAGAACATGTGCACATAGAGGACGCCGTCCAATCGGGATCCGGCCATACGACGGTCAGATTCCACATTACCCCTGCCTCATCAAAGACCGGGTTCGGAGGCTACGACCCCTGGAGGAGATCCATCAAAGTGTCCATCAAGGGCCAGCCAAGAAAAGGAGAGGCCAATGCCGAGCTCGTCTCAATTCTCGCAGAGTGGTTCGGTGTCGACGAATCGAAGGTCGATATCGTGTCAGGCAAGAAGGACAGGTCGAAGAGCGTTTCCATCCAAGGCCTCGGTGAAGGAAAGGTCCTGGAAGTGTTGAAGAAGCTGCAGGAGGAAGGTTGAGTGAGGATCGAGAAGAGGCTTGAGGAGGTCGAAGGTCTTATCAAAGAACTGGTCCACCTGAGCGATACGATGGCCGTAATAGTGGAGGGCAGGAAGGACGAAAAGGCGCTCAGGGAGCTTGGAGTCAAAGGCGAAATCATCCGGTTGAACAAGGGCGAGTCCATCTTCGGCACGTGCGAGAGGCTCTCCAGGGACCACAAGAAGGTCATCCTGATGACAGATTGGGACAGGAAGGGTGGGCATCTGGGAAAGCTCCTTCGAGACGGTTTGGAGGCCAACGGAGTTCAATACGACGGTAGTATCCGTGCGAGGTTAGCGATCCTGACAAAGAAGGACATCAAGGACGTAGAGAACCTGGCGAAGCAGTTGGCAAGACTGCGGAGGGAGGCGGGCAGAGGCGTAGGGGGATTTAAATAGTAGAATCTGGCGGAGACTGGAAGAAAGGACACTGGCCCTCTCAACATAAAGGTTAAATACGAACACTTCTCTTTGTACGCTCTAGAAAGAGAAGAATAGCGTCATAAACTGAATTCCCTTTCATCACATCACTTAGTAATTAACGCTAATCAATGTGACTGGCTGATTCCAGCGCCTCAATAAGAGGCGACAATCTCACAGAGGGATGAAAGTCGTTGACAGCTGTTTTTCCAAACAAAGAGGTGAAAAAATATGCACATAGATCCAACGACTACTAAGTACCTGATTCAGGCTAAACTCGAAGCAGACGGGATCGTTGAGAAACCCGACGTGGTTGGAGCGGTCTTCGGTCAGACCGAAGGTCTGCTGGGAGAGGAGCTTGATCTGAGAGATCTACAGAAAAGCGGACGAATAGGCAGGATAGAGGTTGAGGTGAGCTCAAGGAAGGGAAAATCGGGAGGAACGATTTCGATTCCATCAAGCCTCGACCAGGTTGAGACTTCCATTCTGGCTTCTTCCCTTGAGACCATCGACAGGGTGGGACCCTGCAAAGCGAAGATCAAGGTCGAGAAGGTTGAGGATGTAAGGGTCACCAAGAGAATGAAGATAGTGGACAGGGCAAAGGAGATCCTGCAGGGAATGATAGCTGATTCCAAGGCCACCGGCATGGACCTCACGGAGAGCGTGAAGGCCGCCGTCCAGGTGCACGAGATTGTGACCTGGGGACCGGACAGATTGCCGGCAGGCCCCAACGCTGAGGCCTCGGATGCCATCGTTGTCGTCGAGGGCAGGTCGGACGTACTTACCCTGCTCAAATCCGGCGTCAAGAACGCCATAGCGGTCGAAGGCACCAACATACCCAAGTCCGTACAGGACCTCTCGAGAGAGAGGGTGGTAACAGCCTTCGTGGACGGTGACCGAGGCGGAGAGCTCATCCTAAGGGAACTTCTGCAGGTGGGCGAGATCGACTTCGTGGCGAGAGCGCCAAAAGGGAAGGAGGTCGAGGAGCTTACCCAGAAGATGATCATGAAATCCCTCAGGAACAAGATTCCGGCCGAACAGTTCGTCGAGATGTACGGGATCGACGTTCCCAAACCCAAGGCAGAGAGCGCGCAAGAGCGCCCGACCCGGGCAACGACGACCGTGAGAGCCCCTCGGCCACCCAGACCTCCGACCAAGGAGGAGACCAAACTCACACCGGAGATGGAGAAGTTCAAGGACACCTTAGCAGCTCTTTCGGGAACCCTAAAGGCGAGGCTTCTGGACAAGGACGGCGAGATTACCGCAGAAGTTCCGGTGAGGGACCTTGTCGACACACTGACGAGCCACAGCAAAACGGCCACGGTGGTTTTCGACGGGATCATAACACAGAGGATTCTTGATCTGGCAGCAAAGCAGGGAACCGGCACGATAGTCGGTACGAAGCTCGGGAACGTCACCAAGCAGCCGACATCCGTAGAGGTTCTCACCAAGACAAACCTTGGAATGTAGAAACGAGGTGGACGGAATAGCCAAAGCGGCTTTCTTGGATGCATCGAAGGAATTCGATCTTGAAGAAATGGAAACAACAGCGGACGTGCTGATTCCACCTGACCCGATGGCAAGGGTCATCGGACAGGAAGAGGCCATATCGCTGGCAAGGATAGCCGCGGGCCAGAGACGGCACCTGATGCTCGTTGGACCCCCGGGAACGGGAAAGTCCATGATCGCACAGGCCTTGTCGCTGCACCTACCAAGACCCACCGAAGAGATCAGGATCGTTCACAACCCGGAGAACCCGGAGAGACCGCTGGTCGAGGTCAGGCAGTCGGAAGAGGTGCTGACCGAGGCTCGGAAGATGGAGGGAGCCGAGGGTGACCTGATAGACCCCAAGGAGGCCCCCATCAATGTTGCCGAGAGATTGGGCTACAAGTGCGTCAACTGCGGAGATTACTCTTCCCCGAAGGAAGGGATGTGTCCCAAGTGTGCCCGCCCCAAGACAAGGATGGAACAGGGTGCCAGCAGCCCATTTGGCGATCTACTGGGAGGCATATTCGAGGTGACCATGGGTCAGCTCGGTGGAAGAGAGAAGGTGACCACGACCAGGAAACGGTTCGGAAAGGAGGAAGTGGTCGTCTTCGAGCGAGCCGGAGAGATGATAAAGGTACTGGACCAGGCCGCACTGGAGAAGAGAAGAGAGATGGACAAGGTCAGTCCGAGGAAGGTCCTGGTCAAGCTTGACAGGAACGCGTTCATACTGGCGACCGGTGCGAGCGAGACCGAGCTTCTGGGTGATGTCAAACACGACCCGTACGGAGGGCACCCGCAGTTGGGTACGTCCCCCTACGAGAGAGTGGTCGCCGGAGCCATCCACGAATCGCACGAAGGAGTCCTGTTCGTGGACGAGCTTCCGCATCTGGGCCCCTTGCAGAGGTATATACTGACGGCCATGCAGGAAAAGAGGTTCCCGATCAGCGGAAGGAACCCGCAGAGCGCCGGAGCGAGCGTCAGGGTGGACAACGTTCCCTGCGGTTTCATCTTCGTGGGTGCTTGCAACATACAGGATCTGCCGAACATATTGTCACCGTTGAGATCGAGGATCACTGGTTCAGGCTATGAGGTTCTCATGGACACGGTCATGGAGGACAGCGCGATGAACAGGTCCAGGATGGCCCAGTTCGTCGCCCAGGAGATAGCGATGGACAGCAGGATCCCACAGGCATCCAGAGATGGTGTTCTGGCCATCATAGATGAGTCCAAGAAAAGGGCGAAGACACTGGACGGAAAGGAGAAATCCCTGTCGCTGCGGTTGAGGGACATTGGCGGGCTCATAAGATCGGCTGGTGACCTAGCCGTCGTCGATGGAGCGGAGCTCATCAATTCGGATTACATCAAGAGGGCGGTCAGAAGGAGCAGGACCGTCGAGGAGCAGATCAAGGAGAAATACGGCTCGTACCAGGGAGGTGTGGCCTCCGACATCTCGGAGTCTCAGAAGAGCCAATCGCCCTATCACTACTGGAACTACCATGTCCAGGACGACAAGACCGGATATGTCTGAGTGGACGAACTCAGAGGTTCCTCAGCATTTTTAGACCATCTTCCCCATCCTTGTAGAACTTGGGAAGGACATCGACAGCCTGGTAGCCGAGTTTGGCATAGAACCTAATTGCGGCCTTGTTGCTCTCACGCACCTCGAGTTCGATCACGGACATGCCCTTCAATCCGCATTCGTTGGTGAACGCGGTCATAAGTGAAGTGCCTATTCCTTGACATCTGAAGGTCTCGAGAACAGCTAGAACCAGGATCCTGGCCCTCCTCGGACCTGTCTTCAAGGGAGCGATGAAACCAACGGTCGACCCAGAGTAATCCGAAACGATGAAACCGTCCCTCCATTGGTTGTGGATCTCGAAGAACATGGATGCCGGGTATTCCTCCTTCATGGAGGATCCCACGATGTATTGGACATGTGGGATGTCAGAAGGGCTGAACGGTCGCAACCTGAGCATGCAAATGGATTTCCGGTACTACGATAAAAACGTTGCCTTGTAAGATAATATATTATCCAAGGGTCATATTGAAGGGACATGCGCCTCCTGTTCGAACTGTCCGGAGAACATGGGACATTGCCCAGGTCAGAGGTTCTCGCCAGCATCGAGGCCGAGGGACATGGTCACGAGGTCCTGGAAGAGGAGGACAGGATACTGGTCGTAGAGACAGAGGCCAGCCCGGAACGTCTTGGACAGAGAATCGCGCTTGCCCATGCGATCAGCGAACACATATCCTCTGGGACAATATCGGAGCTGGAGGATGGGGCTGGGGACGTGGATGTCAACGGAACCATCGCGATCAGAATGAGGGACCTGAGGCCAAAACCGAAAAGGACGACGGACAGAAAGGTCCTGGAGAGGGTCGGAGAAATCCTGACAAAGGGCAGAAAGGTGGACCTGGAGAATCCGGACTTCGAGATGAGGCTGATTCAGGGGAAGAGCAACTACCTGAGTATCCAGAGAGCATCGATCGACAGGCCATCGTTCCAGCAGAGGAAGGTGGACAACCGCCCATTCTTCTCACCCATATCACTTCACCCCAAGTACGCAAGGGCGCTGGTGAACCTGGCCAGAGCCTCGGAAGGAGAGACCTTCCTGGACCCATTCTGCGGAACTGGAGGCATATTGCTGGAAGCTGGATTCATCGGCGCAAAGCTGGTTGGATCGGACATCAAGGAAGAGATGATAGAAGGCTGCAAAGAGAACCTGAACAAGTTCAATGTCCATTCCTCTTTGTTCAGATCAGATGTGGGTGACATCGGAAAGCATGTGGGAGAGGTCTCATCGATAGCCACGGACCCACCGTACGGAAGGTCGTCGTCCACTATGAGGGAGGACCCGGCCTCGCTTTACGAGAGGTCGTTCATTGCGTTCCAGGAAGTGCTGAAGAAGGATGGTTGCCTGGGGATTGTGTTGCCTGAAGAGAAGCACGTGGAGATGGGGGAAGGGTTCCTGGAGCTGAAAGAAGTGCATAAACAGAGGGTCCACAAATCGCTTGACAGGTTCTACTGCGTCTACAAGAATCACTGAACGGTGATGTTCACAACCAGTTCCTTCTCGCTCTCGCTGGTCTCAATGGTCCCAAGCACTCTCATTGTGTATGTGCCTGGAGGAACGGTGGGCACGTCTATTACCATGGTCACGTTCTGCTCGGATGTGGAGTTCAAGAACAGGAACTGTTTCTCTTCTCCCGCGACCTTCACCTCGCCTTCGCTTTCGAAGAAGAGGTAGCTAGTCCAATTGGCGTTCAACATGGACCAACTGATATCCAGCTCCAGTCCTATCTTGGCCCCCACATTGCCTGTGTTGTTCACGAGGAACTCGAAAGAGCTGTTGGAACCCGGTATAACGGTGATGTTGTACTCTGACAGCACGATCTCCGGATTGTCGAATTCCCTGAACTCGAATGAGTAGTCTGCGGGGATCTGGGCGACCGGGACCACAACGAAGCACAGCACCAGCATGATCGCCGCCGAGGAGCCCAGCACCTTCCTCTTCACATCAAGACGGGTGACATCGTTAAGCGGGGGAGGGTGTGCAGCGCCGAGGAGCAGAATGAGAATGGCAATGATCATCCAGCCGAAGTAGAGCATTCCCAGGAAGAAGAGTATCATCAAGGATGCATAGCTGACGTATGTTGCCTTCTTGCCCAGAAGGGCACGGGCGACGTGGCCGCCGTCGAGCTGACCTGCGGGGATCAGGTTCAGCGCCGTGACGAAGAGTCCCACCCAGCCCGCAAAGGCGGTGGGATGCGAGAGCACGTTCTGCGGTATGGGTATCAACATCTCCAGGAACTCGAACAGCAGGGGCGGAAAGAAGGCCAGACCTCCAGCCTCGCCTATATCTGAGGGTATGGGTTGAGCTCCGATGGCGGTCAGATAAAGACCGATCGCGGTAACTGGGATGGCGACCATCAGGCCGAAGATGGGCCCAGCGATCCCGATGTCCAGCAATGCCTTCCTGCTCGGTATAGGGTCCCGCATGCTGATGACAGCACCGAAGGTGCCCAGAGGTGGGAATGAAGGAATGAAGAACGGTAACGAAGCGGCGACGTTGTGCCTCCTGGCCATGTAGTAGTGCCCGAACTCGTGGGTCCCAAGGATAGCGAGTAGAGGGAGGGCGAAGAACAATGTCCCGTATGCAATGGATTCCCAGCCGAACGGTTCTGTGCCAGCATATCCTGCCCAGTGCATTGTACCGGCAAAGATGGTGGTTCCAATCGTAGCCAGCAACAACACCAGATTGACATGAGTTCCCCGGTAATTGACCGGGGGTCTCTTCTGGACGTGTATCACCTGTTCTCCATTCTCCGAGGTGAGGACGGGGATGAACATCAGTGATTTCATCTCCTGCCGCATCTGGTCGAACTTGTCCTCTATGGTGGTCTCATCGGTGCGGACGAAGAATGTGTACAGATTGGGTGAGACCCTGGTTTCGTAAATCGGAAAATGCTTCCCAACAATCCTGCTGACAGAGTCTAACTCAGCGGTCAGTTCATCCATCTTGCTCTGTATACAAACCGACTTCTATTAAAAGTTGCGCTACGCCTGTCCAAGAAGAATAACGATTGCGGCCGTGGCCAGACCCACCAACACGAACCTGAGACCGGTGTACAGACCGGTTTCTTTCACAAGCCTTCCTAGGAATATCCCGATCACGAACAGTATCGAGAAACCGAACACGGATGCAATGATGGTCCCCAATAAGAAATCGGAAATGAAGTAGAATGGCATCAGGGGTATCACGGCGGCTATCAGAGGGGCAACACCATGGACGATCGCACTGATCCGGGCCGCGAAACGATACGCCTCCAGATGTTCATCTGACATCCTAGATAGCAGGGCCCTCTCCATCCTCTGTTGATCGATCTTCTTCTCGACCCTTTCCGCTTCGTAGGCTCCTGCTATGCTGGACATTGACAGGGCGACGGCTGCGCTCAATCCGGCGGCAACTATCAACGCCACTTGATCCTCATTCGCACCCGCGAAGTACGCTCCAAGAATCAGACCCAGAATTGTCAATGCTCCATCGAAAGCCCCTATCACAAAATAACGACGACAGATGGGTCCGTAATCGGTGATTTCACCATAATGCCGGATTTTCGTTCTCCATTCTCGGTAACCCATGCTATTCCTCACGAAGACCTTCAACCCAACAAGGCCTTCACTTCACTGACCGCAACTTCAACAGCCTTATTAATCTCTTCGGAACGGGGACCGCCTCCTTGAGCGAAGTCCGGCGAACCGCCAGCGCTTCCGCCCAGCACTTCGGCCGCCTTCCTGGCGACCTCCAGGGCGTCCAGATCAACGTCGGAACTCCTCGAGACCACCACGGTTCCACCGCCGGTTCCGCTGGCCAGGATGCCGACCATCTGCCCCTTGGACGCGATCTCCTTCGCCAATGCCCTGAGACCGCCCATGTCCAGATCAGATACGTCCACAATGATAGAGACGTCCCCGACCTTATCGGCGCCTTCAAGCAGGTCTTCGAACTTGGAGCTGGCCTCCTCACCCTTCACCTTCTCCACCTTCTTCCTCAAGGACTTCCATTCCGTGAAGAACCTCTCCACGGTCTTCGGCAGTTGAGATGGAGATACATTGACGATGCCACTTGCTTCCTTCAAGAGCGCTTCCTGTTTCTGGACGTGCCTTATGGCGGGAATTCCCGCAACGAACTCGATCCTCTCCACACCGTCCTGGATGCCAGTTCTTCGAATTATCTTGATGAGCCCTATCTGACTTGTGTTTGTGCAGTGCGTGCCCCCGCAACCCTGGACATCGAAGTCCCCGATCTGGATGACCCGGACGGTCTTCTGGACCGGAACACCGCCCTGATAGAGCGCAAAACCGTACTTCTTCTCCGCCTCCTTTCGGTCCATTTCGGTTACAGTGACTGGTACGCCCTGCAGAACCTTCTCGTTGGCGATCATCTCGATCTTTGCGAGCTCCTCCTTGTTGATCGTTTTGAAATGTGAGATGTCTATCCTTCCGTGTTCCGACGTCTTCAATGCCCCGGCCTGCCAGACGTGATCTCCCAGGACCTTTCTCGCCGAGCCGAGAAGAACGTGTGTTGCGGTGTGGTGCCTCATCAACGCCTTGCGTCTCGGCACGTTGAGCTTCCCGCGGACCTTCGTCCCTTTTGGAATGTCAGACTCGATCTGGTGGAGGATCACCTTGCCTATCTTCTCAGCCTTCTGGACCTTGATCTCGTTGCCATCGACGACGAGAACTCCCATGTCGGATTCTTGTCCACCACCTTCCGGATAGAAAGCGGTCGCGTCCAGAGCGACCTTCCCGTTCTGCGAGAATATCACCTCCGCATCGAACTCCATCATGTTCGGGTCTTGATAGTACAGCATCTCGGTGGCGGGCAGGTCCAGCTCTTCCTCGGCCTCCACCTCGGTCGTCTGTTCTTCATGTTTCCTTGCCAGGAGCGCATGAAATTCATCGGGGATCTCAATCGGGGATCCGAGTTCCTGTCCCATCTTCTGAACGACGGTGGGGTGCAGCCCATGGGCGTCATAGAGGTCCACCAGATCATCAGTGGTGATGGGTCCCTTCTCCAGCCTTGTTTCCACCAACCTCTTACCCTTCTTGAGAGTATCCTCATATTTCCTGGTCTCGATCTGTATTATCTCGGATATTACGTCCTTCTTGCCGTAGTTCAGAATGTCATCGAAGACCTTTAGATGGATTTCGACAAGATCTGCCAGTGAGATGTCGACCTCGAGGTCCTGAAGCGCCCTGAGCGTCTTTCTGAGCAGTAACCGGGCAAGATAACCTTCTTTGATGTTGGACGGGACTATCCCATCACTGAGCATCAGTGCGACCGTCCTGGAATGGTCTGCGACGACGAAGACTTTCTCCATGCTTTCCAGGAAATCAAAGAGTTCCTCAGAACTGAGATCGAACCCATTGGCGTGCACAGCATCGGCGACCCGGCTCCTTAGCTCAAGGACCTTGCTCCTGGTGCCAACATCGACCAGAGCGCTTAGGACGGCGTGTGTCTCCAAGGCGGACTTGTAGGCCTTGTCCTTCATCTTCTCGGAAATGCCGGCGGCACCGTAGATGGGAGCCAGGACATTTGAATAAATCGCATCGTATATCGTGGACGAGCCCAAAGAGGCCCAGACCATTCTCTCCAGACCGTATCCGGTGTCAACCACGTTAAGTGCCAAGGGAGAGTACTTCTCCCCTTCGAGATCGATGTCCCCCTTGTTGTCCCGCTTCATGTTCATGAAGACTAGGGTGGCAACCTCCAGACCTCCGACAATCACTTCCAGCGAAGGTCCCGCGTTCCCACCACCGATCCATGGCTCCTCCTTGTAGATTAGGTCTTCCTCGTTCGCTTCCAGGTCCTTGGTGAAGAGCTCGTGACAGTAGCTGACCGTCTCCTCCTTCCAGTAGATCGGTTTCTCCTTGCTGTTGAAGACGTGATGGGCCATCATCTCGAAACTGGTCGTGTGCTTCCCGGTCTTTCCGACCGAGTCCACGTCCACTATCCGGATGCATGGCTGTGATATGGCGAGAGGGTTCGCGGGAGGGTCCACCAGACCGGATGTAACATGAGGTTGAAAGTCAAAGATGGATGCGCTGACCAGCAGAACGTCGTCCCTCCACCGGGGGATGATCGGATACCTGTCCACCTTCTCGTGCCCCCTTTGTTCAAAGAAATCCAGGAAGATGGTTCTCATCTCCTTCATTCCAAGTCCGCTCTTCAACAAGGGCGTGCCGATGAAGGTGAAGGGCTTGCACGGAGTGTCCCCGCAGTTGTTCTCCTCTGTCAGGCTCCAGAAGGCGGAACCGCAGGTGTCGCATATCTTCCGAGTGTGTCCATTATCCTGGAAAAAACGCAAGCGGTATTCCTCTTCAAACACACGCTCATCATTAAGACAAATGCATATAAATCTATCCGATTTGGCCACTGCCATAGGTTTAAATATGGACGCCCTGGTTCTTTTCTGAGGATTGGTGGATATGGATGATAATTCGCTTTCGAAGTGGGCTTCCTGCTTCTTGGCCGCGCTCTTCTTCGTTTCTGTTTTTTCGACGGCGACCTATGATGGGGGGAGAGGACCGAGTGCATATCTGACGCCCCCAGAGGGTCCTATGGCTGATGAACCCGTGACCTTCACCAACGTCTCGGATCAGGTTGGGTTCTCCGGAGTGAGAGGGAGAAGGTTCTCTTGGGCAGACTATGATAACGACGGGGACCAGGACCTTCTAATCAACGGCAAGAGGCTCTTCCGGAACAATGGGGCTCCAGGCTGGAGTTTCACTGATGTCACAACCGATGCGGGGCTTTACGGCTCTGTCTCCAGCGGCGCATGGGCGGATTACGACAACGATGGATGGTTGGATTTCTACGCCACCGCGGGAATAGGAAGTGAGGACATCCTGTGGCACAACAACGGTGACGGGACCTTTCAGAATGTGACGTATGCTGCAGGGAACGTGCTGGACAATCTTCCATCGGTATCCGCGGGCTGGGGAGATTACGATGCTGACGGCTTCGTGGACCTATATGTAGCGAATTACGAGTTGGATTATGTGGGAATGATGGACATCCTGTGGCACAACAACGGGGATGGGACGTTCGAGAACGTGACCGTGGCTGCAGGAATCGATGACTACACGAATCCCCGTCATGGGAGAGGAGTTGCTTGGGGCGATTACGATAACGACGGAGACCTTGACATCTACATCTCGAACTACCGGTTGGTGCCCAACTATCTCTGGGAGAACAACGGTGACGGGACCTTCACTGATAGAGCTTCAGATCGGGGCGTGGAGGGAGATAGGACCCTCTACTCCGGAAACTGGTACTGGGGCCATACGATCGGTTCCGCCTGGGGGGACATTGACAACGATGGCGACCTTGACCTGTTCACCGCGAACCTCGTGCACAAGGACAACAAATGGCCCAATGTGAGGGGGCTGTTCTGCGACGACTCCAAGTTCTACCAGAACAATGGTTCCGCCGAGAACTACAACTTCTATGATATCAGGGATCAGGCGGGGATACCAAAAATACCAGCAGGGGAAACAATGTACGACCCGGCTTCTGGCTTGACCTATTACAGGGATGAACTGTATTCAAGTCCCGCCTTTGCGGATTATGACAACGATGGGGACCTGGACCTGTTCGTCACTCAGGTGTACTATCTTTCCCACGGCGACTCCCACCTCTTCAGGAACAATGGGAACTCAACATTCACGAACGTCACCGACCAAGCTGGGGTCAAGGTGTGGAACTCTTGGGGAACGGCCTGGGCGGACTATGACAACGACGGGGATATGGACTTCGTGGTGGAAGGCTCCAGCTATCCGAATCCGTTCTATGAGGTGAGGCTTTACAGGAACGACGGGACACCCAACAAATGGTTGAAGATCAATCTCAGAGGTTGCTGGAGCAATTGGGCTGGTATTGGTGCAAGGGTCACGGTGACCAACGGAACTGTCACGCAGATGAGAGAAGTTGAAGGAGGCACTGGGACTGGCTCATCACAGAACTCGATACCTGTCGAGTTCGGGTTCGATGACTACTCTGGAACGGTCGACATACATGTCAGATGGCCCAATGGTCTTGTTCAGGATATCCTTGGAGTGACATTGAACCAGACATTGGATGTGACGGAGATCAGCTGCCTCGCCGCACCGACCGCCACTTCTGCAGGGCTATCAGGGACCACCGACCAGGATGTCCAGGTGATCTGGACACCATCGGTCGACGAGGGGTCGCCCTATTTCGATCATTATGCGATCTACAGAGGCACAACATACGACAAGAAAGGACAGGGATACCAGTTCATCGGTACAGCTCCAGCGGGGACCGCTGACTTCATTGACGCGGGGATCGGACATGGAGATCCCACCACATACTTCTATTATGTTCAGGTCAACAGCACGACTGGCTTCGGCGCCAGGAGCACGACGCAGGCGGTCAAGTACACCAGGTATCTCGAAACGGGAGCCAATCTGGTCTCGATGCCTGTTCTCACTTCGGATTCATCATTGAGCTCAGTTCTCAATACGCTGACATGGGACAAGGCATGGACCTACGACGCTTCTGATATGGTTGATCCCTGGAAGGCGTTCGATGCTGCGAAGCCATTCAACGACCTTCTGTCGACCAACCCCACTCAGGGTCTGTGGGTGAACATCATTGCACCAGACTACTACACGATCGCCGGCACGGTCCCCACCAGAACGGACATCGCTCTTTCCGCAGGCTGGAACCTGATTGGATTCCCGGGATTCACCGGCACATATTCCGTCAATGACCTGATGGCGAGCACTGGAGCTGATAGAGTGGAGAGCTTCAACCAGACAAGTGCGCCTTACCATCTCCAGGCACTGAGCGGTTCATACAACCTTCTGGCCGGCCAGGCATATTGGATCAATGTCCCAACTGCCACCACTTTGACGGTAGAGAACTGAGATTGAGCGCAAAACCCAAAATGAATATATCATTGAAATGACCTTATGGTGATATACATGAAATCCAGAGGGAACGCCATGTGGGCAAAACTGTCAGCCGTTCTTCTTGCGTCGCTTGTTGTAGGTGTAGCATTCAGCGCGTTCCTTCCCGTCAGGGTGACCGCTGCAGAGGGCGAACCCAGGAAGGTGATGCTGGAGCTGATGACGGCCACCTGGTGCGCATCATGTCCATACGCTGACGAGGCAGCGGATGATCTTTCAAGGGACTACGGACCAGAGAGATTCACCGTTCTGCAGTATCATGTTTCACTCGATGGCCTGGACACTGTGGAAACCAACGAGAGACGCGACGATTACAATGCAGGACAGACCGGTCTCCCGGCGGCTTGGTTCGATGGGACAGAAGGCGTTCATTCGGTAGGAAGTCAGGAGGTCAAGTTCTTCTACGACCTGTACAAGGAGAAGATCGATGAGAGGTTAGACAGCCCCAGCCCGATCTCCATATCCCTGATGCTGTCTGAATCATCGGGAGAGCTCACGGTCTCGGCTTCATTCGCGAAGTTGAGGACTATACTGGTGCCGGACACCATCCACGCGAGATTCGTCCTGTTTGAGAATTCGGTTCAGTACAACGCGATACTCTACAACTACGTGGTCAGGGACGTCGAGCTGAAGGATTTCCATTATGATGCACTGCCATACTCCGAGCCGGTGACTTTTGGGATCGAGTCGGGATGGGATTCCTCCAAGATGGGGGTTGCTGTTTACGTTCAAGCGGAGACGAATGGTGAGGTTCTCCAGTCCGCGAGTGGGGTTATTGGACCTGAGCCATCGGTCACGATCACTACCGACATAGACGGCAAGGAGATATCGGGCCCAACAACGATTGAGGGAACTGCCTCCGGTGACGTCGCATGGGTCGAGGTCAGGATTGATGATCAGCAATACACGATCGCAGATGGAACGACCTCCTGGAGCTTCGATCTGGACCCCAGTCAACTCTCGGCTGGAACGCACACGTTGAAGGTCAGAGCATACTCGAATTCACTGATCTATTCTGATATTGTGGAAGCGGAGTTTGAGACCACAAGCGACCTCTTGCTGTACATACTGGTGGTCGTGATCATAGCAGTCGTCTTATTGGTCGCCGCACTCGTGGTCCGGAAGAGAGGGAAGGAAGTATCAGACATCTAGGTCTAGTCTTGTTCTTGCCCTCAACTGCCAAACATATTTATTCGAAGTCAATCTTATCACCCTACTATGAGGATATCAATGCAACTCAAATCGGTGGCGATCTGCATTCTAGTCGTCAGCGCCATCGTTCCTTTGGCCGCAACCATCGTCCTCGCACAGGACGTCACGCCTCCTGAGATACTCGATGTAACGCTAACTCCGAAGTACCCTCAAGAAGCTGATTCGCACGTATTCACCGCAAGAATCATCGATTCTGAGAGCGCCATACAGGTTGTTGAGTTGGCCTATTGCCCACTGGGCCAGGCCTGCCTGTTCACAGAGATGTTCGATCTTGATATGGACGATATCTACGACGCTACGGTAGGTCCGTTCATGACTGGTGACGTTTATGATTACTTCATTTCAACCAGGGACACCGAGAGTAACTTGAACCAAACAGAAATCACCTGGGTTAAGGTCGCCGCTGACATAACCTTCGATTTCCAGCTGAGTGCCAGCATGATTGTGCAGGGCAAGAGCCTATGGGCAAACGGCACGGCGTTGTACGATGACAACACGACGACACCTGTGGAGACCTCAGACGTCGGCCTTACGATAGATGGAACGTCCGTAGATGTTACTGGCACCACCGACGACAAAGGAAATTTCAGCATCCCTTTCACCGCACCTGAGACTGCCGACGACTATGAGGTGAATGTCACGGTCACTAACAGATCTTTGTCCAATTACAGTCTGGCTCCTCTCAACACAACCCTGCCAGGAGACGCTGACGGGGACGGTCTCACTGATGATGAAGAGATTGCGCTTGGCACTGATCCTCAGGATGCGGACACAGATGATGACGGACTGGACGATTATGAGGAAGTCAACGCGGGCGATGACGGTTACACAACCAACGCGACCAACAGCGATACGGACGGGGACGGGCTCAATGACTGGGAAGAGATCAACGAAGGAGAGGACACTTTCCTCACTGACCCGACGAACGAGGACACGGACGGGGACGGAGCCACGGACTCAGAGGACTGGGACCCTACCGACTCGAGCGTCCAGGAGGAACCTAAAGAAGAGGACCTGACCTGGATGTATTTGATGATCGTCGTAATCGTGGTCGTTGTTATTGTATTGGCTGTCTTACTTATGCGAAGAAGGTCTGGCGCAGAAACATTAGAACCTGAGGAAGAAGATTCATCCTAGCCCTGCTGATTCTCTCTCGATACCAGAATGTTATCAACTGGACTGAAGTTCCCGCAAAATACTATATATGTTATATGGTATAGTCTACATATCTGGAGGCAAGGAGGTCCATCCATGAGATGGGGTTTCAAAAAGATGTGGGCTATCATCATAGTCTTTGCAATGTTCGGCATTGCATTTGTGGGCGTGGCAACTGAGAACGAGAATAACGCTGTTTCTTTGAACGACTCTGTTACAACTACGTTTTCGAACGAGGGGACCAGAGGTCCTGGTGCACCCAGAGTGGTGTTGATGGAACGCTTCACCAATGTTGGATGCGGTCCATGTGCGCCGGCGAGCATCAGGGAGGATCAATTCATCCAGGACCATAGTGTCGATGACCTGGCCGTGATCAAGTATCACATGTATTGGCCGGATGGAAACGACCCTATGTACCTCATGAACACCCAACCCCAACTGGATAGAAGGGACTTCTATGGAACGATCGGGTTCGTGCCCTATTCGATAGTGGACGGTCTTCTCCTGTCGGACGATGCCCAGCAGAATGGGAACTATCCGATCACTTACAGCCTCTACCAGAGGTTCTACGATCAGAGAAGAGCATTACTGAGCCCGTTCACGGTAGATGTGGATGGTGTTCTCGGAGCTACCATGGGTACGGTTTCGGTCAACGTGACTGCAGTGGATACAGTTCCGGTTGGTGCCTTGAAGGTCAGATTGGCGCTGTATTTCAATGACGTGGAATATGCCACTTCACCGGGCAGCAATGGGGAGAAGAGGTTCGGATTCGTCTTCATGGACTTCATCCCGGACATCGACGGAATGGACCTGACGATCTCGATGGGACAGACCGTGAACTTCATCCAGACATTCACTATCCCCACCGAGATACCGGCAGGCGGGGGAGATCCGGCAGTACCGGTGGAGAGAGCTCAGCTGGGAGTGGTTGCTATGGTCCAGGACGAGGTCACGAGAGAGGTCCACCAGGCAGGTGTCCTCTCATTCACCGACCTGTCCATTAATCCGATGGGGATACTGACAACCCCGTTGAACCCGAATCTAGGGGACTTGGTCGGCATTTCCGCAAGGGTCGTTAACAACGGTGAAGACATCAGCAACGCATATGTCACTGCATACATCGATCAGGTTGGGGGAGATCCCATCGGTCCTCCGATATCCACGGGTCCGATGTTCAAGGGTCAGATGAAGATAGTCGGCCTCGGGGCATGGGACACCACGGGACAGCCGGGGGTCAGGAAGGTGGTCGCCAAAGTGGACATCGACGGTGACTACTACGAGTCCGACGAGGTGAACAACGTTGTCACCAAGGACGTGAACGTGGCAGCCCAGTTCGATGTCGGCATTTCCCAGATAGGTCCGTTCAATGAAGGGATGATGTATCCCATGAGCAACTACTCGTTGGACGGGAGCATAAAGAACTTCGGACAAAACGCGATGGGAGATTTCGATGTGGACATACAGCTGTACCAGCTCGGCCTGCCTGATGTTCCTGTTTCGACCTTCATGGATGATATGGAAGGAGGCATTGGAGGTTGGACCGAGAGCGGCGGGAGTTGGGCGTATGGAGCCCCATCACCGGCACCCGGAGCGCATTCGGGAGCTAGTGTCTGGGCAACTGTGCTCACCGGCAATTACCCGTCAAATACGGTCGATTGGCTGTATTCCCCGATAGTGAGCATACCGTCGAGCGCAAGTTCCGCGAGCCTGAGCTTCTGGAACTTCTATTCGTTCCAGTTTGCGTCAAAACCACCCAATGATGTGCACTACGATTGCGGGAACTTGTGGATATCCACAGACATGGGTGTCACATGGGAGATGGTGGAACATTTCAAGGCCAACAATGGTGCTTGGAATCAGGAGACATACGATCTGACTTCATATGTCGGGCAATCAGTGAGATTCGCCTTTGAACTCGCTGCAGATGGAAGCGGAGGCCAATTGGGATGGTACATAGATGACTTCGAGGTGACCTCAATGGTTCCGACGGAGACACTGGTCTGGAACACGACAACCAGGATGTCGACCATCCTTGCATCTGGCGGAGTTGATTCGCTCATTTGGAACCAGAAGATCATCACTGGAGGCCCACACAAGCTATACGTATGGACGCCTCTTGGAGGAGATCAGAACCCTGACAACGACCTGAGCACACTGACATTCGACATCGATGACACCAAGTGGAGGAACGTGGTGACCCCCGTAGCGTCACTGGTTTCGTCCCCCTTGACACTCACCGAGACCAACATCGCGAACATTGTTGCACCTTCAGCGCCTGCCTTGACCTCGGTCAGGACCTACGACGCAGTAACAGGCACGTGGTTGGGATACGATCCGGCCAAGCCCGCCAACAGCCTTTCGGCAGTGGATCACAGGATGGGCATGTGGGTAACGAATCCTTCAGGTGGATACATAGACTTCACCGGAACGATACCGGGCATAACTGTTGACATACAGCTTGAAATCGGGTGGAACCTCATAGGATATCCATCAATGACGGACAGGACCGTCGCAGACGCTCTGTCCACGATCACATACGAAAGGATAGAAGGGTTCGATGCGACAGGACCGTATCATCTGAGGGAACTGACTGGCAGCGATTGGATGACGGCTGGACAGGGCTACTGGATACACGTATCCTCGCAACAGATGTGGTCAGTGAACGCTTAGGTTGACCTGGGCTTCACCCTATTCTCCTTTTATTGTACAACCACAGTTGAAACAAGGTACCCTCAAATGGGAGCTTTCTCCAACTGGCTGCCCACAATCTCGTTGGCAAGTTCCAGGAACTCCTCCTCGGTACCGTTGGGTATGGTCGCTCCGGCAGCGATGTTGTGACCGCCTCCAACGCCTTCGAACTTCTCGCATGCTGTCTTCATTACGTGTGATAGATCCAGGCCCTTGGCCACAAGCTCCCTGGTCCCTCTGGCCGAGACTTTCACACCTTCATCTGAATTGGCAAAAGCGAAGAGTGGAACGCTGTTGTCCAGGTCACCCGACCCGAGAAGCATCCCGGCCGTTATTCCGATGACGCTGTCCTGGATCCTGCTCCCTCCATGAAAGTATTGTATGTGTTCTAGCCTCTCGATTCCTACTTCTTTGGCGACCCTGAGGGAGCTTACCAGAGCCCCTCTATGTCCTTTCAGAAGCATCATGGCGGAGTCAAGAGCCTCTTCCCTATCGCCCCTACAAAGGGCAAATCCCACGTCCGCCTTCTCATATCTTCCGCATGAATTGAGCAGGGTCGCGAACTCCTTTGCCTCATGAAGCTCTGTTCCCTGTTCTTCCTTTGGAAAGAGGTAGACCTCACCCATCAACCTGTCTGCGGCGTCGGGATCCTGACCTGATGCAAGGACTATCTTCTTCAGTTCCGACAGAATCTTGTCCTTTTCCCATGGTTTGAGATCGACCCAGCTTCGGAATCCCTTGTCCTTTCTCAACTGGAGCCCCAGGCTGAACAGGAATTCCTTGCAAGCATTCCAATCACCTGAGAGCCCAGGGACAAGCGGGTCATTGGCATATTGCAGCAACTTGACGAGAGGTCTCGTTTCCCGACCGAAGAATCTTGCGTCAGTTCTCCAATCCAGAACTCCCGCTCTGAGACCATCTTCCATTATCGTCCTGTTCGTACCCACAAGCCTCAGATTGGCCTGGTCCTGCATGTCCCCGACCGCACCGAGTATCGCAAGGGACGCGAGGTCCTTGTTCGCTTTCTCAAGTGCTACGGCAACCAGGTAAGCTGCTCCAGCTCCCGAGATGTCGAGGGCGCCGTCCCGTCCGACCCGATGCGGGTTGACCTCGGGAATCCTGTCCTGGTTGACGAATGAAGGTACATGGTGATCTGTGATGACGGCATCCATCCCGGACAGCATCTCAAGACTGCCACTGCCCAGATCGGTGAGCCACACGAGCTCCTTGTTCTCATCCTTCAGGCCCTCAACGACCTTCTCATCCAGGTTCTTGACGAAAACGACGGAATAATCCACACCAATCCCATCAAGCGCATGCGATGCGATTCCAGCCGCCGCTATTCCATCAGCATCGATGTGCGAACATATCTTCACTTCGGAACAAGTGCGGACCTTCTCCGCGACAGTTTTCGCCTTGGAGTGCATCTCTACCTGTAATACGATTTGGGAATAAAAGAATGCGCATATCGTCGGGAAGACCTCGCAGTCAGTCCATATATTAAGAACTCTTATATATGCATAAGTCCATTGAAACGCTATAAATCTAGGAGACCGAGGAGAGGGGAGAGACTTACTTGCGACTGCAAGATAGATTTCAGCCTCAATGGATAGATGTGTAACCCTACACAATCTTAGCCATGCTTCTCAGTCTTTTGGGGTTTAACGCGCAGTACGAGTGATACCTAAGAGGTGAAAAAATGAGGCGGGGTAGTAAAGTGGTCACAGCCCTCGACAAGATCAAGTCGACGGTCATGGTGACGTTGCTAGTCCTTGGAACGTTCGTTTTGGCGGTAAGTGTACCTGGTGAGGAACCACCAGACATACCAGGCTGGCCGAACGACGGCGACTGGATTAACTATACGTATCGAGGAGAGAGAATTAGGGATTGGGAAGACAAGCCCTATGAGAACGACCCGACACATGGGATAGCCAATGTCCAGCCGAAGGCGGTTGACATCGCATCTGGAGTTGACAAGAGTGGGGGAAATGCCGCATCTAATCCGGGCAACTACACTTCTGTTCAATACCTATATGATGATGTTGACGGTGATAGCGACGGCTGTTCCGATATCGATGACGACTGGCTCTTCCTCAGGCAGAGAATTGCCGGGGATCCCAGACACGGTGGACAGTACGCGTACAAAGCGTACCACTGGGACATATTGCTGGAAGTTGACGGTGACCAGTGGAGCGAGTTCGTGGTCGACCTGAACGGTGGAAATGGGTACTACAAGTTCGGAACCGTAGGTGTGTACTACAGCGACACTGACGACTACGAGTATGATCCAGATAATGATTGGGTCTGGCTCCAGCCAGCGACCGGGAAGAAGAACTTGTTCACCAACGCCCGGCTCATTGACTATGATGACGATGATGATGATAACGACCAATGGTGGATCGAGTACAAGGTTCCGATAACAGCCTTCACGGATCGGGACGATAACCAGCTGCTCTGTGCGGACACCGACTTCCTTCTGTTTTTCAGCACCTCTGCCTCAGCAACAAACCCTCTGCAGAAGGATTGGATGGGAGAGTTCGTTTTCGGTGAGCCGGCCAATATCACGGTTGTCAAGACAGTGGAGGAGGACATAGTAAAGCCGGGAGATACTCTTCACTACAAGATCTATTACAACAACACTGGAGAGTTCAATGCGGGCAATGTGTGGATCAACGATACGATACCTGACTACACGACGTTCAAAGAATCGAATCCCAACTACAATTCGAGTTCTGGACAGACATACAGATGGCATTTCACGGACGTTGAACCTGGGAATCACACCATCTATCTGAATGTGACAGTGGACACGGATGTGCCAGATGGCGAGGTACTTCGGAACGTTGCAGTTCTGAACTACACGGACACCGATGACAACGAGCTACCTGGCTCAGAGGATGAGACCGAGAATCCTGTTGCAGGCCCTTTCTTGAAGATGGCAAAGGAAGTTGATGTCGCAACTGCCGACCCAGGCGATGTGCTGCATTATGAGATCATCATGCAGAACACTGGAGGCGGTGGGGCGTACAACGTTACAGTAAACGATACCATACCTGAGCATACCACTTTCGATAGTTCATATCCAGACTATGATTCGGTAGATGGCAGAACCTACACATTCATCATAGACAAGATTGCTGGAAAGACAAACTTCACCATTTTCCTGAACGTGACCGTTGATGCCTACACAGATGATGGGACGGTACTTGTCAACTATGCGACAGCAGACTATAGGGACGCGAATGGCAACGTGTATGAAAGACTCTATGACTGGGCCAATGTGACGGTGACCGCTCCCATAATGGACGTCACAAAGATCGCTGATGTTACAACCGCTGACCCGGGCGATGAGATCACGTACACGCTCACCTATGACAACACTGGCACTGGCCAGGCTTCAGATGTGGTGATTGAGGACACGATACCGGAGCACACAACATTCGTCAGCTCCACACCCAATTACGACGAGGTTGATGGCAGAACCTACACCTGGAATATCGGTCTGGTCGATGGAGGAGATTCCGGAACCATTGCAATCACTGTCAAGGTTGACGCAGGAACAGCTAATGGTACGATTCTGACCAATGATGTCACTCTGGACTACGATGACGCTAACGGGAATCCGTACCCACAGGAAACTGACTCTGTGGATGTAACAGTGATCGCTCCTATTCTAACCCTTTCGAAGACGGCGAGCGTCGCCGAGGCCAACCCTGGAGACACGATAACGTACTCCATAAATTACGAGAACACTGGAAGCGGCAAAGCCACGAACGTATACGTCAACGACACGATTCCCAACGAGGTGACGTTCGTCACTTCATCGCCTGCATATACCAGCAAGAGCGGGAACACTTACATCTGGGCAATCGGTGACGTATGCGCTGGATGCAGCGGCATCATAACCATACAGGTCACGGTAAACGCGGCCGTTCCTGACGAAACGGTGATGAGGAACACAGTCACCCTGGACTACTCAGATGCAAATGGAAATCCGTACGCACAACTGTCCGACTATGTGGACGTGACCGTCACAGCGCCAATAATGACTATAACGAAGGTCGCTGACGTTGGGACGGCGGACCCAGGAGATGAGATTACTTACACCCTCACCTACGAGAACACAGGCACTGGCGATGCAGGAGGAGTGATCGTAAAGGACACCATACCCACAGACACGATATTCGTTAGTTCGAACCCTGCATACTCCAGCAAGACTGGAAATACATACACATGGAACGTTGGAACTGTGACAGCAGGCAGCAGCGGAACAATCACGATAGTGGTCAAGGTCAAGGCTGGAATAGCTGATGAGACGGTCCTTCTCAATACGGCAGTCCTGTACTACGAAGACGTCAACGGCAATCCATATCCGACCAAGGAAGACACTGCTGAAGTGACCGTAACCTCACCGATCATGACAGTTTCGAAGACGGCTGACGTCACGACCGCGGACCCAGGGGACGAGATAAACTACACCCTAAGCTACGATAACACAGGAACCGGAAACGCCAAGAACGTCAAGATAATCGATACTTTGCCGAGTGATGTGACATTCGTTACCTCCTATCCGGCATACAGCAGCGCCAGCGGGAACGTCTACACATGGAATGTTGGAGACGTTTGCGCAGGTTGCGGAGGAGAGATATACGTCATCGTCGAAGTGAACGCAGGAGTGGCTGATGGCTCAGTGCTCAGGAACTACGTCAAGATGGAGTACACCGATAACAATGGCAATTCCCTGCCAGATGAGACCGACTACGTGGACGTGACAGTCACCGCACCTGTGATGACGATAACGAAGACAGCCGATGTGACCACTGCTGATCCTGACGACCAAGTGGTCTACACGCTCTTCTACGAGAACACCGGTACGGGGGACGCCACCAATGTTGTGGTGAAGGACACCATTCCGAGCGAGGTGGATTTTGTCAGCTCAACGCCGACCTATGACAGCCAGAGCGGCAATGTCTACACGTGGAACGTAGGAGATGTTGGTGCTGGCGAGAACGGTACCATAACCATCACGGTCAAGGTCAAGGCCTACACACCAGACAAGACAGTGATTACGAACTATGTGACCTTGGACTACGATGATGCCAATGGAAATCCGATTCCTCAAGAGAGCGACAGCGTCGATGTTACAATCACCGCACCGGTGATGACGATCTCAAAGACGGCGGATGTATCAGAGGCAGATCCGGGCGACGAGATAACATACACGATAACCTACACCAACTCCGGAACTGGTCTGGCAACAGATGTTGTCGTCACTGACACCATACCGGCGGACACAACATTCGTCAGCTCAACGCCAACATACGATAGCCAGAGCGGGAACACATACACGTGGAACGTCGGGGATGTCTCAGCCGGAAGTTCTGGGATAATAACAGTTGTGGTCAAGGTCAAGGCGGGAACGCCTGACGAGACCGTCCTCACGAACACGGTCACCCTGGATTACGACGATGCCAATGGCAATCCACAAGCCCAACAGAACGACAGCGTCGATGTTACGGTCACCGCACCGATTATGACAGTCAGCAAGGTCGCGGACGTGGCAACAGCGGATCCAAGTGACCAGATCACCTACACGATTGAATACAAGAACACCGGAAGCGGGGACGCGACCAATGTGAAGGTAGTTGATACGATACCGGCAGACACTACTGCTGTCAGTGCGACACCCATGTGGGACTCGTCTTCCGGAGATGATTTCACCTGGAACATCGGAAGCGTGTCAGCAAGAGGGTCTGGAACGATCACCTTTGTGGTCAAGGTCGACGTTGGAACCCCGGACGGAACACTGCTCAGGAACTGGGCCACTCTTTCATACGCAGACGCCAACGGGAACGGACTCCCAGATGAGAAGGACTACGCAGATGTCACTGTCACGGCACCCATCATGACGATCAGCAAGATAGCGGATGTCTCAACCGCCGATCCGTCGGACATCATAACATACACGCTGACCTACGAGAACAATGGCAATGGTGAAGCGACCAATGTCTGGGTCAACGACACCATACCCGCAGACACAGACTTCGTCAGCTCAACACCAGGATACACAAGCATGAGCGGGAACACCTACACATGGTTCATCGCAAGTGTTGCAGCCAATTCAGACGGAACGATAACGGTGAAGGTCAAGGTCAAGGTCGGAACACCTGACGGAACGGTTCTCAGGAACACGGTCACCCTGGACTACGGTGATGCCAACGGAAATCCACAGGGCCAAGAGAGCGACTACGTTGATGTCCTGGTCACAGCACCAATATTCAGCTTCAGCAAGACAGCAGATGTCGTGGAGGCCGACCCAGGCGATTGGATCAACTACACCCTCTACTACAAGAACACTGGAACCGGAGACGCCACGAACGTGTACATCAACGACACGATACCGTCCGATACAACGCTAGAGAGCACCAGCCCAGCTTACACATCCTCCTCAGGGGACACGTACATATGGAATCTGGGAACGGTGACGGCGGGCGAGGAAGGCAACATCATAATCACGGTCACCGTCGATGCCTTCACACCAGACGGCACATTGCTGAGGAATACTGCCACTCTTGACTACTCGGACGCGAGCGGCAATCCCTATCCACAGATGGATGACTACGCCGACGTCACAGTGACCGGTCCTGAGATGACTATCAGAAAGGTCGCGGATGTGACAACGGCTGATCCAGGAGATGACATCACCTACACTATTACATACAAGAACAACGGAGCTGGAACGGCGACCGATGTCGTCGTTGAGGACACAATACCGGCAGATACAGTGTTCGTCAGCTCAACGCCAACTTATGATAGCCAAAGCGGGAACACTTACACCTGGTTAATCGGTGACGTGTGCGGCGGATGCGACGGCACCATAGAGATCGTGGTAAGGGTAAAGGCTGGAACGCCTGACAAGACCGTTCTCACAAACACGGTCACACTCAACTACGACGATGCGAACGGAAATCCACAATCAGAGGAAAACGATAGTGTGAATGTCGTGGTGACCGCACCGGTGATGACCATCAGCAAGGTGGCAGACGTTACGACAGCGGATCCAGATGATGAGATAACCTACACGATAACATACAAGAACACCGGAACCGGAGAGGCAACGAACATCTACATAAACGACACCATTCCGCCGGATACGACATACGTCAGTTCCAATCCCACCTACACCAGCGCCAGCGGGGATACATACACATGGTTCATAGCATCCCTCGGAGCAGGCCAGAGCGGGACCATAGAGCTGGTCGTCAAGGTCGATGTCGGTGTGCCCGACAAGACCCTCCTGAGGAATCAGGTAACACTTGACTACGCAGACGCCAACGAGAACCCACTGCCCAGGCAGTCCGACAAGGCGGATGTCACCGTCACGGCGCCCGTGTTCACCTTCAGCAAGAAGGCTGATGTCAGCACGGCAGACCCGGGCGATGAAATCGTTTACACCATCGAATACGAGAACACTGGGACTGGAGAGGCGACCGACGTATATGTCAATGACACAATACCAGATGATGTCGACTTCGTTAGTTCTAACCCAGCCTATACGAGCGTGAGCGGAAACACGTACACGTGGTTTATGGCGAGCGTTGCAGCAGGAACTGGTGGGACGATAACCATTGTGGTGGAAGTCAAAGCCGGAATTCCGGATGAAACGCTTCTGCGTAACACCGCCACGCTTGACTACTCGGATGCCAACGGCAATCCATATCCACAGATGAAGGACTGCGCAGATGTCAGGGTCACTGCACCCATTATGACCATAACCAAAACGGCCGACGTCAGTACGGCCGATCCCGACGATGAGATCACCTACACCCTCGCATACGAGAACAAGGGGACTGGTGAGGCAACCGATGTATACATCAACGATACCATTCCCGCAGATGTGGATTGGGTCAGCTCCAATCCTGGATACACGAGCGTTAGCGGCCTTACCTACACATGGTTCTTCGCCAGCCTTGGAGCGGGTACGAGCGGAACCATAACGATAGTGGTGAAGGTCAAGGTGGGTACGCCTGATGGCACAATCCTGACCAACGATGTCACACTCGATTACTCGGACGCAAACGGCAATCCGTTGCCCCAGGAGAGCGACAGTGTGAATGTCAAGGTGACCGCCCCGATAGTGACAATCGCAAAGACGGCAGACGTGTCAACAGCCGATCCAGGAGATGAGATAACCTACACAATATACTACAAGAATACCGGAACTGGGGAGGCAACTGACCTCTACATCAACGATACGATACCGACAGACACCGAATACGTGAGTTCGAGCCCCGTCTACGATGAAGTGAACGGTCTAACATATACATGGAAGATCGCAAGCCTCGCGGCGGGTGCCGACGGAACAATAACCCTCGTGGTGAAGGTCAAGGTCGGGACACCTGACGAGACGCTCTTGAGGAACAGGGTGACGCTCGACTATTCGGATGCGAACGGGAATCCATATCCGCAGAAGGATGACACGGAAGATGTCGTCGTGACCGCACCGGTCATGGCCATCAACAAGGTAGCGAACGTGGCTACGGCTGACCCAGGCGATTTCGTAAACTACACAATCTCGTACGAGAACAGCGGCACAGGCATCGCAACGAACGTATGGATAAACGATACCATACCTGCAGATACCACCTTCAAGGAATCCACACCAAACTATGACTCGGTCTCAGGGGACACGTACACCTGGTTCTTCTCAACAGTGGCTGCGAAGTCCAGCGGGGAGATCCACATCAAGGTGCAGGTGGATGCCGGAACAGATGACGGCACGATCCTCAGGAACACGGTCACCATGGACTACGCGGATGCCAACGAGAACCCGTACACCCAACTCTCCGATTACGTGGACGTTCTCGTGACAGCTCCGGTATTGAACCTGACCAAGTCGGCAGACGTCTCGACAGCAGACCCAAGCGATACGATAACATACACGGTGGAGTTCGAGAACTCCGGCACCGGGAATGCCACGGACGTGTACGTCAATGACACCATTCCAACGGATGTGGAGTTTGTCAGCTCCAATCCAGTCTATCTATCGAAGTCTGGGAACACGTACACTTGGTACTGGGCGGTGGTAGCGGCAAACACCACGGTCACAATAACCATTGTTGTGAAGGTCAAGACCTACACGCCAGACGAGACGGTTCTGCACAACATAGCGACACTGGACTACGCTGACGCCAACGGCAACCCATACCCGACTGAGATGGCATGGGCAGACGTGACAGTCACCGCTCCCATTCTGGAGATCACGAAGACGGCGGACGTGACAACCGCCGATCCAGGAGATGAGATAACCTACACAATATACTACAAGAATACCGGAACTGGAGAGGCAACTGACGTCTATATCAACGACACGATACCTGATGACGTGGACTTCGTGAGTTCAAGTCCGAACTACACGAGCGTCAGCGGGAAGACCTACACATGGTTCTTCTCCAGCTTGGGAGCCGGAGTGGATGGAACCATAACCATTACAGTTGAGGTCAAGGTCGGCACGCCGGATGAAACACTGCTCAGGAACCTGGGGACACTTGACTTCTCCGATGCTAACGGCAACCCATATCCGAGGCTCAGAGATTACGCAGATGTTGATGTAACCGCACCAGTCATGGAGTTCTCCAAGACGGCGGACGTGGCTACCGCAGACCCAGACGATGAGATCACCTACACATTGACATACAAGAACATTGGAACAGGAGTGGCAACGAACGTCAAGATAACAGACACCATACCCGGCGACGTTGTGTTCGTGAGCTCGACTCCGAACTACACCAGTGTCAGTGGGAACACATATACCTGGGACATTGGAACACTAAATCCAGGCGACAGCGGGACCATCACGATAGTTGTCAGGGTCGAAGTTGGCACGCCAGACGAGACTCTGCTCAGAAACTTCGCCACGCTCGACTACTCGGACGCCAATGAGAACCCGTACGAACAGATGAAGGACTATGCGGATGTCGACGTGACCGCGCCTGTCATGGAATTCTCCAAGACTGCAGACGTTACGACAGCGGATCCAGATGATGAGATAACCTACACTATCACCTACAAGAACACAGGAACCGGAGTGGCAACGAACGTCAAGATAACAGACACCATTCCAGGAGATGTTGTGTTCATATCCTCGACCCCGAATTACACGTCGGTATCTGGCAATACGTACACCTGGGACATAGGAACTCTGAATCCAGGAGACAGTGGGACCATAACCATAGTGGTGAAGGTCAAGGTTGGCACGCCGGACGAGACCTTGCTACGCAACGTGGCAATCCTGTACTACTCGGACGCCAACGAGAATCCGTACACGCCGATTGAGGATCATGCAGATGTCGATGTGACGGCACCTGTTATGAGATTCTCCAAGACAGCGGACGTGACGACTGCCGATCCAGACGATGAGATCACCTATACAATAACATACGAGAACGTGGGAACCGGAGACGCAGCCAACGTGAAGGTCACCGACACAATACCAGCTGATGTTACCTTCGTTAGCTCGACACCGACATATACGTCGGTATCTGGCAATACGTACACCTGGGACATTGGAACGGTGACAGCTGGCTCTAGCGGTACCATCACAATAACCGTCAAGGTAAAGGTGGGCACGCCGGACGAGACCTTGCTACGCAACGTGGCAATCCTGTACTACTCGGATGCCAATGAGAATCCGTACACACCAATTCAGGACACAGCTGACGTGACAGTCACAGCGCCTGTCATGGAGTTCTCCAAGACGGCTGATGTCACAACAGCAGATCCAGACGATGAAATCACTTACACGATATCCTACGAGAACGTTGGGACCGGAGTCGCCAAGAACGTAAAGATAACCGACACCATACCAGCCGATGTTATCTTCGTGAGCTCGACTCCGAACTACACCAGCGTCAGTGGGAACACATATACATGGGACATTGGGACTCTTAATCCAGGAGATAGTGGGACCATAACGATAGTGGTGAAGGTCAAGGTGGGAACGCCTGACAAGACCCTGCTGAGGAATGTGGCCACACTGGACTACTCGGACGCTAACGAGAACCCGTACGACCAGATGACCGACCACGTGGATGTGACCGTCACAGCGCCTGTCATGGAGTTCTCGAAGTCAGCGGACGTTACTACCGCAGACCCTGACGACCCGATCGTGTACACCATAACGTACGAGAACGTCGGGACAGGAGACGCGTCCAACGTGAAGATCACAGACACCATACCAGCCGATGTTGTGTTCGTGAGCTCGACCCCGGCCTACACCAGCGTCAGTGGGAACACGTACACGTGGGACATTGGGACCCTGGCCGCTGGCAGCGGAGGAACAATCACCATCAACGTGAAGGTGAAGGTCGGAACACCTGATGAGACCCTGCTGGAGAACGTGGCGACACTCTACTACGCCGACGCGAACGGCAACGACTACACTCCCTTGACAGACAACGCGTTCGTTAAGGTCACAGCACCAGTGATGGAATTCTCCAAGACAGCGGACGTATCAACTGCAAACCCAAGCAGTCTGATAACCTACACCATAACCTACAAGAACATTGGAACCGGAGACGCCACGAGTGTCCTGATCAGTGATGAGATACCGGAGGATGTGGAGTATGTCTCTTCAACGCCCACGTACACCATGAAAGTGAATCTGACATACATCTGGAACATCGGAGACGTTGCCGCGGGAACGGGAGGAAGCATCACCTTGGTCGTCAAGGTGAAGGCCTACACACCCGACAAGACGCTGCTCCACAACGTGGCCACCCTTTACTATGAGGATGCGAACGGCAACGGCTACACCCCAATCGAAGACCACGCGGACGTCATAGTGACCGCACCTGATATGAGGTTGGTGAAGAGCACAGACGTGACAACTGCAGATCCAGGCGACGAGTTTGTCTACACGATCCACTACGCGAATGTTGGAACGGGAGTGGCGACACACGTGACAATCGTCGACACCATACCGGCTGACACGACCTTCATATCTTCGACGCCTGCTCCGGACAGCGTTGTCGGCAACGTGTACACCTGGTACATCGGAACCGTGAATCCAGGCGATTCTGGAGACATCTTCATAACCGTTAGAGTGAACCTCTTCACACCTGACAAGACACTGCTGCGAAACGTGGTCACGCTGGACTATGACGACGCGAACAGCAACCCATACCCGACGCTGAGAGACAGCGTTGATGTCAAGGTGACCGCTCCTGTCATGGAGTTCTCCAAGTTCGCAAACGTATCCACTGCTGATCCCGGTGACCTGATAACCTACACTATCACTTACGACAACGTCGGCACTGGCAAGGCAACCGAAGTGAAGATCACAGACACTCTGCCTGTGGGGGTGGAGCTGGTCTCCGCCACGCCATGGTACACCTCGGTATCCAACAGGACCTACACGTGGGACATCGGCGACCTCGGGCCTGGCGAAGGAGGTACCATAATCATTGTCGTCAAGGTGACGATAGGAACGGCGGACAGGACTTTGCTGCACAACTCGGCGACCCTGTACTACGCGGACGCCAACGGAAATGACTACCCACCCATGGAGGACAGCGCGGATGTGACCGTAACAGCACCTGTCATGACCTTCTCCAAGTCGGCAGATGCCACTACGGCTGATCCAGGCGACCAGATAACCTACACCCTGACCTACAAGAACATCGGCACAGGCTGGGCATCATTGGTTGTGATTGTGGATACTATTCCTGATGATGTGGTCTTTGTCAGCTCTAGCCCGATGTATGACAGTGTCAGCGGCACTGAGTATACCTGGAATCTGGGCGACGTCGCACCTGGCACTGGCGGAACCATAACGATCATCGTGAAGGTCAAGGTGGGCACACCAGATGAGACACTCTTGCACAACGAGGCGACTCTGGACTACTCTGATGCCAATGGGAACTTCATCGAGAGATTGAGCGATTATGCGGACATCACAGTGACCGCGCCCATAGTGCGCATCACCAAGTCGGCTGACGTCTCAGAGGCTGACCCAGGTGACATGATCATCTACACGATAACCTACGAGAACGTCGGAACGGGCTGGGCAACGCTCGTAGAGATCGTGGACACCATACCTGCAGAAACCACATTGGTCGCCACCAATCCACGGTACACCAGTATGAGTGGGAATGATTACGTCTGGTCCATTGGCAATCTGGCTCCTGGCGACGGTGGCACCATTGAGATCAAGGTCATTGTGAATCCTGGTACGCCGGACAAGACCTTGTTGCATAATGTGGTCACTTTGGATTGGGCAGACCGCAACGGGAATTACTATCCGCAGTTGAGCGACTACGCAGACGTTATTGTCACAGCACCTGTGATGACCCTTGAGAAGTCCGCGGGAGACACTGAAATTGCCGCATACGTGGTGGCAGACTTCAGGCTGAGAATCGCCGGAGAAAAGTGGCACGATGTGAGACTCAACCTCTACAGCGGCAACCAGTCAGTGAGATTCGCGTCAATCACACGATATCCGGGCTCTCCCGACGACCAATCCGTCACCCTGTATGACGTGAAGATAAATCTCCTTGCCAACTTCACGGCCGTCATCGAATACACACCATCGGACGACCCGATCAACGGCCAAATCTGGGGTGACAATCCCTGCTGGCTCATCCTCACCTTCCCGGATGGGAAGGATATCAGGCTATTCCACAACTTCAATGTGAGGCATAACGAGACTTGGATATGGGTCATCGACGATTGGGCTAAGATCCTAAGGCACGCGCCAATAATCTACGAAGCAACCATTCCATACACGATCAACTACGAGAACATAGGGACGGGCGACGCCACCGGTGTGGTCGTCACGGACACCCTCCCGGTCGGCAGCGTGATCCTTGATTACAATCCGCTATACGACTCGTGCGTGGACAATGTGTGCACCTGGAACATCGGTGATGTCGCTTCAGGAGAAAGCGGCACCATAACGATCAACATCAGCTACGTCTTCGATATCGACGGCGAGGAGTTGATCAACGAGGTCACACTGGACTACTCGGATGCAAACGGCAACTTCATTGAGCAACTCTACGCTTCCGCGTCTTCAACCCTCATCAAGCCTGAGCTTTGGAGTTCACCCAAGGACTACTATGGCGGCGAGTCAGGACCGATATTCACGTCTGGTACGAACATCCCGCCTGAGGCGGTCATCAGCTCTCCTGTTGATGGTTCCTACCACTATGTCGAGGATATGATCCTGTTCGATGGATCCGCCAGCTCTGACGATGTGTGGATAATGTCCTACCTTTGGGACTTCGGAGATGGGGGTGTAAGCACTGATGTCAATCCACAGCATATGTACGCCATGGCTGGAATATACGCGGTCAGGCTGACCGTTACCGATGACATGGGAGACGTCTCCACCGCCTATGTGCTCCTTATCATCAGAGAGAAGAGCCTGAGCGCAGTCATCGAGCAACCTACCAAAGAGATTATCGCTGAGGGGACGACCCTAGAATTCTCGGGCAGAGCGGTATACGAAGGTTACCAGGATGTGTTCTACTGCACCTGGGACTTCGGAGATGGAGCCATCTCAGAGGGCTGCACAACAACGCATCTCTACGGCAATCAGGGCACGTACACCATCACACTGACGGTGTTCGATGTGTTTGGCCATACGTCTTCTGATTCCACGGATATAACCGTGCTCAACGTCAGGCCGCAGGTCAAGGTTGCGAAGAAGATGCATGGAGCCGAGGGAACCCCGATGTACTTCACCGCAGCTGTGACCGATAAGGGGACGGACGACCTCACTCTGACCTGGGACATGGGAGACGGGACGGTTGTTGTTGGCAATGACTTCTACTACACCTACCTGGACGATGGGAAGTACGTGGTGAGATTGACAGTGGATGATGGGGACGGTGGAGTTGTGGTCAAGATCATCACGGCGACCATACAGAACCTCAATCCGAAGGCATCTTTCGACGGCAACAAGCTCGGACACGTGCACGAACCTGTGTACCTATCGGCCGGCGTTTCGGACGCAGGAGCGCAGGACACGTTCTCATTTGTCTGGGACATGGGCGACGGGACGATCATCGAGGGGACTCACGAACCAGTTCACATCTACCATCAGAGCGGCATCTACATGGTGACGCTGACTGTGACCGACGAGGACGGTGCGCAGGGAGTCTCAGTTCTGAAGGTGCATGTGATCGAGACACTGGATTCGACGGTGAACCGCCCAACGTCATGGAAGGACACCGCGACCCCGATGGTAATCACGGCAGACGGGAAGATCGCCGACGACTTCATGCCACTTGCAGCTCTTGTGCTGGTGATCCTGAGCACGCTCGCACTGGCTGCTGGTACATACGTCTGGTACAACTCAAAGAAAGAGTAATCGACTCTCCAACAACCAACCCTTTTCCCTTTTTTCATATGCACAGCGGGAGCCAGCGTCCTTTCCCTGAATCTTCGCCGTACGAAGCCTGTTTATAGAAAATTACCAATAATACGATATCAATAGATGGATTGACACTGGGGTAACAGTGCTGGTGGTTGATGTTGGGCAGAAATAGGGGAGCAACTAGGATTCTAGCTATAGCCATAGTCCTCATTCTGCCGGTCCTTGGGGTCATGGATCTGAGCAGGAGCAATCTGTGGACTCTCGAGGAGACCTTCGAAAGCACATTCGATCTGATGTATGCAGCGATGGGATTCACGTGGACCACCCAGACGATCGATACGAGGGGGAGCATGGGGCCGTACACGTCCTTGGAGCTTGATTCCAACGAGCTGCCCCACATCAGTTATTACGATGAGACCAACGGTGACCTGAGATATGTTGATCGATTTGGCAGTGGATGGTTGATAACCATAGTAGACAGCGCCGGAGATGTCGGGTTGTACACGTCCCTGGCATTGGACCAGTTCGACCGTCCCCACATCAGCTACTACAAGAAGAGCACAGGGGACCTGAAATATGCCTACCACGACGGGAACGCCTTCCAGATCACCACCGTGGACCATCTCAGGAACACTGGATTGTTCACATCCATGGTGCTGGATTCCAGCGACACGCCATACATCAGCTACTACGAGAAGGACCTGGGGGCGCTGAAGTTCGCAGTTCTTAATGGGACCGATTGGGAAACATACTATCTAGACGACGTGGGAGATGTGGGCCTCTACACCTCAATCGCTCTGGACCCGGATGAGAATCCCAGTATCAGCTATTACGACAAGACCCGTGGTGATCTGAAGCTCATAAGGTTCAACGGCACCGCTTGGCAAACTCCGAGAATCATAGATGCCGGCGGTGACGTCGGATTGTATGCCTCACTGGCAATAGGCAACAACGGGGTACCGCACATAAGTTACTTCGACAAGACCAAAGGTGACCTGAAGTTCGCCGTTGCCCAGCAATGGTTCATGGACATCAAGACGATCTCCTCTGCTGGCGTCAGGGGGATGTACACATCCTTGGTCCTGGGTTCCGACGGTCTGGCCCACATAAGCTACTACGATAAGACGAACGGGGACCTGAGGTACGCATTTGGAATGGGCTTCGACTGGCAGGATATGGACGTTCACATGGACGGGGACACCGGCCTCTACACTTCCATAGAGGTCAATTCAGAGAACCGTCCTCTCATCAGCTACGTCGGGCCGTCCTTCGAAGGGTCCGCCGACCCGGCTGTGGGCGTGGACTGCGATAGGGGTGACAGCTGTTCTTACGTTCACATGGTCTGGGTGGAGACATATCAGACCTCTAGGAACGCCTACCAGCGAGTATACTACCAGAGGAGCGATGACAAGGGGAAGACCTGGGACATGGATATTCGTCCAATCTCGGGTGAATGGAGACATTTCGCCAGTTTTCCCAATATGCTGATGTCCGGCCCGCCTGTGATTTCGGTCATCGGGAAGACAATCCATGTCATCTGGGCCCATGAGTTCACAGTAGGGTTCGCCAGCAGGGGCGGGATATTCTACCAGCGCAGCGATGACAACGGGGACACCTGGCTTCCCAGCGAGGTTCGAGTCGATGATGTCCCCTCTTCTGCTCCATCCCCAGCGCTCCCTGAGTCCGTTTCCATGTACGCCGACGAGGACTACATCAACGTGGTCTGGATGTCCGACCTGAAGATCTATAGCACGCGTTCACTTGTGAGCGAGGCCCGCACTTCAAGTGGATGGGTCACGGAGTTCGGGAAACACAGTTCTGTGGTCGCTGACGTGAGCGGAAGAACCTTCATAGCCTCGTTCGACGAGAGCAGAGGGGATCTTCTGATATCTGCATCCGGAGGTTTCGGAGAGTTCGATACCGAGGTAATCGACTGGACGGGGATCGTGGGCCAGCACACGTCAATCGCCCTGGGACCCGGCACCTATCCCTACCCCAGCATTGCGTATTACGATGAAACAAATGGAGACTTGAGATTCGCAGAGTGGAACGGGTCACATTGGCTGATCAGCACTGTGGACTCGGTCGACGACGTGGGACATTACGCTTCTTTGAAGATTGATTCCAATGCGCTTGCCCATATTGCATATTACGATCTAACGAAGGGAGAGCTCAGATACGCCAGATGGGACGGGATGTCATGGCTTCTGGATATCGTGGACGACTTCGGGGACGTCGGGCAGTACGCATCGTTGGACCTGGATCGAGATGATCTTCCATCCATCAGCTATTACAATGCCACCGGAAAGGAACTGAAGTTCACCAGCTGGAACGGCACCGCCTGGAACAATGAGATGGTGGACGATTCCGCAGACGTCGGCAAGTACTCCTCTCTTGCGGTGGATTCGGAACATCATCCTCACATCAGCTATTATGATGAGACCAACAAGCATGTCAAGTACGCGTTCCACAACGGGACGGCCTGGGAGATCGAGCTCGCAGATGGTACGGACCTGGTGGGAGAATACACATCCATCGCGTTGGAATCTGGGAATGTTCCGTTCATTAGCTATTATGACATGGGGAACACAAACCTCAAGCTGACTCGCAAATCACCATCTGGCTGGATGTCCGAGGTCCTGGACGATGATGGGAACGTCGGCAAGTACACATCGGTAGCCACAGACATGTTCAATGAAGTTTACATCAGCTATTATGACGAGACCAACCAGAGACTCAAGTTGTACAGCACCAGCCTCGGATGGCGCCGACAGGCAGTGCAAAGGGACGAGATGATCTCATATCCGCTCTACGGCGAGGCCAGGGATAAGTACCGGACCGCGTCCACACCAGACATTGATGGTGATGAAGGAAGGGTGCATGTGGTCTATTCTGAGAGCATATCGCCGAAAGGGGACCTCAAGTTCGCTCAATGGAACGGGACCCAGTGGAGGACCGAGACCATCGATGAAGAGGGAATGGTGGGGATGGACACCAGCTTGGTCGTCGATTCTTTCGACCGACCCCACATCTGTTACTTCGACCAGTCCAATACCCGACTGAAATACACCCACTGGACCGGTACCGAATGGCAGATAGAGGTGGTGGACGATGGCATTGATGTGGGACGGGAATGCTCGATTGCACTTGACTCCAAGGACCAGGTCCACATTACTTACCAGGATGTGGGGAACGGACCTCTGAAGTACGCCAAGAAGTTGGACGGTGTATGGAATGTCGGGATAGTCGGGGATGTGGCTCCTGCAGCAGGCTGGTACAACTCGCTGGCCATTGACAGCAACGATCAACCCCACGTGGCTTACCTCAGCTGGGCCAGCTTCGCAATCAAGTACACATACTTCGATGGGAAGAAGTGGACGTTCATTCATGTGGACAGCAAGGGATGGAAACAGGTCTCTTTGGCGCTTGATTCCAACGATCAGCCTCACTTGGCGTACAACGACAGGACCGAACTTGGTGCGAAGTACACTTACTGGGATGGTTCCACCTGGGTGATGCAGATTGTCGACGATTCCTCTCCTTGGGTGGGCACATACGCGAATCTGGCATTGACCGAGGATGACAAGCCGGTAATGTCGTATTATGATGAGACCCGAGGCGATCTGAAGTTCGCCAGACCCGAGTATCCGGCTTCGAACACGGCCAAAGTGGACTTCGTCCACAGCGTCGGGATGTACAATTCATTGGAGTTGGATGACTTCGGGGCAGCCCACATCAGCTACTACGACAATGAAGCGGGCGAGCTGAGGTATGCAAAATGGGTACCTGGGGGCTTCAGTGTGGAAACGGTGGATGCATCTGGGGACGTGGGTATGTACACCTCTCTTGAGTTGAATTCTCTTGGCTATCCGATGATCTCGTACTATGACGAATCGGGCGGAAATGGGTTGTTCCACACGGAAGGTGCAACAGACGGGAGCGAGGCGTGGACGGAAGATGTCCAATTGAACGAGAGAGTCAAGAGGGACATAGGATCGCCTGAAGTAGAGGTCGAGAAGAAGACGGTCCACGTGGTCTGGGACGAGTTCAATCTGTACTCGAGACAGTCCAACATCTTCTACAAGAGGAGCAATGACAACGGAACGGCCTGGCCGTATCCAGATATCGCCATCAATGATGATACGACCACTGGACAGATATTCAGTCAGAATCCCAGCATGCAGGTGAACGGTGCGACCATCGAGGTTGCGTGGGAACGCAGCGTGAGCGTGGGGATAGGACTGTCCAATGAGGAATTGATATATGACATTAACAGGGCGAACGGAGGCCCTTCTGGCTGGGGTCCGGACCGAGTAGTGTCCCCCAATCCGCCGATCTTCCCGCGATTCAAGGCGTACCAGGCGTCCATGAGGACGGTTGGCAACGACAGGCACATGGTCTGGATATTCTGGGGCGGGGTCACGGTACAAGAGATCGAGTACTTCGGGATATCGGATGATCTGTTGGAAGTCGGAGACTTGACCGAGGGCAGGAAGGGGGCCTCCAGCGTTTTCGTGATAGACCCATTGACCCTCAGGAATGAGATAATCGTGGTGGGAGGCAAGAACCAATCTGGATTCCTGGACAGGGTCACGAAGGTCGATGCGAGGACCGGGGCCGAACAGGATTACTGCAACCTCCCAACTGGTCTGGCCTATACGTCGGTTGTCTGGGACGACAAGGATTCGGTGTTCATCTTCGGAGGACTTTCGAGCACTGGAGCTGAGGCGAGTATTCTGAGAGTGAATCTGTCGACCGCGGTCCCAGGAGACATGTGCACGGACACAGGGTTTACACTTGCTTCTGGGAGATACGGCACTTCAGCAGTTTACGATGAATCGACCGATACCGCGTACGTGTTCGGGGGTACAGATGGTGCTGGGACATACTCCGCGGAGATAGTGAAATGGCCCAGATTGGGCGTGCCAGTAGGTTTCGGTATTCTGCCTTCCGAGAGGGCTTTCACTTCGGCAGTCTGGGATCACGATAGAAACAAGGCTTTCGTTTTCGGAGGCCTGGGTCAATTGGGACATCTGGACGAGATAGTTGAGTTCAGGGACGTTGGTGTACCAGATGTTGCCGTTCTTTCCAATGCTAAGCTGCCAACGGCAAGGTCCGCCACGTCAGCTGCATACGACGGAACTTACGCATACATCATCGGCGGCGTATCGAACACCGGAGCCATCTCCGAGATCGTCAGGTTCAACCCGAGAGGCGACTGGACGGCAGGCGTGATATTGGCCTGTACTGAGCTCCCTCAAGGACTGGAGAACGCATCGGCATCGATGTCAGCAAGCGCCAGATCGCACATCGGCGGGATATTCGTGGTGGGCGGTGAGAACGAGACTGCCATCATGTTAGATGTCTGGAGCTATAAGCCGGCCTACTGGGGGTACCTCGACTAGAGAGTGAATTCATGGAATCTCACAGGAAGAACAAGACACGCAACTTCGCAAGAGGGGCAGCCCTGTTCATATCCACGTTCATTCTCTTGATGAGCTTTGTCGTCATCGGCCCAGCGACCGAGGTTCAGGCTGGAAAGATGGTCCGCGGAATAATCTTCTTCGACACGAACTGGACCCTGGCCGACAGCCCCATATGGGTGGAGGGGAGCATCCTGTTGCCCCAGGGAGTCAACTTGACCATAGAGCCAGGGGTGGAGATCAGATTCAACGGGAACTTCACAATGTGGGTGAACGGCAACTTCACATCTCTCGGGACATCGGCCAACAAGATTGTGTTCAAGTCCAACAGCACCACGCCAGGATACAACGACTGGTTCAAGATAAGGGCGAATGTGACCAGCAGGTTCGAGGTTTCCCACACTCAATTCCAGAACGCCTTCTCGGCTATCGAACTCATGGGAAGGGACGGGGACTCTTTCACGAACCTCTCGTTCGAGGATTCGTTCATTGGCATTGCAGCACTCTGGTCATCTGGCGTCTCGGTAACGAACAGTTCGTTCACGGATGTCTATCACGGTCTCAAACTGACCAACAGCAGCAACATGGTGAAGAACAACGTGTTCACTGGAGGGAGAATAGCGACAGACATCTCATGCAACGACGTGGTCAAATTCTGTATAGACAACGTGGTCGAGGGGAATGATTTCTCTGACATGGAAGGTGGAGTGTATCTTAGATCCGATTCACAGTGGACTGAGCTCTCAAAAAACAGAATCCACAACAATACATTCCTAGATGTGGACGGACCGATATCCATCTATAACACCGTGGGTGCCTCAGAGAAGAACGTCATTGAGAACAACTCCATGGAAGCTGGCGGATACGGGGTCTTCCTTACGGGCACGGCGAACAACACGGTTCAAGGTAACGACATCACCGGTTTCAGGGAGAGCGTTAGTCTCTACGGAGCAGAACAGAACCTGGTGACCAGGAATGTGATGTCCAGAGGATTAGACGGTATCGTCGTGAGGGACGGGAACATTGGAAACGAGATATCATTCAACAACATTGTCTCACTAACTGGCTGCGGTGTGGCATTGGTACAAGGAACATCCGACAACCTGATACATCACAACAATCTGCTTGACAGCGGCTATAACGGATGCGATCCTGGACTGGGCAATCGATGGGACAACGGCTATCCTTCAGGGGGGAACTTTTGGTCGGACTATACGGGTCCAGATGCATTCAACGGGCCCAACCAGGACATACCCGGGGCAGATGCGGTCGGGGACACACCTTACGATACGAGAGGGAGTGGCAGGGACAACTATCCACTGCTATGGATGCCGTTCGAAAACATCCCGCTCACGAAACTCAGCGCAGAACTGACCGGACAGAACTTCGAGAACGTCACCATCTCATGGGACCTTACCTGGCCCAATGGAAATGTATCTCTGAACATCACCAGGTTTGACGTCTTCAGATCGGATTTATATGAGGAGAGTAGGTCTGGATATCAACTTCTGGCCTCTTTATCGAATGACACTTTTGAATACGTGGATCTAAAAGCCGGGGAAGGGAATGCCTCCAACTACTTCTACTACGTTTGCGCGGTCAACAAGACGAGCGTCTCTCACTGCAGCTTGGACCAAGTTGGCAAGTTCACGCGCGCACTGGACACAGGATGGAGCTTGATCTCGGTACCTCTGATCCCGAACGACGCAAGGACGGCAAATGTGCTGCAAACGACCGCCTTCGACCAGGTGCTCACTTACGATGCGAGGGATTTCGATGACCACTGGAAGGGATATTCTCTGATGAAAATGCACAACGATATGCCAGAGATGGATGTGTTCAAGGGTTACTGGATCCATGCTATGAGCGACTCCAACCTGACTGTCGCGGGACTGGTACCGACCGTTACCAGGATACATCACGCCACCGGCTGGAACCTGGTGGGCTACCCGTCCTTCACGAACTTGACGTTCGAATCTGCCTTGGAAGGAAAGCTCTGGGATTCTGCTGAGGGCTTCGACAATTCATCGATTCCATTCCACTTGAAAGAGTTGTCCGGATTGGACATGATGACTGCTGGCCATGGATATTGGATAAACTTCTCGACCGGTGGGGTTTGGACGGTTAGGAACTAACCTGAAGCACATGGATCTGGGAATAATGCTTCCAATCAATCCCCAGCGTACAGAAACTCGTCTATCTCTTCGCTAAGGCGGGCGTTCTTCTTGCCGAAGTGTTCAGGTTTCATATCCAGCAAACTCAAGTTCCCCTTCCGATCTCTTCTTTCTTCCAGCCAAAACCCAATCGCTTGAGTGACTGCGGTTCCGACTGTGATTCCCTCGAGAGCAGCTCTGGCCTTGAGTCGTCTAAAAGCCTTCTCATCCAAGTTTCGGATTGTGACATCCATCAAATCACCGTAGATTGACGTGTGTAACGATATGCTTGTGACTCCTCTCGTTGTCCACATTGGCAAAATGTCATCAGAGCACTTAACGATTCCCATCGGGAATGGACCCGCTGACACTTCTTCTGGCCGCTTCCGTTTTTACTCTGATTGGCGTGATTGCAGGGATCGCTACGGTACTCTTCCCGGGACTTGGTAGAATTTCCTAGTACCCGACGAACGTGAACTTCGACGAAGGACCATCTATCGAAATCTGGTATCCTTCACCTTGAAGGACATCTACGTCATAGACTCCCTGAGGCATCTCTTTTGCGTGATACTTCCATTCGCCGAACGTTGAATACGCCATGCCGGCAACGTCGGGAATCGCATCACAGTACCAGTCCAAGGAGTTGTTCTCAACGGGCTTCAACGGGAGGGCAAATGTATCCGAGCCCCACGAATAAACGATTGACATGACGCCGACGCTGTAGGTGCTCGACCCCCGCCAGTTCACATCCCTGACCGGAACAACAAGGTAATACCACTGAGCGCCGGTCGCCAGCGCGTCTGTGTGCACGGCGGTCGCCCTGGGCAGCCCAGTGGCGGGGACGGTGGCCAGAAGGAAGTAGTCAGTCCCGGGATATCCTCTCAGACCCTCTGGTGTCATGGAGTAGTAGACTTGATATGTTCCGTTCGGCGGCTCGAATCCGGCTATCTCGCTCCACTCAATGACCACATCGCTTCCTTTTATCGTGGCTGTGATCTCCCTGGCGGTCGTTGCCGGGTCGAATCCTCCAAGCGGATAAGGAGGCCATTCACCGAAATCTATCATCGAGGCGGGAAGACCAGTGAAGGTGAAGGCGGTTGGAGCGCTGAATGAGACCGAGTACCCCTCGCCGAGAATCATCGCGCGATCGGGGTCTCCATCTCCCGGAACCGACAGCCACTTTCCGTCCTCAAGGTAGCTGACGGAGAGGGCTCCTGTCGAGGACGAGAAAGCACTCAGGTTGCTTACCCAGCCGACGGATGAGTAGTTGACCCATGGATATGGACTGAGAGGAAGGGAGAACGTGGACATGCCCGCGGGGAACTCGTAGGTCCACTTGCCAGCAGTATTGCTGGTCGCGCTGCTCCTGTTGAGGGTGGAATTGTGCGCTCTCATGACGTAGTATTTTGTGCCAGGAGTGGCCGCGGCACCGGGTATTGTCCAGGACGTTACATTGCCTACGTCGACGTGCGACGAGAAGTCGAATTCAGTCTGACTGTCCGCAACGTACAGGAAGTAAGAGTCGGCCATGGGCGATCGTCGCCAGCTCAGAACGATGTCCGCGCCCACGGCCTTCGCCGTCAGCTCGCGCGGAACACCTGGCGCGGGGACGGAGTAGAACGGGTAGAAGTCCTTCCCCTTGGTCGGGATATAGTACGGCGTGTCCCCGAACCCGTCGGGCCCCGGTATGTCCTGGTTTATCCCTTTGAAGAGGTCGTCTCCCACGTAGTCCGACCAGTGGTTCCCCCCGGATGGATACAAGTCGTTCCAGAACGAGCCGTCGGACGAGTCTGATGCCTGCATCCCGTTGTACATGATCCAGTTGTGGTAGACCCTGTGCCCCTGTCCGTCCTCCAGTCGTATCCCTTCCGCGTTCGCCTCGACCGTGTTGTTGAACACATTCACGAAGCGGGAATCTTCCACCCTCAGACCGATTCTGTTGCCGACCAAGGCATTGTCTCTGATGATCGTGGACTGAGTCATGTAAACCTCGATCCCCCAGTGTCTGCTGTCCGACACGTGGTTGCCCGCAATCACATTCCCCACGCCGCCGGACATGCTACCATCGTCAAAGATTCCCATGCTGTTGTCATGCAGCCGGTTGTTCAGCACAAGCGTGCCACTGCTGCGGTATAGAAATATCCCAAAGGTGCACCTACTGATGTCGTTCTCCGTGATGCTCAGTGAGCCTCCAATCACATGGACACCTGCGTAGAACCCATCGATTACGTTCCCATGGATCCTGACATTGGCACCAGGGTGGACCTCGATTCCGTCGAAGCTGATGGGCGAATGTATGGTGTTGAAGGAGAATTCTCCGAATTCGATCTTCCACGCCTCAATCCCGTCGCCTTCAGAGGCCACTATCCTGCTCTTCGTGATGATGACCCTCCTCGCGTCACCGATGTTGACAGTGGATCGAGGGCTGAGAATATCGACCTGTTCCAGAACGAGGTCGCCGCGCATTCCCGCCCCCATGGTCCCCTTATACACGGTTCCATTCACCATGGTCGCGTTGCGGGCGAAGATCGAGCCGTCTAACCGCGCCACAAGTTGCCACGGCAACGACGGCAGTGGAGTGACGTTCCAGGTCATCAAGACAGGTTCAGTAACAGTACCGCGGATATCCAATGTGCCAAAAACGGTGATGGTGGCGTTTAAGTCCAGAAACTGGTTGAACTGTACCTCGACGCCCGGTCCGATCGTGAGGGCCGCGCCCGATAAAATAGTCATTCCCTCCTCGACCCAGTATGGATTTCCCGTGGCGTTCCAGGTGATGTTGCCTGTGATGATTCCACCCACTCGCGTCCCGGTCAGGCGGTACGGTGGGGAGTCCGCGGCGGGCTCTTCGGATAGCAAGGAGGACAGGGGCGAGGAGATGGCGGTGAGGAGCAGGAGAGCGCACACCACAATGATAGGCAGCACTCCCTTTCTCGCACTGGGACGTGTGTCACTGCTCATGTTCGCCCTCTCCATTCGGAGTGCATGCGCATTCCCTCGAATGACCAATAGGTTGGACTGTCTTTAAATCTATGCCCGCTTCTAAGGGTTTCCGCCTCTAGAGGATCTCAGACCAGCCCGATACCGTGCACTTTGGAGTCACTGTCGAAACAGTAAGGGACAGTTACCGTTATGCTCGCGAACCACGTGATGCCGAGCGTGTCGTACTCGTCCACGGGATCCGTCCTGAGGAGCAACGCGGAGGAGCCGGCGGCGTTACCCCCTGTCGAGGGCGGCAGGTTGGTATCTTCATAGTCTGAGTCCGTCTCCCACGTATAGTTGACCTTGAAGTAGTGGTAAGCCTCTGGACTCCTCGCAGACCTGTTGTCGTACCAAGTCACGTTGAACCAGATATCGATCTGGTCGTCTTCGTCGATATCCAAGGAGGTGGGAACCACCACGAACCAAACGTCGGCGCTACAGGAATGCGCTTCAGTGTTCCCGCCCGACGACGCTCCGAATATTGTTGCTGCTCTGGCCACCTGGGGCAAGAACATGAGGACGCTCACTACCAATGCGAAGCTCACATATCTAAACACAGTCTTTTTCATTTTTCCAGTTCTTCTCATCTTTCATCACCTCCTCTTTGCGACCTCTGGAACCTCTCCTCGGCGTTGGGTGATGCCATCTCACGGATCCCTCTACGAGGCCATTCTCGAAATCATCTGTTTCTGATTTTAATAGAAGTAGACTCATACTTAAGGCCCAGCACATACAGTTTCACGAGAATCCAGACTAAAGTCACCGACAGGAGGAGATTTGAAGTCCAGTCACTAGGAGCATTGGTAAATGGAGTAACCCAACAAAGCGTTATGAGAACACCCAACGATTCCCATCGGGAATGGACCCGCTGACACTTCTTTTGGCCGCTTCTGTTTTTACTTTGATCGGTGTGATTGCCGGAATTGCCACCGGGCTCATTCCGGGACTGCACGTGAACAACGTGGCCCTCGCCTCAATAGCTCTTCAGGGTTCTTTGATCTCTCTGGCGATTTTCCTCTTCGGTTGGGCCGATCCGACACTGGAAGAACTGCTGCTCATAGTCTCCACACTCATAATCGGCAATGTTGTGACGCACACTTTCTTAGACTTCATCCCTTCCGTCTTTCTGGGCGCTCCAGAGGGTGACACAGCTCTCTCGGTGCTTCCCGGGCACAGGATGCTCTTGAAGGGACTCGGTTACGAAGCGGTGAAGCTCTCCGCATTCGGGAGCTTGATGTCGGTCTTCCTGGCCTTGTGCATGATCATCCCGCTTAGATTGGTGATGGGGTCCCCCATATTCGCGTACGAGAAACTCCAGGGCGTGATCTTCTTCATTCTTCTGATAGTCGTGATGATGTTGGTGCTGACCGAGAGAGGGGAGAAGAAGACCTCCAGGTTGAGCAGGCCCTACCTATCATGCCACGTTCCAGATGGCATAATCCTCTCGGAAGACGAGGAATTGGAGGAACTGACAGCATTCGAGCCAACAAGAATCGATCAGCTGAAAGGGCACATGAGTAAGGCAGTGATTGTTGACGGGGTCGTCGCAGAGCAGACAGATCAGCAGAGCTTCGTTTTGGCACAAGGTGATTCCAGTGTACGAGTCTATACGGATGGGAGAACCCAATTAGATGTGGGCGCGGAGGTTAAGGTCTTCGGGATCGTGAAAGGGAAGCTGTCATTGTTGAGCCATCTGCAGCCGAAGGTTCTTGCACTTGGAGTCTTCCTCCTCGCAGGAATCCTGGGATTCATCATTCTCGCCACTCCAGGATTCGCACAGAACAATTGGTATCCCATTCCTCAACTCGTCATAGACAGCAGCATGGTCGCGTTCTTTCCATTGTTCACAGGGCTTTTCGGGATCTCTACGCTCCTAATATCATTGAACGACCAACCATCCATTCCTCCCCAGGAGATAGACGGCGACCCTCCCAAGATAGAGGGCTGGAGGAAGACCAGGGCGGTGATGTCGGGCACAGTGGCCGGAACTTTCGTTGGGTGGTTTCCGGGAATCAGTGCCGCCTCTGCAACAGTGATCGCAAAGCTCCTTGGAGGAGGTGAACCGAAGAAGGTCGACTCCTTGGAAAGCAACAAGGAGTTCATGATAGCTATATCCGGCGTTAACACCGCAACGGGCATATTCACCATCCTAGCCCTGTTCGTCATTCTAAAGGCCAGAAGCGGCGCTATGAACGCTGTTAAACTGATGATAGGGAAGAACATAGTCCCGTGGGAACCCCTCCAGAATGTGCCTTTACAGATGTCCCTGATGCTGTTCTCGGTGCTGCTGGCTGCGATAGTCGCTTACGGTCTCACCCACGTCATGGGGAAGATGTTCGCGAGGAGGTTCTCTAGAGTCCCCTACAAGAAGCTGGTGATCGGGGTCCTGTCCTACCTGGTCATCATGATATTCCTGTTCTCGGGACCGCTAGGACTGGTGGTCGGCGGTGTGGCCACCTGTATTGGGATGATACCTCCTCTGATCGGGGTAAAAAGGGTGCACCTGATGGGTTGTTTGATACTGCCGATAATGACGTTCTTCTTGAGCTAACTTGCATCTAACTGGAAGTCAAACAGTATTAAGTAGGGACGATGGAATTCTGTGGAGCAATGCCAGTGAGAGCAACCATCAAAGTCACAGGAGACCTGTGTGACACTTCCTATCGGAGCCTTGTGCGAAGAGTTGCTCAAGATCTGAATCTCAAAGGATATGTGGAAGCAGAATCGTATGATGAAGTAAGAATAGTATGTGAGGGTGAGAAGAAGGCTGTCGAGAATCTTTGTAGAAGAATCAGGATAAAAGACGATTCTGTGGAGGTCGAAAGCGTAAGGAAGAAGTTCGACCGTCCCAAGGGAGATTTCAAGGTATTCGAGGTGAAGGTTGGTGACGCTTTGTTTGAAGTCTTCATGGGAAATGTCACAATGCAGAAGGGGTTGAGGCGCCTAAGCCGAGCGTTCGATAGAATCATAGAAGGCGGAGAGCAGTAACTGAGAGAAAAAACCAACTTGACAGCGTGAATGGTTTGATTAGTCTGACACAAATCAATTCCATTGAATCTCTCAGAATGATGGCGCACGTCAGCTAATTAGTCAATTACTACGGAACGAGCCTAGATCTATCCCTCGGGAACAGAACAGTTTCTCTTATGTTCGATATCCCAAGCATATTCTGTATGAAACGTTCGATACCAAGACCGAACCCTCCGTGCGAGGGCATCCCGTATCTAAAAGCGTTGAGATAGAACTCGAAGTCTTCCAGTGCCAAGTTGTTCTCTTTCATCTGCTCGACCAGGACATCGTACCGATGCTCCCTCTGACCGCCCGAGACCAGTTCAAGACCGGCATAGCCAAGATCGAAATATCCCGTCAATGATGGATCCTCAGCTTTCCTCATTGCATAGAAGGTGCCGCCCTTGATCGCAGTTGGGAAATCCGTGATGAAGTAGAAATCGATGCCGTGCCTCTCCTTCATGACCTCTCCTATGAGCTTCTCGCCGACAGTGTCCAGATCCTCTTCCGGTGACAATCCCTCACCCTTCTCCTTGAGGATGTCGACGCACTGGGCATGTGTGATTCTTCTGAATGGGATCTCAGGCGTCCCAAGGTCGATTCCCAGCAGGCCCAGCTCGAATGATGCGTTCTCCTTCACGAACGCGACGGTGTCCCTCACGAGCTCCTGGATGCAGTCCATAACGTCCTCGGACGATTTGATGAAAGCTATCTCCACATCCAGAGAAGTGAACTCCGCGATGTGTCTCACGGTGTCCGATTTCTCAGCCCTGTATGCCGGGGCGATCTCGTAGATCCTCTCGAAGCCGGTCGCCATCAGCATCTGTTTGTACAATTGTGGGCTCTGCGCCAGATAGGCGTCCGTACCAAAGTACTGGATTGGGAAAAGTGTAGAACCGCCCTCAGCGCCGGCTGCGACAATCTTGGGGGTATGAACCTCTATGAACTTCTCCTTGCTGAAGTATCCCCTAATACCTTCGAGCAAAGCGGACCTTACTTTGAATATCGCATTGTGTTCCGGTTTTCTCAGGTCCATAAAACGGTTATCCAGCCTGGTGTCCAGATCCGCTCCCACCTTGTCGGCGACCCCTAGAGGCAGTGGGGTAGCGGCCTCGCTCAGGACCTCGAACTGTGAAGGTAGAATCTCAAAGCCGAGCTTCGCCTCCTTGTTCTCCTGGACCTTGCCTTCGACAACTATGACAGATTCCCTTGACAGCGATGTTAGCGATTTGAAAAGCTCCTCGTTCTCCTTCTTCAAAGCCGTGACCTGAAGAACGCCATCTCTCCCCCTGAGTTGAATGAACGCGATGCCGCCAAGATTCCTTGTGTCCTCGATCCAGCCGCCCAACCTGACCGTTCCACCATACTTGGATTCGTCTATCTCAGAAAGGTGGGTCAGCGCTCTCCATCCGTACTCCAGGGTCATCCATTGCGCCATAGGAAAGGAGATATAAAAACTCTGACTAGAGCAGGTCAGCGAACTCCTCTACCAGCTCTGGATGCTTCGCCTCGATGACCTTGAGGATGTTGTAGACGTTGAGCTTCTCCACGCCGACCTCGGCCAGCGTTGCAATGATCTTGTCGAAGGTCTCGTTGGAAAGAGTGACAAGTTTCTCCTTGGCCATCCAGTCCCGGTACAATCTCTCCTCGATCTGTGCCCTCCATCCCCTCTCGTACTCCTGAAGGCGTTCAGCTGAGAAGTCCTTCTCTTCAGCGCATTTGGCCAGGACCTCGCCTGCGACCTTGCCGGCCCTGCATGCGTTGGCGATTCCGCCCCCGGTGATCGCGTCTATCATCCTCGCCGCGTCGCCCACCAGGATCAAGCCGTCCGTCACGGTCTGGTCAAGGGGAGCGGATATGGAAACCGCGCCACAGACCATGTCCAGGATCTTACCGTTCTTGAACCTCTCGTCGCTCTCAATGTACATGTCCAGATACTTCTTCGGGTCGCCCTTCTCCCTCACCTTGGAGAGCTGCATACCCAGGCCGACGTTGGCAGTGTCCTTGCCCTTTGGGAAGACCCAGACGTAACCGCCCGGGGCTTCAGTGCCAAGAATGAACTCGCAGTAATTGGGATCCGGATTAATGTCGGTCATCCTGTACTGGAAGCATGTGGTGATGTCCTTTGCCTTCAGTGTGGTATCTATTCCACCCCATCGACCGACCTGTGATTCGAAACCATCGGCGCCAACGACGCATCCCGCCTTGACGTCGAACCTCTTGCCCATCTGGTCCACCCGAACACCGGTGACCTTCCCGTTGTCCTTGAGGAGTCCAACCACGGTTGACTTGAGCATTATCTCGGCTCCGGCCTTGGCGGCATGCCTTGCCAGAGCCTTGTCGAACAGGTCCCTCTCTATGACAGTGCCAACCTCTTCACCGGCATGTCTCTCGTCTATGCAGAACTCGGTACCGTTCGGTGAAACGATCTTTGCGCCTTCGACCTCGTATGCGATCCATTTCTTGTCCAGAGGAATACCAACGCTCTCGATCCAGTACCTGGCGATGCCTTCGCCGCATCTCACTGGAGAGCCGATCTCCTGCCTCTTCTCGATCATCAGAACGCTCGCGCCGTTCTCGGCAGCGAACTTCGCTGTGATGCTTCCCGCCGGACCCGCGCCAACGATAACAACATCGTATTCCAGCGTCATTCCGCACCCTCCGGCTTGTCTATCGCCCCGATCGGGCACACGCGAACGCACAGACCGCACCGGTTGCAGCTATCGTCAAACGTGATTATGACCTCGTTCAGGAATATCGAGTTCCTTGGGCAGGTACCCACGCACGCACCGCAGTGCATGCACAATGAGGTGTCCACCTCCATCAGACCAGAATCAGATACCGTCACTCCCATGCCTCTTCCTCCACTCATCGAGAGGTATTGAGAACTTCTTCTCCACCTCTTCCCTGTAGACGGGGCCAGTGTTGTAAGCGCAGAACGGGATTATCTTTCCGTCCGGAGTAGCATAATGGATGGCGCATCGTTTCACCCTTTCGATGTCGTAGTTGTACAAGTCCATGAAGTGCATTGCACCGACATAGAACCATTTCCAGGCGAAATCTGCGACGCCTGATTTATCGCCGGTGCCAAAGATCTTGATAATCGCTCTTGCGAATGAAGTAGCAGAGAGTTTTTCCGGAGCCAGTTTCTTTTTGAAATTCTTTCTGAGGATTTTGTACGCCCGTACCCTGGGGAAGTATGCCCTTTTGGATTGGTCGACCTTTTCAGCCAATTCCCACAGATCTTTCATCAGTCCTTCCACATCAACGAATCGCGTGATAGGAACAGGATTCCCTTCATCTGGAATATACATGAATGACGCGAGGCCACAGCCTGGATGAGTTGTGAACGATACTTTCGGCTCCTCATGAATCGCTGAGACGAATTTTGAGATGGGGACAACGAACGGTACCGGAAACCAATCATCCTTCGCCAGCCAACCCACCTGTTCCTCCATTCTTTGGGCGAGATCTGACAAGGTGAACCTGAGCTTTCGCCTCTCTTCAACACTGACCCTCCCCGAAAGGGAAATCGGCTGGAAATTGACCCCCCGGATGACGTCCCTGTTCTCCAGGCCGTATCTCAATATGTCACCTATCTGGTCGTCGTTTATTCCCTGGGCCACTGTCGGCACCAGTACTATCGACGGCCGGGGTCTCGGTAGCTCCCTGATGACCTCCACGACCTTCTTTTTGACCTCCAGAAGGGGTCGTCCCCTGGCCTGGATGTAATTCTCTTCCCTGAGCCCATCGAACTGGAGATATATGGTGTGAAGACCAGATTCCCATGCCTTTGCGGCGAACCCTGGTTCCTGAGCGAACTTGAGTCCGTTGGTTGCCACTTGGATCTGAGAGAATCCCATGTCCCTGGCCATTGCCAGTATCTTGAAGAAATCCGGATGGATCGTGGGTTCCCCGCCGGAGAACTGAACCGCATGAGCTGGCACCGGCTTCTCGTCCCTCAGGGTCTTCAACATTATGCGGACCTGTTCGAATGTGGGTTCAAAGACGTAACCAGCGTCGTTGGCGTTTGCGAAGCATATGGGACACTTCAGGTTGCATCTGTTTGTCAGGTCCACGTTGGCCAGGCAGGTGTGGGTGTAATGCAGATTGCACATCCCGCATTCGAAGGGGCAGTTTGTGGCCCCCTCAATCGCCGGGTTCTCGATCCCCATTCCATCAAAGGAGAAGCTCTCGGCCTTCCTGTACATGTCTATGTCGGACCAGATGACGTCCTCGAACTCGCCGTGCTCGGCGCATTCCTTCTTCATCATCAGGGCGCCATCGGATTCGAAGAGAGTCGCTGTTATGATCTGTCTGCACTCCGGGCACAGTGACTGGGTCTCCCTGGGAATGCCCTTTGACCTCAGCTCGGATACGGTTGCGACTATGTCCATTCCGTTGTAGACCTTCTTAGGTATGGCTTTGTCATCTCGGGCTTTGACTTCTTCCATGCCCATCCTCCGCTCCTTAGAATATGGCTAGATGTTTTAAACATTTTGTAGCGATAAGTGCTACAACAAATAGAACTCACATCTAGGTCGTGATTCGCAATACCGATAAGGTTTTTAGTATATGGCGTGTTCAAGAGGATTCGAGGAGAATTCCTTGCCTGACACTGTGGTCATAGGTTCAGGGCCTGGCGGTTACGTTGCCGCCATACGGTGCGCCGAGTACGGACACTCTGTCGCGGTCGTGGAGATGGGGGACATTGGGGGGGTCTGCACGAACACTGGCTGCATTCCCACCAAGACCATGCTCGAAAGCGCAAGACTCGTGAGGGAGATCAAGAGGGGGGCTAGACACGGCATAACCGTCAGCAATCTGAAGATCGATTTCACCAAGGTCATGAAGCGCAAAGAGTCAGTCGTTTCCAGAAACTCGAAGGGCATTCAATACCTCCTAGACGACAACAAGGTCGAGACCATACGAGGCAAGGCGTTCATTGTGGACCCAAACCACGTGAGAGTGGAGACCGAGGACGGTTCAAGGGAACTTGAGGCGAAGTACATCATCATAGCCACTGGATCGAAGGAGAGGCAATTGCCCAACATCCAGATGGACGGGGACAGGATACTGGGTTCGGAGCAGATGCTGACCATCAATGAGCTGCCATCCTCGCTTCTGATAATCGGTGGGGGTGCGATAGGTGTCGAGTTTGCCCAAGCGTTCACATCTTTTGGAACAAAGGTGACCATTGTCGAGCTGATGGATAGAATACTCCCCATGGAAGACCCATCGATAGGAAAGGTCATCGCCAGGGTCTTGAAAAGGCTGCATGTCGACATATTCACAGGGTCCAAGGTGGAGAGTCTGGAAACGACCAGCTCGGGTGTGCTGGCCAAGGTCTCTGGTGAATCCGACCTCGAGATCGAGGTCGAGAAGGTCCTGCTCTCTGTTGGACGAGTTCCTGCAATTGATAAAGATGTCATCGGGAAGGATGTGGAATATGACAACAGGGGGATCAAGGTCAACGAGGAGATGCAGACCTCGGTGCCCAACATCTACGCGATAGGTGATGTGACAGGAAAGGTGATGCTGGCCCATGTGGCATCCCAACAGGCAGAGGTGGCGGCGAACAACATCTGCGGGATAGAATCAAAGATGGATTACACGCTGGTTCCAAGCTGCATCTATACAAGTCCGGAGGTCGCCAGTTTTGGATTGGGGCAGGAAGATGCGGAGGAGAGATACGGGGACGTCATCGTCGGCGAGTTCCCACTCGTCAGGAGCGGAAGGGCGAGAACGTCCGGGGAGACAGAGGGCTTCGCCAAGATCATAATGAGGTCAGACACCGAGGAGATACTCGGGGCTCAGATCGTTGCTCCCAGGGCCACGGACATGGTCCAAATCCTTCTACTGGCCAAGGAGAAAGGAGTTCCGATAAGCGATATAGCCAAGATAATCTACCCCCATCCGACGTTCATTGAGATCATCAGAGAGGCCGCCTTGGAGATGAAGAAGAAGGAAAAGTGCAGGCAGAACAAGAAGAACAAACAGTGATGACTTTTCGAACATTGTTACACCTCCTCAAGAAAACGTTTAATACGCGTTCAGAATTCACACAAACTGAAGATGTTCGGTCTCTGGGTGGGCCGAGAATCTTCGTTGATCTCGATGAAAACCACCAAAATCGACAAAGTTCTCAGGGAGAAGTTGGGGGCCAAGGAATTCACTTCAATGCTCACGATGTGCGAGCAGTGCGGCGTGTGCAGCGGGATATGTCCCCTGTCCAAGTTGACAGATTTCAGGGTCAGAAAAATCATCTTGAGGGCTGGCCTGGGAGACAATGAGGCGATCAAGTCATCTGACCTCTGGCTATGCATGATGTGCTACGCCTGTTTGGAGAGGTGCAGAACCGGCCTGGAAATACCTGACATCATATCTGTCCTCAGAACGCTTGCCATAGAGGATGGGAATGTTCCGGACAGCACTGTGAAGGTAGCGCAGATGTTCCTGAAGACGGGACATGCTTTCCCAATCTCAGGCTTTACGAAGAAGATGAGGAAGGAGTTGGGTCTGGAAGAGATGAAGGTGGACCCGAAGACGATGGAAGAGGTCGGGAAACTCGCAGAGAGAACCGGCTTCAAGAAGCTGGTGGAGGGCAAATGACCGACTACGCCTTCTATCCCGGATGTCTGATATCCACGAGACTTCCCTTTCTGGAAAAGAGCTCCAAATTGGTCCTGGGTGAACTTGGGGTCGGATTGACAGACCTGAAGGGCACCAACTGCTGCTTCGATCCGATCGTCCTGAAACCAATGGAGCACGAGGTATGGCTGGTCATGGCGGCAAGGACGTTGACGATAGCGGAAGAGACTGAATTGGACCTGCTGACGCTCTGCAACGGCTGCTTCTGTTCCCTCAATGAGGCCAACCTGATACTCAAGAACGACGAGAAGAAGAAGGACAGCGTCAACGAAGCGCTCAAGGAAGTGGACAGGGAGTTCAAGGGTTCGATAGATGTCCGCCATGTTGTCCAGCTCATTCAGGACATGGGGCAGGAGAGAATCTCAGAGAAGGTCAAGAACGTTCCGAACGGGATCAAGGTCGGCGCCCATCACGGCTGCCATTTGATACGACCCAGGGAGTTCGCTCAGATAGACGACAAGAGAAGGCCCACGGTGTTGGACGACCTGGTGTCCTGGGTTGGTGTCGAAACGGTGAATCACGCCGAGGACCTCATGTGCTGCGGAGGGGGGCTAATGGGAGTCGACGACAAGACCGGTCAGGTCATGTTGAACTCGATCCTTGACTTAATGAGAGATGAAGGAACAACCCACATAGTAACACCCTGTCCCTACTGCTTCGTGCAGTTCGACATCAGGCAGAAGGAGAACTCCATACCGGTGCTGTACCTGCTTGAATTGTACGGTCTTGCCATGGGATTCTCAACCGATGAGATGGGGTTCAAACACCACAGAACCAGAACCGAAGACTGGGGTTTTTGAGCATAGCCAGTCATCCAAATACATTTCCAAAGATTCTTATATCAGTGCATCCTTATGTCGCATACCCTATCCAGAGTGGTAACTATGCCTACTCCATACGAAGTACCTGCGAACCTACTCATAGACAAGGTGGCGGAGCGCCTCAAGAAAGAGGGCAAGATCGTCCCTCCCGATTGGAGCAAATACGTCAAGACAGGCGTACACAGAGAGAAATCACCGGTCAACCCGGACTGGTGGTACGAGAGAGCTGCCGCTGTCCTGAGAAAGGTCTACATCAAGGGTCCCATAGGGTCGTCCAGGCTCGCCGCGGAGTACGGTGGAAGGATAGACCGAGGGGCGAAGCCCTACCACGCAAGAAAGGGCAGCAGATCCATTGCCAGGCATTCCCTCAAACAGCTCGAGGAGGCTGGATACTTGACGAAGCAGGATAGGAAGGGGCGGATCATATCCCCCAGCGGGAGGTCGATGCTGGACATCATCTCGAGGGACATCCTTAAGGAGCTGGTCAAGACCAACAAGGACCTCGCAAAGTTCGAGTGAGGGTTTTCATGGACGATGAGGAAGAGCTGGAAGCGCTGAGAAGAAGGAAACTGCAGGAACTGCAGATTCACCAGCAGCAGCGTGAACTGGAAGAGTCTCAATACGCCCAGGTGGAGGCCCAGAAACAGGCCGTCCTCAGGCAGATACTCACGCCCGAGGCCCGGGAGAGGCTGGGGAGGATTCAGCTCGCATACCCGGACGTGGCGGATAACGTCACCAATCAGCTGATCGTACTGGCGCAGAGCGGAAGGGTTCAAAAGGTAATAGATGATGCAACGCTCAGGCAGATACTCAGGAAGATATTACCATCCAAGAGGGAGATAAAGATAGAGAGGCGGTGAAAATGGCCAAGAACAAGCCCCTGGGCAAGAAGATTCGGCTCATGAAGGCCACCAAGCAGAACAGGAGGGTCCCGGCATGGGTCATGCAGAGAACGAACAGGCGTTTCCTAAGGCATCCGAAGAGAAGGATGTGGAGAAGGAGCAAGCTCAAGAAGTGATCCCATGGCAGAAGAGGAAGAGCATATTTTCATAATCCCCCTGAGGGTCACAAAAACCGTGCCGAGGACGAAGAGAAGCCCCAGGGCCATCAAGGCGATCAAAGATTATATTGTGAAGCACATGAGGGTGGAGAAAGAGGACATCTGGGTGGACCCGATGGTCAACGAGGCGATATGGAAGAGAGGCATACAGAACCCGCCCAATAAGCTCAGGGTGAAGGCGCTCAAGCTGGAGGAGGGCGAGGTGGAGGTCTCGCTTCCAGAGGAGTGAGGAGGAAGACCTTGTTCGCCAAGATGGATTTCACCGGAAATCCATATGTGGGAGTTTATTGCGCATCCAGCGATGACGTTGCTTTTGTCCCAAACTTCGTGACCAAGAAGGCCAGGAAGAGGGTCGAGGAAGCGTTACAGGCCGAGACGAGAGTCTTTTCGTTGGGCGGGTCGACGGTGCTGGGGGCGCTGATGTGCCTGAACAAGAACGGAATCATATTGACCAACTTCGTGACCGAGGAGGAGATTGCGTTATTGAAGGGTCTGAGGGTGGAGATAATATCCCAGAGGAAGCTGAACGCGGTCGGGAACAACATACTCTGCAACGACAACGGTGCGATCGTCCATCCCAGGTACAAATCGAAATCCATCCAGATAATCGAGGATACTCTAGATGTCGAGGTCGTAAAGGGAACGGTGGCCGGACTGAAGACGGTCGGCTCGGCTTGCATATCCAACGGAAAGGGCGTCCTTTGTCATCCGTACATCGAGGAGTCTGAATCGAAGCTCATTGAGGAAGTTCTCAAGGTTCCGGTCTCGTCATCAACGGCCAACTACGGCACACCCCAGATAGGAGCGTGTTTGGTGGCCAACAACAACGGTGCGGTGGTTGGTACCAGAACAACGCCCATAGAACTGGGCAGGATCGAAGAAGGGCTGCATCTGTATTAGAGGCTGAAGACCCAGACCTCCGTATCTTCCGGAAGGTCCTCTTTTTCGAAGATTATCTCGTTGCCGACCCTTGTCACTGGGGAGTCAACCAGGTCCAGAAAATCACCCAGTGGCCGAATGGAGAGGGACAGTCCCCCGACGCGGTAATGCATGGGAACGGCTATTCTTGGATCGATCTCAGTGACCAACCTCCACGCGGTCTCCCCGTCGATGGTGAAGACGCTGCCCACCGGAATGAAGAGGACGTCGATGGATCCAAGGGCCTCCAACATCCTGTCAGAGAGTGTGTGGCCCAGATCTCCCAAGTGACAGAACGAGACGCCGTCCATTTCGAAGCGATATATCCTGTTGTTCCCCCTTTTCCTCCCGTCCACAGTGTCGTGATAGGTCTGAAGCGCCCTTGTCCTCACTCCCATGATGGTCTCGTTGACGGTCGACTCCACGATCAGGGGATTCCCTTCCACCGCCTTCGTGCAGTTGTGATCGAAATGGTCGTGGCTGACCAGGACCATGTCCGCTTCAAGGGACGGACGTGCTATCCCGATCGACTTCCCGTCGTGAGGATCGGTGACCACGGTGATTCCGTCGTTGACCTCGAAACAAGCGTGTCCATGCCAGACTATTCTCACCTTTCCACTCCCCCTGGAACCCCGATGGTCCGAACGATACTTGATCTGTGCTAATCCTCGAATTCTGCTCCGCATTCAGGGCATGAGTCCAGGTCCTCCGACAGCGGCGCGTTGCATACCGGACAGGCCCACTCGAACTCATCGTACGTCTCCTTCTCCGATTCAATGAAGGCCTCGTATACGTGATCTTCCTTCTTCTCCTTTGCAGGATGCTCGTGGAAGAACGCGACATAAGCGGAGCTGATGCCCAGAACGACAAGAACGGACCCCATTCCCATTCCCACGAACCTGAGGAGATCATCAGAGGACAGTATCGGGAGAAGAACGTAGCTCAGCACGCCCAAGATGGTGATCAGAGACCAGAACGTCTTGGGAAACCGGTCACCCGGGATCAGCAGCCGGCCTTTGAGACTTGGAAGCGCATCCCCCAGCTCGCTCTTGGATGACAGCGTCACCCTATTCTTGCGGTCCAGGATGAAATCGAAGAAGATATTGCCTCCAACAAGGACCAGGATCGTCCCGATGACCATGAGGAACAGGACACTGTACCCGATATCATAATAGAGAGCCGTCAGGATGTAGAAGACTATACCGAAGATCAGTGTGGAGACCGACAAGGTCAGCTTGGACCTCTCCTTGGCAGAGAAGGCGACCGTGATCAGCTCCTCTTCATCAGAAAGGTGTTCCTCCTCTTGCAGGAACTCCAGGAGCTCCTCTTGGGCTTCATCGAGCTCTTCCTCCTCCTCTGGCGTGGTCTCTTTCGCCTTCGGCTCTGGGAGGTCGGACCCGAGCGGCACGCCGCGTTCCATGCCAGGCGCCCACATGGTGGCCTTGAGCCTGTTCTGGAAATCCTCGTCTGTCTTGTCCTTCTTGATCTCGTAGCCGCAGAGAGTGCACCTCTTCAGATCCGGACTTATCTTCGAACTGCAGTTGGGACACGTGACCTCTTCTGTCGTGAGCAGGTCCTTCATATCCTCTAGTTCCCGCTCTATGTCGTATTCCTTATCATCTTCCCCCATTTTGGTTCAAATGACAAATCAGGTCGCCACCATATAACCATTTCGCAGAGAAGGGTGTCGGAAAGTTCATATACTCCCGGATTTCATTAATAGGACGGCATGCGGACTTTGGTCCTTTGTATAGACAGAGATAATGACATCGGAGTGAAAGCTGGCATACCCGGACCCATCATCGGTCGGAGGGACAATCTGGATGCGGCCATGAAACTGGGACTTGCCGATCCGGAGGATGCTGACGTCAACACGATGTTCACGGCGATAAGCAGATATGATGATCTCACCAGGAACGGTATTGATGCCGAAATCGCGACCCTCTCTGGGGACATCAAGGTCGGAGAGATCTCTGACAGGGAAATCGTAAGGCAGTTGGAAGAGGTGATCGACGAGGTGAGGCCCGACACTGCTTATCTGATCAGCGATGGAGCCGAAGACGAGTCCGTCTTTCCTCTAATCACATCAAGATTGAAGGTCGACCACGTCAGGCGAGTCTTCGTGAAACAGCACACGAGCATTGAGAGTGCTGTATCCATAGTTGCGAAGACCCTGAGGGACGAGAAATGGAGGAAACGGTTGTTCACTCCTCTGGGTTTGGTCCTGCTCCTCTGGGGTTTGTCAGTCTTCGTTGGCATAATCCCGAGCATTATGAAGTTCGGTTGGACGATCGAGGTGGCCAATTCATTCCCACCTGCCTTGATCCTTGTGGTGTTCGGGGCCTCAGTGCTCTACATAACTTATCCTGGAAGCTTCTCGCTGAAGCGAGGTTTGAGGAGTATCAGAGATTCCTACGACGATGCCAAATCATCAGTCATGTCGGGTGATGTGACCATATTCTTCAACATAGTGGCTTGGATTCTCATAATGCTGGGGGTATTCTATGGAATGGACGCGTCTTCGGGGACGCCAGACTACGTAAAGAAGTTCTTCTTCTTCGTGGGTGGTTTCATCTGGTTGTTCATCTTAGGGATCTATCTGCACGAACTGGGGAAGATCATTGTGGTCGTCCTCAAGAAGCGGGAGTTCCCCAAATCGTTCTGGTCGGTCACCATCTTCTTCTTCGTCGTGGCAATAATCATGGGCGGACTGCTGCTGACCATGTCCGTCGTCTTCGGGTACGCCGAACCGATGGCAAGCCTTCCGATGATTGTGATCACGCTCATAGTGGCCCTTACGGTCCTTGGCCTGGGCACCGCTGGCTGGAGAACGCTGGAAAGAAAAGCGCCTCCCGAGGTCGAGTGGCGAAGATAGTCTTCCTGGAGAAGTTCGATGCTCTACGATGAGTGGGAGGAATACTACCACCAGATACTGGAGGATTTCGGTTTTGATCAACAGAAGGATGAGCTTAGCGCCAGGTTGCTCTCCAGCAGATTGGTCGGTGAGGAGACCACTCACGAGGAGCTGGCAGATCTCATGAGCGGCAGGGTGGTGACGGTCGCAGGCGACGGACCCAACCTGGAAGAAGAGACGGACAAGGCCAAAGGTGTTCTGATCTCTGCGGATGAGGCGACAACGTTCCTTCTTGAAAAGGGCCTGGTGCCAGACGTGGTAATGACGGACCTGGATGGCAAGGTGGAGGACCTGGTGAAAGCCAATGAGAGGGGAGCGATCGTCATCATCCACGCCCACGGGGACAACATGGATGAGATAAGGAAATACGCGGAATGTTTCAAGGGAAAGGTCATGGGAACGACACAATCCCTACCTTCTGGCAAGATCCACAACTTCGGGGGCTTCACGGATGGGGATAGAGGCATATTCCTGGCCGATCATTTCGGGGCGACGGAGATCAATCTCATCGGTTTCGATTTCGACAATCCCAGGGACAAAGGCAAGAACGTGGAGATCAAGAAGAAGAAACTCAACTGGGCGTATGTTCTGATAAACAAGCTCCCATCGGAGAAGGTCATTCTTCCCGAGCCATCATCTTGAAGCTGAGAATTGGTTTTCTTGCGGCGCCGACCTCGTCCACTCTGCCAACGGCTGTATTGTGGGGTGCACTGGCTATCGTCTCGTTGTCCTCTTGAAGTATCCCGATGATGGTGTCAGCAAATGCATCCAGCGTCTGCTTGTTCTCTGTCTCGGTGGGTTCGATCATCAGGGCTTCCTCAACGATCTGGGGGAAGTATACGGTGGGAGGATGGAAACCGAAGTCCATCAGCCTCTTCGCCAGGTCCCGTGTTGCCAGACCCCTGTTCTTCAGCTTTGCACCGCTCAGGACGAACTCGTGCTTTCTGAGGTCCTTGAAGGGCATGTCCAGGTGTTTCTTCAGCTTCTCCTTGAGGTAGTTGGAGTTCAGAACGGACCTGTTGGCGACCTCCTCCAGACCTTCCGACCCGAGCATCTTGATGTAGATGTACGCCCGAAGAAGAACGGCGAAGTTGCCGTAGAACGATCTCACCTTTCCGATCGATTTTGGAATGTCGTAGTCCAGGTCGTATTTCTTGCCGTCGAAGCTCACCACTGGGACTGGTAGGTAATCTCTCAACTTGGGAACGACGCCGATCGGTCCGGAGCCTGGCCCCCCTCCTCCATGCGGAGTGGAGAAGGTCTTGTGGAGGTTGAAATGCACTATGTCGAAGTTCATCTTCCCGGGTGTGGTCTTTCCCATGATGGCGTTCAGGTTGGCGCCGTCGTAGTAAAGAATGGCACCCTGTTCATGGACGATCTCTGCGATCTCCAGGACATCACTCTCAAAGATGCCAAGGGTGTTCGGATTGGTGAGCATGAAAGCGGCGGTCCTCTTGTTGACGGCACTTCTAAGGGCATCCAGATCCACGCAGCCGTTCTTGGACGGTATCTCGACCACCCTGAAACCCATCATCGAAGCGCTGGCAGGATTGGTTCCGTGCGCCGTATCGGGCAGCACGACCTCGTCCCTTCGTTCGCCTGCGTCCTCGTGAAAAGCGCGTGCTATGAGCAATCCAGTGAACTCTCCGTGCGCCCCTGCCGCTGGCTGGAGGCTGACGGCGTCCACTCCACCGATCTCCTTCAACAGCTCCTGGAGCTCGTACATCACCTGAAGGCTGCCCTGGACGGTGTTTGATTCCTGAAGTGGATGGGTCGTCGTTGCCACATCGGTTGATCCGATGTACCCTCCTAATTTGGGAGTATATTTCATGGTGCAGGACCCCAGAGGGTAGATCCCTGTATCGACTCCGAAGTTCATCTGAGAAAGCCTGGTATAGTGCCGGGATACCTCGAACTCCTTGATATTGGGAATGCTCAACTCCTTTCTGGCCAGCCAATCGGGCAGAACGCCTTCCAGGGAGATCTCCTCGTCCCTGGTGTCGATCATCTCTTGGACAAGAGGCTCATCATACCTCGCCTGCTGGAAGCTCAACTGAATCCCTCCAGTGCCTTGATGAGGGAATCGCGGTCCACCTTGGTGTGCATCTCGGTGGTGCAGAATAAGGCGCAGTTCTCGAGCTCCTGGAAGTTGCTGGCCAAGGACAGTCCACCCTGAATCCCCTTCCAGTGGAGGTGTTCGTGGACCTTGGCATAGTCCGCTTCAGACCTGACAACGAACTCGTTGAAATGTGTACCGCTGAAGACAGGTGCGGCGAAACCCTCTAACGATCCTATCTCCTTTGCCAGGTACCTTGATCTGAGGATGTTCTCCTTCGCTACCCTTCTGAGACCGGTCCTTCCCAGTATCGCCACATGAATCGCGAACGCGACCGATCCAAGCGATTCGTTGGTGCAGATATTGCTGGTGGCCTTCTCCCTTCTTATGTGCTGTTCCCTGGTCTGCAGGGCCATGGTGAACGCTCTTCGACCGTGGACGTCCTTGGTGGCTCCGATCATCCTTCCGGGCATTCTCCTGATGTGTTCCTTCCTGCATGCGAAGATACCGACCAGCGGACCGCCGAAGTTCATGGGGTTCCCGAGAATCTGGCCTTCTCCGACAACGATGTCCGCACCTAAGTTCCCCGGAGCTTCGGCAACGGCGAGGGATAGAGGATTCGCACCTACGATTAGGAGGACGTCTCCAATGGCCTCTTTGACCTCCGCGATGTTCTCGAATACGCCGAAGAGGTTGGGCGATTCAAGGTAGACTGCAGATGTCTGGTCATCCAGCTTGGCTTTGAGGTCCGAGATGTCGATCATCCCAGTATCGCCGTCATACTGAACCTCGTCCACATGAAGCCCGGGACCTTTTGCGTAGTTGTTCAGCACGGATCTCTTCTCCCAGTGGATCGCCCTTGGGATGAGGATCTTCTTCTTACCGGATATGCGAACGCTCATCAACGCGGCTTCGGCCAGTGCGGTGGAGGCATCATACATGGATGAGTTGGCTGCGTCCATCCCGGTGAGCTCGCAGACGAAGCTTTGGTACTCGAAGAGGGCCTGGAGCATGCCCTGGCTGATCTCCGGTTGATATGGGGTGTAAGACGAGTAGAACTCTGATCGGGATATCATCTCGAAAACGGCTGCTGGGATGTAGTGATGGTAGACCCCCGCACCGAGGAAGCTGGGCATTTCACAAGCTGTTCGGTTCTTGCCGAGGATCTCCATGACGTTCCTTCGGACCTCCTTCTCGGGTAGCCCTTTCTCGATGTTCAAGGGACCTGTACGGACATCGTTGGGAATGTCAGAAAAAAGCTCCTCGACGCTCCTCAACCCCAACTCCTCAAGCATCTCAGATTCTTCGGATGCCATGCAACCCACAGAAAACAAATGCGGTCTATTAACCTTTGCCCATTCACGTCCTAGCCGCCAGAAACAACGGATATCAGTGTAAGGATTTCGCCGTCCGTAAGAGGTTCATCGATGGGTATGGGGCGTTGAAATCGGGCCAAGATGATGCTGTCCGGGGTCAGATCAAGAGATTCGACCAACGACATGCCCGTGGCACCTTCTTCGAGCTCGACCTCCTTCGTCTCCTTCGACGGTATGAACTGAACTGTGATCTTCATCGATACCGATATCGTTATAACTCAACCAGATATTATAATTTGACCCGAATGCCGAGGTAGCTAAGCCCGGTTCACGGCGATGGCCTCGAGTGTTGTCCAGACCGTAGAAAAGATGACCGCGACAGCCATTGGTGCTTCTGCACCGCGGGAGTTCGAATCTCCCCCTCGGCGTTTAACCAAAGGCTAAGATTCATTTTGCGAACATGCACTACTCGATGAAAGATATGTTTGACCTCCTCATACTGCGTCAAACTCGAGTCTCATGTGTCTAATGCATGTCCAATCCGGGTGAAGATTATCATATCAGAGAAGTCGTGATGCAAATGTCTTAATAGCTCAAGAGTATTTATGGCTAGAATTTCGCCAGTCGTGGGGGAGCGTACTTGATAAACAAGAACTATGAGGAAATTGTTCTAAGAGCAAAAGAGGCAGTGCACGATTTGGAGGAGCCTTTCAGGAGCATAGCTTTCAAAGAAGTATTGAATGATCTGATGAGAGAGTCGGTGGAGTCTCTCCCACCATTGGAGCGTGCTGAAGGAATCGACTCGTCGGGAGGGTTCTTGGAGTCCCACGGTATTCAGACCTTGAGACAGTTGATAAACCTAACCAAACCACAATCCCATCCTGCCAAGACTCTCGTCATAGCCTACTACTCAATGCAAGCCAAGGGCCTGGACGTGTTTCAGACGGAGTCCATTATAGATGGATATCGAGAGGCCCTTATGAAACCTCCAACAAACCCAAGCGATATCATCTATAAGAACAAGAAGAAAGGATTCTTCATGAACATGGAGGATGAAGCTGGAGAATCAGGCTGTAGCATCACTGACCAAGGTATCAAAGAGATAGAAAGCAGGATTACTAAGGCCATGGAAGAGAAAGATTGAATTGTACGAAATTCCTAGACGATATAATTTGATTGCATTCCATATCCACAGATTGGTCGTAGATTTCTTCTGGAGTATTGCCACATCATGAAGACTAGCTGGTTGAAGCATGATTGAAGATGTAACTCTCGATACAGGGAGATCTAAGGGAGCTTTAGTTTAGAATCGCTTCACTATATTTGTGCCAAACCCTCATCCGTGGTCATATCCGCAGGGGTCCATCCGAATCTCATTGAACATACTTTGAATACTGACACTGGCATAATCTTCACTCATCTATTCCCGCAATAGCCAAAGATGTATAGCCCCAAAGAACAGGAGAGAGGCTCTCATTCTAATGAAACTGATTCCGGATTCAGGGATGTTTCATGCACGATGGACAGGTTATGTGAATATCTCTCACAAAGTATGTGGAATCCAATTGTGGGTCGGGTCAGAGAAGGACCAGTCCCGAGATCCATTGTTCGTCTCGGCATCACTTTCACTCAACCCTACCCAAAATGACTTTATATCGTGGATGTGATAATACGTTGTTCAAAACATGAGGCATTAGGATGAACACGAAGAAAATCCAGTCCTTATTCGTTGATGAAAAGGAAGTCGGCGAGGAAATCCTGTACGAAGCGATTTCGCCCTTCATCAGATTTGGTAAGGAATCCAACAGCGTGATATTTACTCCGGAATACTATGAACTCGGGAACCGGGAAAAAGTTCTTGTATACCTACTGGCCCTCAAAGCAGCTGGTTTCCTCGGGCTAACCTCGGTTGGCGAATCTGCCTCCCCAAAGGCAATCTCAGCGGCGACTGGAGTCACATACAACTCGATCAAGCCTATTCTTTCTGGACTCGCGAAGAACGGTTTGCTGGCAAGAGAGGGTGGTAGGTACTCCGTCCCGAATCATAACATCTTGAGGATCAAGGAGATGATGTCTTGAATGAGCGGATTGAAAGAATGAAGAAAGTGGTCTCAGCTGCGAAGGAGGTCTCCGAATCAATCGAAGAATCTTCCCAGAAGGATGTTGCCCTTGCAGAGGTTCTTCGCAAGATGCTCGACTTGGAGTTCCCCCTTCCAGGAAGGAAGGACATTGTTGCCGAAACAAGACTCGAAGACACTCCTGCCGTAGTGGAATCCGATGTCTCGAGAATCTCTATCGGAGAATACTTGATAGAGAATGACCTGAAAACCCATACGGATATTGTCCTGGCTATGGCGTACTTTCTCCTGAAGAACAGGAATCAGGTTGAATTCACAAGTGCAGATTTGAATGCCCTATACGAGGAGGCTCGACATCCGAAGACAAACATCAATCTGGCGATTATCTCTAACATTAAGAAGGGCCTCATGGTTGAGAGAGGAAAGAAGGAGGGGTACAAGCTCTTCTCCATTTCAATGACTGGAGAAAGATATGTTGAAAGTAATTTCAGTTTTCCAAAGTGACGGGGGCTATCTTTGACCACATCACCTCTACTAAGGAACGCAGTAGAATCTCTCGAACATGGCCTGGATCACTACTCTAGAAACACTGGCCTGGATCGGAAATTCGCGATTCTCCATATAGATCAGGCTATCGAGCTCATACTGAAGGAAGCAGTACGCTCGCTGGGTCTGTCGATCTACCGTAAGGACAGAAAGACGACCATTGGCCTCCACGAAGCTCTAGATATTCTCCAAGACAATGGTGTTGCTGTTCAGGAAAGACCAGACCTAGAGCTTCTTCACGATGAGAGAAACAGTATTCAACACACGAATTCCACCCCAGATGAGGATACGACTGTATTCTATGTTGAGACTGTACTGAGGTTCACTTCTCAATTCCTGCCCAATCAGCTTGGTGCGAATTTAGAGGACATGATGTCCCAGAAGGATTATGAGGAGATCTATGGGACATTCGAGGACAGAGATGTAGAGTCGAAGATGCAATCCCTCCTAGAGTCATCAGCCAAGAACTCAATTCTTGACACGGCTTCATCCATTGTCTCAGCATCGATTTGCCTGGAACTCCTCCTGAGACATAGACTCCCAGAGACTATCGAGAATGTCGATCAAATGACCATTGAAGAACTACTTGGGCTAGCCGGTGAAACTGGAGTGTTGAACGGTGGAAGTCAAGCATTCGCTCGGGATTTGCTAGCTGTCAGGAATAGAGTCATGCATGAGGGGTACAAGCCGTCGACTGGGAACGCAGTTGACTTCTACCATTTCGTGAAGAGGCTGGTAGAGAAGGATTCTGGCTAGTCCTTTGGCATTCCGGCCTCTATTCCCGTCCTATGAGGCCTGTAAAAGAACATCCCCAACATTGAGCTAGGATTCTTATGTCAAAGAGGTGCCCTAGCGAAATGGGTTATTAGTCAAACACTCACCTTTGGAGGGGGGGGAGTCGCAGGATGATGTGTTTCGGCAAGACAGCTATTGCAGGAGACTAATGTCTCAGAAAACGATGAGGTTATGGGAATGAAGCCAAAGGCATTCGAAATACTCTCGGACCTTCTCCAGCAGGTAAGAGAGAATCAGCTTAAGAATACGAGATGATTCGAACCTTGGCTATTCATCTCCCCCCGGCGTAATTCCTTCAATGTTCGACCTTCTCCCAGAATCAAGCTCGAAAAACAACTCAAAACAGCTTGGAGAAGTCATCATAGACGTTCTTTCTGTGTCCAATGAACAACACGATCACTCTGTTCTCTTCTTCATCAATCTCATATATCGCCCTGTAGTCCCCGATCCTCAAGGTCCGGAAGTCGGAATACCTCAAGCGTTTGCCTCTTCGCTCTGGATGATCCTCCAATTCCTCCACTCTGCTCTTAATCCTCGCTCTTAAGTCCTTATCTAACTTGGAAAGAAACCTGGTAGATTTGGGGTGAAGAAGGACCTTGAAACTCATTCGATTTCCTCAAGAGGCACGAGGATCTCGGGCTTCTCCCTCGCCTCCTTACTCCTTTCGACCAGCATCTGGTAGAACTCGCGTGTCTTCTCACGTTCCTCATACAGAGCGACAATCGTCTTGATCGCGTCGCTTCTGCTCTTGAACCTGCCTCTGGACACCCATCGGTCAATGTCCTTCACGAGGTCTTCTGGCATTCTCAGTTGGACCTGGACCATTATCTATCACTGTAAACAGAATTGTTTACAAAGTACTTCAACCTTTCTTTGGGGTTCTCACACGTGTAAACAGGAAGCTGGCCCGAGAAGATCCTGTGGAGAGATATCATTCACAGGTGGACTGGCTTTCGAATCTCCTACACGGCGTTCCAGAAAAGAATCAACCGCCCCACTGCCACTCGGCGTATGCAACGACGGCGATCATGAGAATGCCGAAAAGTACGACCAGCTTGGGATTGACCTTGAGGGCCTTCTCGTCCTCTGAATCGAAGTATCTGATCAATCCAGCCGCGGAATGGAATCCTTCCTTCTTGCTTTCCTTAGGCAATCTCCGACCTCGAGGTGTCAATTAACGAATGGGATATAAATAGGTTTCGAGGATGATCGATGGAAGGGTCTCTGGCACGTGCGGAATGTTGGTTCTGATTCTTGGCTGTGTACATAACCGAAGAATGGCGTGGTGTTGATTGATTTCCAGCCCTTTTTGGTTACACATATGACCGAAGAATGAGCGTTCTACGAGGGATGCCTTCCAAAAGATAACTAACATCTGGCTACCAATTATGACAACATATAAATACACCCAATCTTAATGATACTGCCCCTAAAACCATTGGTACAACATGCGGAGGAGTACGATGACGGAGGAGAACACAGTATACATTGGAAAAAAGCCGACCATGAACTACGTTCTGGCCGTGGTGACACAATTCAACAGTGGTTCGGATGAGGTTGTCATCAAGGCTAGAGGGAGATCGATCAGCAAGGCCGTGGACGTTGCGGAGATAACCAGGAACAGGTTCGTGCAGGACGCGGAGTTGACAGACATAAAGATTTCCACGGAAGAGCTGGAGGGAGAGGAAGGCAGGGTAGCAAACGTCTCAAGCATCGAGATATTCCTGAAGAAATAAGCGGGACGAGTGCACATTTTTTCGAGTGTTGCATCCAGCATCCGAGTAGCGGAGAGTTTACAGAGATGTCGAACGGTCTAGGAGAAGTGGTCGAAGCCGCAAAGGAGGCAGAGATAGCGGAGAAGCTCTCGGATAAACCGTTGTGCGACCATTGTCTCGGTAGGCTCTTTGGCAAGGTTTCGACAGGGCTGGACAACCCGAGCAGAGGCAAGGCGATCAGAAAATCCCTTGGTTTTGAGCTGGGCGACAAGTGCTGGCTGTGCGAGGGACTCTTCGATGAGATAGAGAAGTTCAGCGACATGATCGAGGAGGAGCTGGAGAACATAGAGTACGATAGCTTCCTGGTGGGCAGCAAGATAGACCCTGAGATAGAGTCCAGGGAAGAGAACCTGTGGGTGGAGCTGGACCTGCACAACTTCGAGATAACCAAGGCGGAGATGAACCGGGAGATCGGCAAGATACTCGAACCGAGGACCGGAAAGGTGGTTGAGTTCAAGAGGCCGGACGTGGTGGCGCTGATGAACACAGCTTTCGATGACGTGGAGCTCACCATAAACCCCATATTCGTCTACGGAAGGTACAAGAAGTTCGTCAGGGACGTTCCCCAGACCACCTGGTCGTGTCGTTCGTGCTGGGGCGTCGGATGCGAGAAGTGCGACAACACAGGAAAAGAATACCAGCACAGCGTGAAGGACCTGATCGGCGAACCGTTCCTAGTAGAAACGGACAGCGAGGACTATTCATTCCACGGAGCCGGCAGGGAGGACGTGGATGTCAAGATGCTTGGAAGGGGAAGGCCGTTCGTGCTGGAACTCTTGCGTCCGAAGAAGAGGACGATCGACCTGCAGAAGATGCAGAAAGAGGTCAACAGATCAGAGGCCATCGAGGTCACCGATCTCAAGCCTTCAAGCCGCAAGGAGATTGTGGAACTGAAGTCCGCCAGGTACGCCAAGAGCTACAAGGCGATCGTCGAACTGGACCAGCCAGTGCCAGAACCAAAACTTAAAGAAGTAGTATCATCATTCAAGGGAGAAGAGATCGCCCAGCAGACGCCAGCGCGGGTCGCCAAGCGAAGAGCGGACAAGGTACGGAAAAGGACGATACAGGACATAGAAGCGACCTTGCTCGATGACGGAACTGCTGAGATCTACATCAAGGCGGAAGCTGGAACGTACATCAAGGAGTTGGTCAACGGAGACGAGGGGAGGACCAGGCCGAGTCTGGCAGAGATGTTAGGGGTAGGTTGCAGAGTCAAGTTTCTTGATGTGATGGATATACACGACGAGGATGGTGAAGATGGTTAGAGCGTCAAAAGGAACAAGGAGAAGGACGAGGCATAAGTTCAGCAAGAAGGCACGGGAAAGAGGACTATCGCCTATCACAAGGAGCTTCGTCGAGTACTCCGAAGGGGAGAAGGCCAACATCGTCATCGACCCGAGCATACAGAAGGGTCAACCTCATTCACGTTTTCACGGTCAAACCGGGACAGTGATCGGGACCCAGGGGGGCGCATACCTCCTGAAGGTCAGAATGGGCAACGCCATGAAGACGGTGGTCGTGAGCCCAGAACATTTAAGGAAGTCGAGGTAGGGGGTTTTTCTTGGTTAAAGAAGAGTATCTGTCCCTTGCAGATGTGAAAGAATTGCTTGAGAAGGAAAAGGACAACAGGGAAGAGCTGATGCCCGAGCAGAAGCTGGCCCTCTCGCACGCCGATGCGTTCGCCAAGCTGTCCAGGACGAAGGTGAAGAAGCTGGTCGCCGAACTCGTCAAGATGGACCAGATGTCCGAGCCGAACGCGTACAAGATCGCGGACCTGATGCCGGAGGAACCGGAAGAGGTCAGGGCGATATTCTCCAAGGAGAGGTTCACGCTCACCAAGGATGAGACCGACCAGGTTCTCAAGCTCGTGAGGAAATATCTTTGAGGCGGTGGTTTTGGAAGACTATGCACACATCCTGGATTATTTGCCCCAAGGAAGAGTTGAGGGCGGCAGGTTCGGCAAGGAGCCGATAGCGTACGCCCTGGGCGAGGACGAGTTCAAGCTGTTCGAGCTGATACCGAAGGAAAATGCCACTATGGTGATCGGGGACAGGGTGTACGTCGGGAAAGAGGTCGAGCAGAGGCAGGATATCCTTCATGTAAAGCGGAGGATAAGCTATGACGAGCTTACGAACGCTGCCCAGAGCGAGCTGATGTTCGTCATCGACAAGGTCGTCAAGGAGAAGGAGGAGAAGTTCGTTACATTCTTCAATCACGCTCAGTCGATCACCACCAGGTTCCACATGTTGGAGCTGTTGCCTGGTCTGGGCAAGAAGAGCATGTGGTCCATCGTTGAGGAGAGGAGAAGGGGGGATTTCGTCAGTTTTGATAATCTGGCGAAGAGGGTCGGTTCGATACCTCATCCGGCGAAGTTTGTGGCCAAGAGGATACACTTGGAGATATCGGACCCGGAGCAGAAGTATCATATTTTTGTGGCGAAGTAGTTCGGCTTGAGGCAAAAGGATTTCATACACGTTTCACCCTACGGATATCCGAGGGATAATGCCAAAACGCGTCGAAAAGATCCGGATTGTCACTGACGGAGCATCCAGAGGTAACCCAGGTCCCGCCGCAATCGCTTACGGCATTTACGATGAGAACTGGAATCGCCTGAGAGAGAACAAGGAATACATCGGTAGTGCCACAAGTAATGAGGCTGAGTACAGGGCCCTTATCGAAGCTCTTGACTGTGCGACGGAGCATTGCAGACAGGAGATTGAACACTACTCCGACAGTGAGCTGGTCATAAAACACTTGAGTGGAGAGTACAGAGTGAAAGCCAAGAACCTGAAACCTCTCATCGAAGAGGTCTTCAACAAGAGGCAATACTTCAATTCAGTAACTCACAAGCACTTGCCGAGATCCAACCCGAGAATTCAACGAATAGACAATCTTGTGAATCAAGAGCTGGATGATTTGGGATACTGACACCAATTAGCCCTTACATGACTACTGGTGCGGAGGTTGAAACCTGAATTCAAGCGACCTTGTGAAAGGTAGACTCATCTTCGATGAGAGGAATGATGAAGTTCTTCGAAGAAGATGGAGAAGGTTCAAGATCAAAACAATAGGGCTCTCGATATTCCTTGCTGTCATTGTTCTCTTCGTTCTGGTTCTCTTTTGGCATCGTTCTGAACAGACTGATTCCTTGTTCGTGTTTCTGATGCTTTGGTCTGCAACCTTCTTAGGCGGCCTCGCCATTATCTCTCTTCTGGTTGGCCTTTGGAGGTCACCACACACACTTGTCTTTGAGAATGGAGTAGAGTTCTATGGAGGTCTTCTCTCCAAGAGACAGTTCTTCCGATTTGAATCGATTGAGAAAGTGTATGCTCGAATCGATGACAATAGTGGAATCAGTATGGATTACATCGTGCTGATTCTCAACAAAGTGGCAAAGAAGAGGCATTTGGTGTTGGGTGAGGGTCACTTCGTTGACATCGAGAAACTCTTTGAACTAATCGAGAGTAAGGTGATGGTTGATTTCGAACCGGTGAGAGAAGAGGAACTGGTGAGAACCCTGCGAAAGAGGGGGATCCTGGGGCGGTTCGAAACGCTCATATAGTGTGCCAGGGTTACCGCCAAAATCGCGTGAAAGAGTTCACTCATAGAGGATGAACCAGCAAAAGTACTTTCATCCACCCCACTTAAGCAGATATATGTCCGCTTCGATTATACCCAACTGGAATGAGCCTCCCAGATCGAGACATCATATTCGAAGATGCCACCAGTTCCAGACGTGATGCTCTCTGTGTCGCCTGCAAAGGATCCAAGATGTTCTGCGGAAAGCGAAGCTGTCCCGTCGTCATGAGATTCTACTCAAAGGCAAGAACCCAACCTCTGATCGACAGCTTGCACATAGAAGGTTCATCACCCCCATCCATCTTCGTGGGAAGAATGGGCTATCCAAAGGTCTTCATCGGCCCCATGGTCCCTCCCACACATGGTGACACCTCGATTCTGGATTCACCCGAGCTCTGGGGAGGAGCCACCATAGAAGACATAGTCAACTACCGCATGCAGCTGGTCAGAGGGATGTACAAGACCAATGTCCATGACGTGAACTGCGGTGGAAGGATAGTCGACATGACCAGGGAGATCTCTTTGTGCCGTGAATCACCAGATACAGAAGCACTGTTCACAAAGAAACCCACCAGCAGGCTGGTACTGGATGATTCCGTTCAACCAATGGGACCCTCAGCACCGTTGAAGAACATGGACCTGGGCACATTGAAGATAGACCACCGGTTGGATAGAGCATACAGCGATGGTGACCTGAAGGCATCAGAAGCGGTCATCTCACTTCACGATCAGAGGATTCCTGTCACGAGAATCAACAAGGCCTTCTCGGCCGGAGCTTTCGGCATTGAAAAGAACCGAAGGTTCGTCCCGACCAGATGGAGCATTACCGCAGTGGATGATATTGTAGGAAAGGAACTCAGGGAGGAAGTGAAGGACTATCCTCTGATTAACGAGTTCAGGATATACGAATCCTGGAGGCTGGACAACAGATTCCTCATCCTGATGATGCCAATGAGCTGGAAGTATGAGTTGATGGAGGCGTGGTATCCAGATACCGTGTGGAACCCCAGAGGGAAGAGGATAGTCATCTATGCCAGTCATGAGGGGTACAAGGGCAGGTCCAAGTATGCCGAGATCGGTGGGTGCTACTACGCCGCAAGACTTGCGGTGGGAGAACATCTGACTGGGATCAGGCGCCAAGCGGCCATATGCATAATGCGAGAGGCACATCCAGGTTACATCATGCCTGTCGGGGTCTGGAACGTCAGGGAGAACATCAGAAATGCACTTTCGAAAGACCCGAGGAAGTTCGACACCTTGAAGGAGGCGCTGGATTACTCAGGCACAAGAATGGCCATACCCGTCGGCAGATGGATCAAGAACAGCAGTCTTCTTAAGGACGCTCTGTATCAAAAGAGGCTAGAGGACTTTCTGGTAGCATGAAGACGACCGAGATCACCTGCAAATACGCCATATCCCCATCCCGCCTGCCGGGCTATGACTATGCTCTGAACCCTTACCGAGGATGCGGACACGGCTGCACTTATTGCTATGCGCCAGACGTTCTCAGGGAGAAAAGGGAATGGGGGACCTTCGTTGATGTTAAAAGGAACATGCCAACCATCCTCGCCAAAGAGGTGAAGAGAAAGAAGAAGGGCGTCGTCGGCATAGGCACGGTCACAGACGCTTATCAGCCAATGGAGAAGAAGACCCAGGTGACCAGGTTCTCGCTGGAACAGCTGTTGAAAGAGGATTTTCCCATCTGCATTCAGACCAAATCTGATCTGGTTCTGAGGGATCTGGACCTGATAACGCAGTTCTCTGACTCGGAAGTGGGATTCACAGTGGCATTCCTTGATGAAAGCACTCGAACGCTTTTCGAACCCAACGCTTCTCCGATCGAAAGACGTCTCTCTGCATTACGCACTCTGAGCGATGAGGGTGTGAAGACCTGGGCGTTCATCGGACCGATCCTTCCTCATGTTTCGATAGATGAACTTCTGGAACTGGCTGGACGTATCTCAGACACCGGGGTCGACCACGTACTCGTAGACAAGCTGAACCTGAAGAGGAGCACACGAAAGAACATACTGAAACGTCTTGACGGCAAGAGCCCTGCACTGCATTCCATGTACTCGGGCAACATTAGCGACAAAGAACACTACCGGGAAGTGGCAAAGGCAATAATCGAAGAACTGGAATCTCACGGCATCCGCTCCGAACCGGCATTCTGAAGGAAAAACCATTTTAACCAAATTCCCAATTCGTTCTCATGGTCTCACTCCTCTCCGACCCCGAGAAGGTCAGGGAGCTTCTGGACAAGGAACACGGACTCAACGCGATGGTGATAGCCAGAGTCTTCTCGGACGACCCGGACAGGAAGATCTACGTGGATGACCCGGACGAACCTCATGGAGTGATGACACTGCAGAAGGGCAATCCGGACCATTGCTCCATATACGCGGACAATGAGGAATCCTTCCTCGACCTCGTCAGGGTTCTGGAGAGCGGCAAGGAATACCAGTTCTCGGGGATGAGGGACATATTCATCCCGTACCTGGAGAGGGAATTCGAGCGGACGGACATCAACCCGTGCTGGTTCTTCGTTCTGGGTGAGGAAGGGGTGAAGGGAGAGGTGCGTCATGAGGTCACTTCACTGGTGGAGGACGACATCGAAACAGTTGCACATAACTGGGAGTTCTTCGACGGCGCCTACGATCACGTTAGAGATCGCGTCATCAACGGCATGAGCGCCGCAATTCGCGAAGACGGCAAGCTGATAGGCTGGGACGCGACCCATTTCGAGACCGACAGGGTGGTGATGCTCGGATTCCTGTTCGTGTTCGATGAGTACAGGAGAGGGGGGTATGCCGTGTCCATGTGCGTCGTTCTGACCAATCGAATCCTTGAGAAGGGGAAGAAGCCCATATTCTACGTCGTCAAGGACAACGAGGCCTCGGTCAAGTTCTCGCAAAAGATAGGGTACGAGATAGTGGATTCACATTCCTGGGTCACTGGAGTGAAGAAATGAATATCACACCCATCGCGGTTGACAGCATCGCGATTCATTCTGAGTAGTCCGGTTCTGGCTCTGCAGGCTTATCCAGCTGCTTCGGCGGTCCATTGTCCTTCTTCCTGGGCTCAAAGATCATCTGACAGTAGTCGTCCCCAAGTGCAATGCACTTGGTCTCCCTGCCCACATACACGACTTCCGAAAGCTCCGAGACGAAACCTTCGAAATATCCCAGAAAGTACGAATCGACCGGGACGGTGGAGAACATCTTCTTTGTCCTGAATGACTGGGCCACCGGGAAGCCAGTGGGAGATATCACTATCCATCTGTCCCCTGACCGCTCGACCGATATCCTACCCCAGCCGATGACGGCGTTCTCCGCAGCCAGGAAGTTCAAGAGAGCCTCCTCGTCGGTCCTGCCGTGGGCCGCAATGAAGGCCCTACCAAGCGTCCTGAAAAAGTTCCTCCCGTAAGGCTTACCCATCTTCTGCATCAGAGGGTTTGCCGAGTCCCCGACTATCTTCTTGAGCTCTATGTACATGTCGTAAAGAAGGTCTGCGCGGGCCCAGATTATAGGCAAGTCGCCCAGTTTCAATTGCCCTTTTGCGTAATCGATATTGGACTGGTCAAGGTAGATCTTGTGAACGTTCTGTATGTCCTTCTCTGTCGGTTCGACCCTCATACCCCGCCTCTATTAGTAATAGTGTCCAGGTGATATTTAAAACGAATGTTGGCTACCAGGGGATTAGAAAGGATTTTCATATCAGACGCTATTTCAGAAACGATGCCTGAGGATGAGGTCTACGATTTCATAGTCGTCGGTGGGGGTCCCGTAGGTCTGCACGCCGGGCTGAAGGCCGCTCTTCTGAACCACACCGCCTTGGTGCTGGATAAGGGACGGAAATGGTGCCGTGTCTGGTTCGTGCCCAGGATAGACAACATCCCGGGCTTTCCCGACGGCATCTCGGGCGCCGATCTTGTGAATTCGGGTAGAGAAGCGCTGAAGAAGCATGATAAGAAGGTCCAGCTGAAGGACTTCCTCGAGGTCAACAGCATTGAGAAGGGAGAGACGTACAAGGTCAAGGCCCTGAACAGCAGGACAAATAGAACTGAAGTGTTCGAGTCAAAGGCGGTCATCCTGGCGACGGGGATCAGTGACAACCAGCCGCTGATAGATGGGTCGATACAGCACATTCTGCCATACGCAGGCAAGGGGGTGGTGCACTACTGCATGTTCTGCGACGGGCACCAGATGACTGGCCAGGACGTCGCCGTCTTCGGACACACCAGGTTCGCAGTGAACACGGCCATGGACCTGGACTGGTTCGAGGCCAAGTCCGTGACCATATTGACCAATGGTAAGGAGATGTTCGAGGGAGAGGACATCGATGAGAACGAGAAGAGAGATGTCATGGACAAACTTGCAGATCATGAAGTTGATGTGGTCACGACGGAGATAGCCAGCCTCTTCGGACTGGACGACGATGTGCTCGGATTCAAGTTCACCGACGGGTCGGAGAGGACGTTTGTGGCGGGAATGTCAGCACTCGGAGTTTACAGGATAAACAACGAACTTGCAGCCCTCTTGGGAGGGAAGCTGGATGAGGAGGGATATGTGGTCATTGATTCGGACAGCAGGGTCCTGGACAACTCAGGTAATCCAATCGAAGGATTATACGCCGTCGGAGACATGACCAATGACTGGAATCAGATACCGATCGGGTTTGGACATGCTGAGCGAGCGGTCATACACGCCTACTCGTACCTGATTTAGAGTCGTTGCTTAGTCCTAGCCTATGACAAGCCAGAACAACATCACCAAGCCAACACCAACCAGGAATAGAATCGGATAGCCCTTTTCTTCTCTCGGAATGAAATCCCTTATGCCAATGTACAACAACATCCCCAGCAACAGAGCAAGTATTGCTCCCTGAACATCCCCTCCGGCTTTCAGCACAAGAGCGACGATGACGCCCAGTAATGTTGACAGCGACAGAATGACCTTGTTGGTGCCAGTCTTTGCTCTTTCATGAATGTGCTGCATCGAAATGGAAGAAGAGACGGTGTGGAGGAAAATGGGAATGGCTATCAGGAACCCAAGGGTCGGATCTATATCGACCGCGGTCACCAAGACGAACCCCA
>JAUVGH010000007.1 GCA_030593885.1 Methanomassiliicoccales archaeon
GAGGGCATGATGTGGTTATTGAATACTATGTGCCCAATGAATTCATCTTCATGAGGAACCAGACGGTCACAAAGACCTTTGTGGCTGACAAGGCAGGAATCTTCAACATACACTGCAGCGACCACGAGCCCACCATGGACGGCTTCCTGATAGTGGAAGACCCAGAAACTGGTTCCTTTGCCGGTTCTGAAGAATACACGGGAATCAACAAAGAGCTGTGGATCCTCGGAGTGGAGTACAAAGGGACAGCAGATGCCGGTGAGCCTTACATAGATGAAGGGCAGAAGGCGGAAAGGTACATGTACGCATCCCCGTCGCTCTACCTCGTGAAAGGTGACACCGTGACGATCAACTTCTTCGGAATAAACGGAGGAGGAGGTCATCCAACATCCCTAGTTCCATTCTTGCCGACTGAGTTCACCTTCAAGAGGAACCAGACGGTCACAAAGAGCTTCACGGCAAACCAAGCTGGAGTCTTCTCCGGAGTCTGTTCTGAACACGAGCCAACCATGGACCTCCAACTAATAGTGGATGAGGTTCCCCAAAAGGCCCCTCCACCTGAGGATGAGGAGGCTGGACTGGACCTCACAATGATTGCTGGAGCAATAGTGGTCATAGCTGTTGTCTCGGCTATTGCCGCAGTGGCCCTCAAGAAGAGAGGCGGTGGATCAAGCGAAGTGGATAAAGGCGAGGGTGAAGAGTAGGCCCAGAATAGGACTGAATTCGTCAACCGGGTATGGCCCTTCGTGAGAAGGGTCATACCTACCCGATCACAGCATCGGAATGGAGCCGACAGCACATCCGAAATCCCTACGGTGAATTTGAATGGACACACGCGGGATCTTCTGAGGATGACCTCAGCGACCAGGTCGCTCCTCAGAGGTCCCAACCATAATGATCGTCAGGTGCCGGTGACATCCCCCAGGGCCAGACCGAGGCTCTCAAGTCCTCTCTCCAGGGTCTCCGTGTTCATCCCAAATCCCAAGCGGAAGTGTCCAGAAAGACCAAAGAACCGCCCCGGTCCGATGATCGTATTGTACTTCTCGGCTGCAATCTTACCGAACTTGAAGTCGTCGATGCCGGACAGCTTTGGAAAACAGAAATGGGTCTTGCTTTCGGCGCTGTACTCGACCAGATCATTGCTTTCCAGCCACTCGTCCACGATTGGTCGGTTGGTGTTCACGTAACTCAAGGCTCTTTCAAGGATCTCATCCTTCCTGTCGAACGCCCATTTTGCCATCTCCTCGCTTGCTGAAGACACCGCGACCGTCGTGTACTCTCGGAGTGACTCGAACTTCTCCATGAGCTCGGAATTGGCCACTACCCACCCGAGCCTGAGCCCTGCCATGCTGAATATCTTGGATATGCTGGCTGTGACAATCATCCTGTCCGAGACGGATATCGCCGAGGGTGGGGGGTTCTTCATCACGTCCCTGAAGATCTCGTCAACGAGAACGTAAGAGTCATGCTCTTCGGCGGCTTCTGATACTCTCTTGAGGTCCTCTTCCGGAATCTCGACGCCAGTTGGATTGTGCGGGTTGCAGATGAATGCATACTTCGCACCTTCCCTAATCAGTTCCACAAGGCCGTCCGTATTGAACTTGAACCCATCCTCATATCTCCTCTCCAGAACGTCCACACCGTACCCCAGACCTCTCGGTATCTCGGCAAGCGGCTCATAAGCGGGGTTCTCCACGATGAAATGATCGCCTTTCTCGAACAAAGCCATGCAAACATGGAAGTTGGCCTCCGAAGCACCCACGGTGACCATCACGTTCTCCGTCCGAACGCCGTACTCCTTGGCCAGTGTCTCCCTCAAGGAAGGTTCGCCGAACGGGTGTGCGATCGCAAGGTTCATGTCGTCGAACTGCCGACCGAACTCGGAGAATCTGTATCCCTCGATGTTGCTTGTACAAACGTCAACCGCGCCGGCCTTCCAGTAGTGCTCCAGCCACCTGAGGAGCCTGAAAGGGGGGAAGTTCATGATGTGGGAAATCAAATGAAAAGGGATTAAGGTTTCTCAACCGACCAAGAGGCCGAAGGGGCATTTACAAACGTAAAGGGGAATCGACATTTAGATGGGGGAGTATTCTATATTCAGAGCAACAGGAGGCCGACCTCTGCCCACCGAGAAGACGGACCTGAAGATCACCGGAATGACCTGCGCCACGTGCGTCCAGACGATAGAGTCCAAATTGAGATCTACACCGGGGGTGGAGAACGCCACCGTCAACCTGGGCACCGAGAGGAGCATGGCGGAGTACGATCCATCGGTCACATCGCCGGAAGAGATAGTGAAGTCGATCGAGGAAGTGGGCTATGGGGTTCTGACCGAGGAAATCACTCTCAATGTTGGTGGAATGACCTGCGCCACATGTGTCCAGACCATCGAAGGCGTACTGAAACAGACGCCAGGAGTGATATCGGCAACAGCCAATCTGGCTACCGAGAAGGCATGGGTGAAGTACAATCCGATAACCACCGGTCCGAAGGAGCTCATCAAGGCAATAGAGGCGGTCGGATACAAGGCTAGCCTGCCCGAGGACGAAGCGGTGAAGGACACCGAGAGGCTGGCCAGACACAAGGAGATCACCACCCAGAAACGGAACCTGATTGTCGCGTTCGTCATAATGCTTCCAGTGACGTTGATCAGCATGAGGACAGGGTTCAGCGGGGCGTTCGAATCGGTCGGCCTGGGATTCATCCCTAACTACGACGATAACATCTGGTTTCTGTATGCGATCTTTGTCCTGACAACAATCACATTGGCTGGACCCGGACGTCAGTACTTCGTGAGAGCTGCCAGAGGCCTGAGCCACGGGAATGCCGACATGAACCTGCTCATTGCCGCCGGTACGGGAGCAGCCTACGTGCTGAGCGTGGTGGCCACGTTCTTCGACCTGGGTGCCGGGTATGAGCACGTTTACTTCGACACGACCGCCATGTTGATCATGTTCATCACCCTGGGTAAGTATCTTGAGGCGATAGCGAAGGGAAGGACATCGGACGCCATAAGGAAACTCGTCAGCCTTCAGGCGAAGACGGCCAGAGTGATCCGCGACGGCAACGAGATCGAGATCCCTGCGGAAGATGTGCTGGTGGGGGACATCGTCATTATCAAGCCAGGTGAGAAGATCCCGGTTGACGGAATTGTGATTGACGGACATTCCTCGGTCGACGAGTCCATGATCTCAGGCGAGAGCATCCCTGTGGAAAAGAAGGTCGGGGACGAATGCATCGGCGCCACACTGAACAAGAACGGTCTGCTGAGGATTCGGGCCACGAAGGTGGGAAAAGACACCGCGCTCGCCCAGATAGTGAAGCTCGTTGAAGATGCCCAGACATCCAAACCTCCGGTACAGAGGCTGGCTGATGTTGTTGCGGGACAGTTCGCGCTCACTGTGCTGATATTGGGCCTAGTTGCATTCTTCTTCTGGTTCTTCTTCGGCTTTGCCGAATTCAGTGGATACGGGACTCCATTCAGGTTCTCTCTTCTAATATCCATAACAACGATAGTGATAGCGTGTCCCTGTGCGATAGGACTGGCGACCCCCACGGCAGTGATGGTAGGAACGGGTCTGGGTGCCGAGAACGGGGTCCTTATCAAGGGCGGGGAAGCCCTGGAGAACGCCCACAAGCTGGACGTGGTCGTTTTCGACAAGACCGGGACGCTGACGGAAGGAGAGCCCTCCCTGACGGACGTTGTCATCTACGACAAGGGCATTACCGAAGCAGAGGTTCTGAGACTTGCTGCGGTCGCGGAGAAAGGATCCGAACACCCCCTCGGAGAGGCGATCGTGGAAGGCGCAGAGAAGAGGGGGATACATATTGACGATGCCGACGAGTTCAAGGCAATCCCAGGAAAGGGCGTCGAGGCTCAATTCGAAGGGAAGAGGATACTCCTGGGTACCAGGCGCCTGATGGAATCCAATAACATTGATGTCAAGAACATGGAAGGACAAATGTCCAAACTGGAGAATGACGGCAAGACCGTGATGATAGTATCGATCGACGATAGACCCACGGGCATAGTGGCGGTGGCGGATACGATAACGTCCTACGCCCCTGGGGCGGTCACTCAGCTGCAGAGCATGGGCATCGAGGTGGTCATGATCACAGGCGACAACCGGAGAACGGGAGAGGCGATCGCAAGACAACTCGGTATCAAAAGGGTCCTCGCAGAGGTTCTCCCCCAGGACAAGGCAATGGAGATCAAGAGGCTGCAGAAGGGAGAGAAGAGAGTGGCGATGGTGGGAGACGGCATAAACGATGCACCTGCCCTCACCCAGGCAGATATTGGGGTCGGGATAGGAAGCGGCACGGACGTCGCGATCGAGTCAGCTGACATCGTCCTCATCCGGAACGACGTGCGGGATGTGGTTTCAGCGATAAAGCTCAGCAAGAAGACCATGGGCAAGATCAAGCAGAACCTGTTCTGGGCTTTCGTCTACAATTCTGTGGGTATTCCAGTGGGCATGGGCATATTCTTCCCCGCGTTCGCATTCTTGGTCAACCCGGCACTGGCGGCGGCCTTCATGGCCATGAGCTCGGTGTCCGTGACTACTAATTCACTGTTACTGAGAAGGTACAAGGTCAGGGCGGCTGCGAAGAAGAAGAAGCCGAAAGCGGTCGGCGTTCCGGCGCCCGCACCGGGAGCGTGATGAACGTGAAAGAAGGAAGCGGAAAGAATATAGGTAGGCTGGTGGCAAGTCTGGTTCTATCGGTGATCATGGCCTTGGTGTTCTATCTTGGGGCAACCCAGGTGGAAGGTTCGGAAGGGGTTGACCTGATCGGTGGAACAATCTACACACTGGTTCTCTCGCTCATCATATTCCTGACACTGGTACCGAGAATCGCTGCAAGGTTCTCCCGAAGGGGAAACATGACCAGCAGTAACTAAACAAAGACCAGAAGGATTATCAGGCCGATCGCGACCATGATGAGTCCAGAGAACAGTTTGATTTTGGAGGATTCCGATCTCTCCCAGTTGGTGAGCTTTCTGGCGACCGCCCTGTTGGAGGTCGCAAAGAGGACGATAAGAAGGGGCAGTATGAACATCAGATTGTAGAGGTAAAGGTAGCCAATGCCCTCGAAGTAAGAGGTCTCGGACGCCAGCAGACCAAGAACTGCGACGTATATTCCACCCGAGCAGGGGAAGGTGCAAAGCCCGACCAGGAGCCCTGCAACGAGTGCAGAGGGGAGTGTCGCCTTGAAGATCCAGGACTTGGCCCTCTTCCAGGTGCCCTTGGACATGTGGAACGAGAGAGGGAGGTTCGGGAAGAAGTACTGCGCCATGCTCAACGAACCAAGGATTATCAGTAAGTAGGATCCAACCATCGCCAGCAGGTGTGGCTGCCCGCTGATGACTATTGCCCTAAGAAGACCGATCCCGATGAAGAAGTAAACAAAGAAGATGGCCAGAACATAGACCAGCCCCATTCTCATAACGTTCAACCGAGTACGCCTGATCACGAACAAGAAGCTGATGAAGAAGAGAAGAACAGCGAACGCGCAGGGGTTGAGACCGTCCAGAAAGCCTGTGACCAGTACGAGTGGGAGGAGGTCCTCGTCCGCCTCGGCGGGACCGGTCCCGACGTTCTTGGAGAACCATTGGAGGTATGTGCTGATCGGTTCATCAATCGGATACTCCTGAGCCTCGCCGTCGAACGCCCATGCCAGATATGATGTGGGGTTCTTCATCGCATCCTGGTAAATGAGAATTTTGTCGACGTTCGACCCGCTGGAGTTCAGCAGGAGGTCGTCAATCACGTGCAACGGGACATGCCCTTCCAGGACGAAGGTCGCGTTCATCTTGACGTAGGTCGCGATGTGGCTCTGGAGATGGTTCGGCACACCCAGGTCCTCGTCCAAGGCGTTCATCTCCGAGCGGTACTTCCTCTCGTTGAGGTAGTCCTTCTTCACGACGTCTGTGATGCCATCGTTCAGCAACGTCGGGATGAGCTCATCGTCGATGTAGACGGCACATTCTCCGCACGCTTGGTTGTAGTATACCAGTGCCTGTCCTTCGTCAATGCTGACGCTCTCTGATTCTTGAACCAAATAGAAAGGAAGAATGGATCCGGCGACCAAAATGGCAATCAATGCTGTCACGATGACAACGAAAGTGAGGTTCTGGAACCTCTGGCCGGCCGGATCCCGGTCAGCTTTAGCCTCTGAGGCTTCACCCTCAATATCTTCAGGAACGTCGTGGCAGGGTTCAGCGCTCATGTCATCACGTTTGCGGTGAGGTCCACCTGGACCTCCGGATTGAATGGATCGTTGCTCTTGATGTAGACGGCTCGTTGGACGGCTCCCGAATCAGGATGAAGGGCCGAATCGTAGCTGACCTCAAGAATGGCAGTTTCCCCGGGCAGGATATTCATGTTCCAGTTCTGTGGGTTGTTGTGCATACCGAAGACCGGGCTGGTTATCCCGCGGTACTTGATGACCGCAGAAGTGCAGCCGCATGAAGTGGAGACGCCTGTGAGTTTCAAATCAACGTCCCCGGAGTTCCATATCTGGAAAGAGGCAGTTGAAACACCCTGGGGTATTTCCCCAAAGTCGTACTGGGCGGGACTGACCTCTATACGCGGGTGGTCGAGGCCCATGTACAATAAATAGAGAAGACCGCTCGAGATGACCAATATGGCTATGATCACTACCGCCACGACAACCTTCTTGGCGCCTGGGGACATTGGAGCCTTGGAAGATTTCTTGCGCCGCAGCTTTTCCTCGACCATTCTGGAGTAGTCCTTTGTGGACCCGTCATTGGGATGGACGTTCTTCAGGTGACGAGGTATATTGTCGATCTTCACGTTGATACCGCAAACAGGACACTCGTCATAATCCATTCAAATCCATCCCCAGGAGCCATCTGATTCAAAGCTGTTGGACCTCGAAAGGTCTCCTCCAACCAATCAACGTGTTAGAACTTGATATGAGTTCTTCTTTACAATGAGAAAGCCAGTTCCAACGTTCGTTGAAGTATGTAAAGCCTTATCGCAAAAGCTGTAGAACTGGCCAGATGTCTGATTCAGAAGGGGTGGCCGATGGCCTATCCCATCATCCCGCAACCATCATGATCTTCTTCGTGTTGATCTTCTTCGTGTTCCTCGGAGTGCTCATGCATCTCTTCCATGCAATCTTCGTGGTGCTCCTGGTGTTCCTCGCACTCCTCATATTGATGTTCTTCGCATTCCTCGTTGTGCTCGTGTTCCTGATTGGCGTGCGTGCCATCATGATCATGATCCATACCGCAAGATCCGTCGCCCATGCCGTCCATCATGTCGCCGGTCATCATACCAGTGCCCATCATACCAGTACCCACCATACCAGCGCCCATCAGGCCGCCACCCATCATTCCTCCGTTCATAGCAACGGCTCCCGCGACAGCGCCGGCAGTCAACACCGATCCCACGACGAGAGCTATTATCCAACCGCTTTGCATATTTAGTCACCTCTGACCCGCGTCCTTTGACACAAGGTCCCATTACTATTTGCTGAACAGGTTTAAGTTCCCTTCGTGAAAGAGATTTCACTTTTCTGAGAAATGCCCAAGAAATCACTTCCCTATGTCCTTCGAGACGCGCACTAGATTCGTCGATCCGAACCTTTCCCGGACGATCAGTCCCTTCCTCTCCAGCTTGTCCAACAGCCGAGTGACCTTGGCCCTTGAGAAGAGGCCCTCGGCCACCAGGTCCTTCTGGAGCACCTCGCCACCGGCATCCACGATCCTGCGGAACATCTTCCTTTCATCGCCTGCCAGAAGCCTCAGGGTGAGCCTGTGCATGTCCTCTTCGGTGACGTTCTCAGTTCCAACTTCGGTCTGGGGGCGTTGGTCAGGCACATAGGGCTGGGCCTGGGCGACCGGAGCCTCACGCGGCCTTGTCGCTATTATGAGAATGAGTGCGACAACCACAAGCAGCACACCGAAAAGGGAGATATAGGTGCCAACTGGAAAGCCTGTGCTCTCGTCCTGATGCATCATGCCCCCCATTATGCTCTCATTATTCACCGAGGCCCATACGAGACCGACGAACACCAGGGCGATGGCGCCAGCCAGAAGAGATGGCAGTATCAAGTTGTTATTCCGATTCGAAACCTCAGCCACGGTTTCCCCAGGTCTCCATACTCAAGACCCGTACTTAAGCGTTGCAATTCCCAAATGTGAAGGACGGAGTAGGGTGAGAGGGGTTCTCCCCTGGGGCCGGTGTGTATTACTTGCCCGTTGAGGGACCGCGTCTCGGTCTCGTTCTGCCAGAATGGGGCGCTAATTGACATCCGTAAGAATTCCACCCCACCCACTTTACAAAGGTTTAAGAAGGACGCCGAGTCATCACATGGGCATGGAAATCGACGAGATAGACGCCAAGATCCTCCTCATGCTGCAATCGAACGGCAGACTCTCATTCCGGGATATCGCGAAAGAGACGGGCATCAGCACGCCCACGGTGAGCGCGAGGGTAAAGGGACTCGAGGAGCGGGGAGTGATAAGAGGATATTCGGCTGATATCGATCCACAGACGATCAACGAGACGATATCGATAGTCACACTGCAGTGCAGACCCAAGGATCTGGAATCGGTCTCGACTCTCCTCTCAGAACAAGAGAATGTGAGAGAGGTCATGGTCCTGAGCGGTTCAAAGATCACGGCAAGGCTGGTGCTGGAGTCCGAGGCAAAACTGGATGCATTCCTGGGTTGGCTGGAGAGTCTGGAGAACATAGACAGCTACGACATAGAGAGGGCTGTCAGGACGACAAAGAAAGAACCCGACGCGATCATCACGGAGGGTATTCAGATAGTGATACCTTGTTATGAGTGCCGGAAGCCGATAATGGACAATCCGGTAACCGAGAAGATGGACGGAAGGGTCCATTACCTCTGCTGCGGATCCTGCCTGAAGCTCTACAAGGACAGATACCAGCGTTTGAAGAAGGGAGCATCGATCTCCAAGTAGGAGAGCGGTCGCCGAGAATTGTTTCCCTGATCATCATTTCTGTGTGGTCTCGAGATTAGCTTCGATAAAAAAAGAAATGGGGCGTGAAGCCCCAATTGGTTCGACCGCACTACGGGCCTTCGATCAGGCCGATATGTTTCTTGTATCTGAAGTTGAACTTGTACTTGGCGTCCTCGTCCATGTTCTCGTGCTTGTACTGATACTTCTCCCCGTCCTGGTCGCCGTTCTCCTCCTTCAGCTGAAACTTCTCGCATTCGCCGTCATGGGTTCGGTTCTGCTTCTTGTCTTGCAGGCGGTCCTGCTGCTGGAGAGGATTCTCTTCGCACTCAGGGTCCCGATCCCGGTTGCGTTGCCTTGTCTGCTCCTGAGGCATGTCCCCCAGCCTGTATTCGTGCTGGTACTCCTCTCCATCCTGATCACAGACACCGTCTCCCATGGGCGAGGTCTCTACCACCACATCATCCTGAGTGATGTAGTCCGCAGACTCCCCCACATCCATGGCGACAGCGCCCAATATCGCGCCTCCTCCCAGTATCGCACTGAGCAAGAGGGCCCACATCCATGTCGTTTTCATTTCTCCTTCATCTCCTGCCCGCGTCTCACACGCAGAGCATTTCATAATTAGGTTGAAACGGTACTTGGATTGTTCCTGAAACGCGTTTCACTTGGCTGAAATGTGGACGAAAAAACTACTTTCCGAGGCTCTCAGAGATGCGGACCTTGTTGGTGGAGCCGTATCTTGATCTCACGACTAGATCCTTCCTCTCCAATTTGTCTAGAAGCCTTGTCACCTTGGCCTTGGAGAACGTTCCCTCCGCCACCAGATCCCTTTGAAGGACTTCCCCTCCACCATCGACTATCCTGCGAAACATCTTCCTCTCGTCACCGCTGAGGAGCTTGATGGCGAGCCTCTGGACCTCTTCAGAGGGGAGAGCGGAAGCATCTGATGCAGCCGGGGAAGGGGCTTGAGGCGTTGACACGGGCTGCGGAGCGTCGGAGGTCTTTCGGGTCCTCGCCAGGATGGCCACAAAGAGCAGAACTATGAACACGAGTCCCCCGATAATGAAGAGGGTTGTTCCGATCGGAAACGATGATGTCTCATCACCGCCACCGCCTTGTCCCTGTCCTCCCCCCGTTCCAGTGTCTCCGCCTGATAGCGTCCATATTCCGCCAACCACCATTATGATGAGCGCAACGGAGGCCAGAATGAGAACGAGGAACTCGAAACCGCGGCCAGACTTCTCCTGCAAGATTCTCCCACGTTCAAATAGACAGGTCGATACTTAAGGATTGCACTGCTCCCACCCTCGTTGACCGAAAAATCTTTCACAACTGGCTGGATTCGAAGAATGATATGGGTGAAGAGGACATCCGAGAAACGGTCAGGCAGACCTTCGAGGCCATCGCAGAACATTTTGACATGACCAGATACAAGCCCTGGCCGGAGTCGGTTGAATATGTTGAATCCCTTCCGGAAAGAAGCACAGTGCTGGACATAGGGTGCGGCAACGGCAGGAACATGATCCTACCGAGAAGGCTAGGTCATGAGGTCGTCGGCGTTGATTTCAGCACGAATCTGCTGAGAATTGCCCAAGAGAAGCTCAACATGAGGGAACTGGCACAGAGCGGGCACATCGTAGCCGGGGATGCATCCGTTCTTCCGATAAGAGACGACGCTTTTGACGCGGCACTGTACATCGCAACACTTCACCACATCCCATCTGAAGAGGACCGACTGAGAAGCCTGAGAGAACTGGAGCGGGTGCTGAAACCCGCCGGGACCGCGCTCATCAGCGTCTGGGCATTGGACCAACCACGGTTCGAAGAACTTCTGAAGAACAAGAGCAAGGACCCCAACTTCGCAGACATATCCCTACCCTGGACGCGATCGGATGGAAAGGTCTTCCAGAGGTTCTACCACCTGTTCGAAAAGGATGAATTGAAGGACCTGATTTCCCAAACGGGACTTGAGACGGAAAAGTACTTCTTCTCAAGCGACAACTACTTCGCGAGAGTGAAAAAGGTTGGCTGACGGGATACTGGAGATGCTTGGCGAGATATTCCATCAAATACAGACCGACATCATGTGCATGGTGGGGATCCTGGTCTTCGGCATAGCCCTGGCAATTCTGATAGTCATCTGGTACATGAGGCGGATAATGAACCAGGAGATCTTCGTTCACGGGGGCAGGTGGGACAAGGACAAAAAATAAGGTCAGTTCTGCATTATCATTCCGAGGTTAGAGGTGGGGTAAATGACTGATGTTCCAAAGGATCTCAAGTACATCGAATCGCATGAATGGGTCAAGGGTGAGGGAGACAAGGTCGTCGTTGGAATAACCGATTATGCGCAGACGAAGTTAACGGACATCGTATACGTCGAGTTCGGCGATACTGGACGAGAGGTGAAGAAGGGGGATGAGATAGGCACTGTGGAGTCGGTGAAGACGGTCTCGGAACTGTACGCTCCGGTCAGCGGCACGGTGGAGGAGTACAACTCTGAACTGGAAGATTCACCTCAGCTGATGAACGAGGACCCGTACGGGAATGGCTGGTTCGTGAAGATAAAGATGAGCGACCCGTCGGAGATGGGGCAGTTGTTGGATCCCTCTAGCTATTCCAAGCTGGCGGAAGACTAGGCCTTACGAATACAATCATCTCCGCTTCGATTATGGTCGAAGACTGGTAACGATTTAGGAACTTTTAAATCGATTCTCGCATTAGTATCGAGCAATCGGTGAGCCATATGAACGAAGTCGTGATAGTCAGCGCGGTAAGAACGGCTACTGGAAGATACGGTAGGTCGCTTCTCCCCTTTTCTGCTACGAAGCTTGGAGCGTTTGCGATCCAGGAAGCCGTCAAGAGGGCGAAGATACAGCCTTCGGAGATTCAAGATGTCATAATGGGAAACGTCATTTCTGCGGGTCTGGGTCAGAACCCGGCAAGGCAGGCCATGATCCACGCAGGATTACCAGTATCAGTTCCAGCAGTGACGGTCAACAAGGTCTGCGGCTCAAGCCTGAAGGCGGCCATGATGGGCGCCGACGCCATAAAAGCAGGCAGCTCCGACACGATACTGGCAGGCGGAATGGAGAGCATGAGCAACGCTCCTTATCTGGACCCTAAAGCGAGATGGGGACACCGGATGGGGAACGGAAAGCTCATAGATGCCATGATCAACGACGGTCTGTGGGACTCTTTCGAGAACTTCCACATGGGGATGACCGGGGAGATAATCGCTGAGAAGTATGAGATATCCAGGGTGCAGATGGACGAGTTCTCCTACAACAGCCACATGAGGGCGGCGAAGGCAACTGAAGAGGGATTGTTCAAGGATGAGATCATGCCAATCGAGGTCCCGCAGAGAAAGGGCGAACCGATAATCTTCGACAAGGACGAGGGAATAAGGAAGAGCACCACACCCGAGACACTGGCAGGATTGAGGACCGCGTTCAAGAAGGATGGAATGCTCACTCCCGGCAACTGCTCCCAGCTGAGCGACGGCGGTTCTGCGGCCGTGTTGATGGATGCTGACAAGGCTCAAGAGAGGGGACTGGAACCACTGGCAAAGATCACTGGATACCTGTCAAGCGGTGTTGAACCCAAATACGTGATGGAAGCACCGATACCGGCGGTGAAGATGCTCCTGGAGAAGCTAGGCAAGACGGTGGATGACATCGACCTGTTCGAACACAATGAAGCTTTCGCATCGGCGAGCTGCGCCGTGGCGAAGGGGCTGGAAATACCTCTGGAGAAGTTCAACGTTCACGGCGGAGCGGTGGCACTGGGTCATCCGATAGGGGCCAGCGGGACGAGGATTCTTGCCACGCTGATATATGCGATGAAGAACCGTGGTGCGAAGACTGGGATTGCCACAATATGTCTCGGCGGGGGCAACGCGGTCGCCATGTCGATAGAGATGTGATAGAATGGAGATCAAGAAGATCGGTGTTCTTGGCGCAGGTACCATGGGCAACGGGATAGCTCAGGTCTGTGCTCTCAGCGGGCATGATGTGGTGATGAGGGATATTGAGGATAGATTCTTGGAGAACGGGATGAACGCCATTCAGAAGAGCCTCTCGAAGGGTGTTGAAAAGGGTAAGCTGACCGAAGATCAGAAGCAGGAGACCCTGTCCAGGATAAAGACGACGCTGAAAGTGGAGGACCTGAAGGATGTGGATCTGGTCATAGAGGCGGTCATTGAGAACGCCGACCTGAAGAAGAGCGTCTTCCAGGAACTGGACGAACTGGTCGGTGACGACGTCATCTTTGCGTCAAATACATCTAGCATTTCAATTACGGAGCTCGGGGCAGCAACCAAGAGGCCGGACAAGTTCATCGGCATGCACTTCATGAACCCAGTGCCGATAATGAAGCTGGTGGAGGTCATCAGGGGGATGGAAACCAGCGACGAGACCAAGGAAATCATCTTCACATTGACTGAGAAGATGGGGAAGGTACCGGTGGAGGTCAATGACTATCCCGGTTTCGTTTCGAACAGGATCCTGATGCCCATGATAAATGAGGCCATATTCTGCATACAAGAAGGAGTTGGAACAGTTGAGTCGATCGATTCGGTCATGAAGCTGGGCATGAATCATCCCTTGGGCCCATTGCAGGTGGCCGACCTTATTGGTCTTGATGTCTGCCTTTTCATAATGGAAGTTCTGCACGAGGGTTTTGGGGATCCGAAGTATCGTCCTGCCCCTTTGCTCAAGAAGATGGTCCGTTCGGGCAATCTTGGTAGAAAGACCGGGAAAGGGTTTTACGAGTACTGATCGCCCAAATACCATGGTCATAACCACAAAACCGTTATTAACGTGGATGTAGCTTTGACTCTGAGGATGCTGTGGAGATGGAAGCTAGAAAGCGAAGTCTGATCTTGATTCTACTATTGCTGGTTTCGTTCAATTCTGCCCTTATATTTCTACAAGAGGCGAAGAGTAGTGGGCCACCACTCACTGTAGGAGGTCCAGAGCCAGACAGCTATCCGACCATTCAAAGCGCCATTGATGCCGCAATCGATTACGATAACATAGAAGTGTACCCAGGCACGTATGAGGAGACGCTCACGATTAACAAGACTATTGGCCTTCATTCATGGGATCGGGAGAACACGATTATCTCAGGTGACGGAAAAGGGGACGTCATAAACATAACTGGATTCCGTGTCCACCTGCAAGGTTTCACTATCAGAAACAGTGGGCCAGAAGGGTTCGGAGCAGGCATAGTCCTCTATGATACGGGCATGTGCTCCATCGTCAACGTTGATGCGTCTCAGAATTACTACTATGGGATTGTCGTCTACAGTTCATCATGGAACCGTATCATATACAACAACTTCTCAGATGAGAAACCGCCCGCTAGTGGTTTGAAAGGCTGGGGCATCTACCTGCACTCCTCATCACACAACAACGTCTCTTTGAACACTGTATTGAACAACGAAGTGGGAATTAGGCTCAATTCGTCGGATGTAAATACAATAACCGAGAACACGCTTTCTGACAACCATTATGGATTGAGAGGCGGGGGAGACGAGAACACGATTGCCAACAATCTGATATCCTCCAACGACTGGGGTATTGTCTTACATGGAGAGAATAACTCGTTTGCAGAGAATACTCTCAAGGGGAACAGAGATGGGATCTTGCTTGGGGGTTCGCACAACAAGCTGTTCCACAACAGTTTCATCGAGAACTGGGGAGATGATGCGGTTGAAGGGGGAACTGACAACCAATGGGACAACGACTATCCCCAGGGTGGCAATTACTGGGATGAATACGAAGGAATCGATGAGATGAGCATGGAGCAGCAAAGTCATCATGGGAACGATGGGATTGGAGATGTGGCAATGCTGGTCGCTGGTATTCTTCCAGGTTTTGACACAGAAGATCGATACCCCCTTATGAGTCCCTTCGTGGCACCTCCTTCCCCTCCTGGGAGTATTCTTCCAGTTGTCAATGTCACATCGCAACGAAATTCAACCCATTTTTGCCTAGCCATCATCAATGGGACTGCATATGATCCTGACGGGGAGATTGAGTATGTTGAATTCAGATCGGATGATCGACCTTGGGTAAGATTCGACAATGCAACATCCTGGTATCTTGGGTGGTCCTGTGGGGCTGTGCTGGAGGGAGATGATACAGTCTATTTCCGATCGTTTGACGGAACGAGTTATTCGAACGTGACCACATATGTAGTGACCTTCGACCTCCCAGATACTCCTGACACCTTCGGCGATTCGTTTTTGCTTCTGAACGGCATGGCCATAATCATCGTAATAGGGACAGTCTCAATATACGCTGCAAGAAGAAAGAGATAATTAGTTGTGGACATCAAATGGGAAGAAATCTATCCGTCAGATGTTCTCTCTTTTATGGGATTGGAAGCGCAACATTCTTTTAGCTCAAACACAATATTAATTGATTTCACATCAGTGAGAAAATGATACGGAAGGTAAGAAAGCAACATTCGAAGCAGGAGATACTCAACCTGCTAGAGCCGCTGGTTCGCCAATGGTTCGACACTTCTTTCGATGAGCTCACAGAGCCCCAGTCCTTCGCCGTTCCCCTGATCCACGAGAGGAAGAACGTGCTTGTTTCCTCCCCCACAGGTTCCGGCAAGACAATAACCGCCTTCCTGTCCATCATCAATGAGCTCCTCAAGCTGCAGAAGAATGGCAAGCTGGAGGACAAGATCTACTGTGTGTACATATCCCCCCTGAAGGCACTGGCCAACGACATCAACCGCAATCTCACGACCCCACTGGAGGATATGAGACAACTCGCGCTCAAGGAAGGACTGGAACCTCCTGAAATCAAGGTTGCAGTACGTTCCGGTGACACCTCACCCTCCGAACGCCAGAAAATGGCAAGGAAACCTCCGCACATCTTCATAACAACGCCTGAATCCCTCGCTCTTGTTCTAACCGCGCCCAAGTTCCGAAAGAAGCTGGCCGACGCCAAATGGGTCATTATCGACGAGATCCACGAAATATGCTCCTCCAAGAGAGGAGTGCACCTTTCATTGTCACTGGAGAGGCTTCGAGAACAGATCGGAAAGGACTTCACACGAATCGGATTGTCCGCCACCATAGCGCCGATCAACGAGATCGCCAAGTTCCTGGTGGGTTACGAGAACGGCAAGCTAAGAGATGTGAACGTCGTTGAGGTCGAGGGGACCAAGAGGCTGGACCTGGGTGTCCTTTGCCCGGTCCAGGACATGACCGTCCTCCCTTACGAGATCGTCAACGCGAGAATGTACGACCTGCTGACCCAGCTGGTGAACGACCACAGAACCACCCTCATATTCACCAACACCAGGAGCGGCACCGAGCACGTTTCGTACAAGCTCAAAGAGAAAGGAATAGAGGACCTGGCTGCCCATCACGGAAGCCTCAGCAAGTTCATCAGGTTGGACGTGGAGGAGAGGCTCAAGAACGGGGAGCTCAAAGCCGCGGTGTCATCCACATCACTCGAACTGGGGATAGACATCGGCTACATCGACCTCGTGTGCCAGATAGGCTCGCCAAAGTCGATCGCCAAAGGTCTCCAGAGGGTCGGAAGGTCCGGCCATGCGGTGGGGGACACCAGCGTCGGCAGGATGATAGTCTTCGACAACGACGACCTCGTCGAGTGCGCCGCGCTCACCAAGAACGCATATGACAACCACATCGACCAGGTGGACATACCGACCAACAGCCTGGACGTGCTGGCCCAGAACATCGTCGGTATGAGCCTGGTAAAGAGGTGGGAGGCCGAAGAGGCCTTCAAGATGGTCAAGAGGTCGTATCCATATCACAATCTCAAGAAGAAGGACTTCCACGACGTGCTGGAATTTCTTGCACAGAGGAACCCGGATGTCAGGGTCTACGCCAAGATCTGGTACGACAGGGACGATGACAGGTTCGGACGGAAAAGGGGCAGCAGGCTCATCTATTTCACCAATACTGGCACCATTCCTGAAGAAGGATCATACAAGGTCTTTTCTGAACGAGGTCAGAAGATCGGGGACCTATCGGAGAAGTTCGTGGAGTACCTCTCAAGGGGGGACGTGTTCGTTCTGGGCGGGAGGACGTACCAGTTCGACCGGGTCAGAGGCATGAGAGTCTTCGTGAAGGACGCTTCGGGGAGGCGACCAACAGTTCCGTCCTGGAGCGGGGAGATGCTGCCAAGGACGTTCGATCTGTCCATAGAGGTGGGCAAGCTTAGAAGGGAGATAGTCGAGAGGCTTCCTTCGGGCGAGGGCAAGACCAAGAAATGGCTGAAGGACGAGTACAGGCTGGATGACGGTTCGGCCCAGAGCGTGATGAGGTATGTTCAGGAACAGCATGCGGTAATTCCGGACGTCCCAACCGACAAGAAGCTGCTGATAGAAGGCCACATCGACATGAAGGGCAACCGCAACGCCATCTTCCACTACAGTTTCGGGAGAAGGACGAACGACGCTTTGTCCAGGGCATACGCCTTCGCTCTGACCGAGAAGCTGGGATGCAACGTTCGGGTATCCATAACAGATGACAACTTCATGATCACCGCCCCCAAGAGATTCTCCCTGAAGAACATCCATAAACTGGTCACGAGCAAGACGCTGGAAGATACTCTGAGAAGGGCCATCAAGAACACGGAGCTCTTCAAACAGCGCTTCAGGCACTGCGCCACCAGGAGCTTCATGATCCTGAGATCCTACAAAGGCAGAGATATCTCCATGAACAGGCAGCAGATGCGGTCGGAGAAGGTGCTGGACTGGTTCCACGAGATCGAGGACTTCCCCGTCATCAAGGAAACGTACAATGAGATTCTGAACGAGGTCATGGACCTCAAACACGCCCACCAGGTGCTTGAGATGATCGAGAACGGGGAGATGGAGATGGCAACGGCCGACTTCTCCAATCTGCCTTCACCGTTCGCGCACAATGTTGTTCTTCTCGGCATTTCCGACGTCGTCCTGATGGAGGACCGGAGCGCTTTGCTGAGGGACTTCCACCGGAAGATACTGAAGAGGGTCATCTCCGAGGACAGGATGGAGGAGTTCCAGTTCCAGGAAGAAGAGATAGGGAGGTTCTTCAAAAAGAAGATACCCAGGATCAAGAAGAAGGGCGACGTGGTCAGTGTGATCAAGAGTCTGGGGGTTGCGAACGCGGCCCAGCAGAAGGGTGTCAGCATCCACGATCACTCCGATGTTGACTTCCCCACGCTGCAGAAGTGGAGCGAGAAGTTACTGCAAGAAGGCAAGATCGCGTCAGTGTGGACGCCAAAAGGGGTCATGCACTGCGCCAAAGAGGACGTTCCGCTCTTTATGTCCGTATACGCCCACAAAGGAAGGTTGGAGGACATCGAGAAGAAGATCCTGGACCGTCTGGCCAAGGAGGAATCCACCACCAAAATGCTGTCCAAAGAATTCAAACTCGGCTTCAAAGAGGCGAGCGAGCACCTGAAGAAACTAGAGATGCACTATCTGATAGAGAGAGAAGGGTTGAAGGACATCGTCTGGAAAGTAAGGAAGACGACCGCGGCTGAATTCGAATCATCACTTGACGCCATCGTGAAGACGTACCTTGGGTCCAAGGGACCACTGACGTTGTCAGAGGTCTCGTTCTTGGTGGACATGTCGGAGGACGTGGTCAAGGAAGTACTGCAGGACCTCGAAAGGGAGGAGCTGGTATCATCTGGGAACTTCGTGGTGGGAGAGGACTACCAGTACATGCTGACCAGGGACCTGATGCACCTGGAGACCGGGAAGGAACAGGAACGCGAGGTGTTCGACGAGAAGCAGATAACCGGGTTCCTGCTGGAGAAACAGTTCAGGCAGATCGAGAGCATCGACGAGCACTTCGAGACCTTCCTGGAAGAGGGGATGGAATACGACATCTTCAACCGCGTCCCGTCGTTCAGCATGAGAGAGTGGAGCAGGAAGAGAAAGAACGGGGACATCCTCCAGGGACGTTTCTCGAACGGAAGGGTCTGCTACATCGCCAAGGAGGATGCACCGCTGTTCGTGGGCGCCTACAGAAGGGAGGAGCCCAACGAGTTCGACGAGGAGGTCCTGGACGTCCTGCACACAAGCGACGGCATGTCGTTGGCCGAGATCATCAGCAGGACCAAGGAAGAGCGGGACCGGATCAAGGAGAGCATCGACAACCTGGACAGGAACATGTACGTCGTCAGGAAGTACCACTCTCAGGAAGGGTGGGCATCTAAGAACATCTACGTCCCGTTCGAGGTCGAGGGTGATGTGGAGGACACGACCGAGAAGATCATACTGAGGTTCCTGAAGGGCTACGGTCCGTGCTCGCTTCAAGATATCAAAGGCGGGACCTCGTTCTATTACGGTGAGATCGAGACGATACTACCCAGACTGCAGGAAGAGGGGGTCATCGAGAGGATCTGGGTGGGCGACCTGGGAATGGAACTCTGGATACTGGCAGAGGAATTGGACGGGCTGAGGAAGAAGGAGATAAAGGATGTCCAGGACAAGATGCGGGTACTTTCGTTGTACGATCCGTGGATACAGCCCATGTGGTCCCAGCTGGTCAACAAGTACGGCGAAGGATGGTACTTCCCATTGGTCAAGGACGGGAAGCTCTGCGGGATGATAGAGAAGTGGGAGATGTCCGGCTGCGTGGAGGTCAGGGAGATAGAACTCGAGGACGAGAAGATGATACCGGACCTCATCGAGGCGCTGGACCACATGATGAGGTTCTTCAAAAAGAAGGGCGTGGAGATACTGCGCATAACGAGGGCGTTTGGCGAGGATATCGCTGGATCAAAACACCTCAAAATGTTCCTGAAGAACGGTTACCACCAGATAGGGGATTTCATAGCCAAGGGCAAGTTCGAACCCGTTACCTTCGACCAGAGCCACATCATGAGCTACATATTCTGGAAACAGGGCATCCACCAGGACACCAAGTTCGAGAACGTTCCAGATGCAATTGAGAACCTGGGTGGGCTCAGGTCCACCTTTGAAGCCAACCTCAAGACCAGGATACCCGTACCTCTGAACAGGCTCTACGACCAGGGGTCCATATACACCGGCAAGACCATTCCTGATTACGCCACCTACACCACGCTGGAAGAACTGGCGGTCTACAAGAAGGCCAAGAACAGGAAGCTGACCGATTACATGAAGACTGTCCTGGCGGTCGTGAAGGACCAGGAGCCGGTCGTCAGGAGGAAGCTCTTCACTCTGTCGCCGTTGGGCTACGGGAATACGACCGAATCGCTTCACAAGCTCACGGAAGGCCTGCACGTGGTGGGGGCCACATCCAGCGGCAAGGTCGCCTATCGGAGCGTTCCCGACAACGAGGAAATGACAACAACCGAAGCGAGGAAGTTCGTTCTGAAGCGCATAATAGACAGCTTCGGCATCTTCAGCGCGGAGAAGCTCTCCGAGTACACCGGTCATGAGTACAAGATGGAGGAGACCAGGAAGATATTGAGACGGCTGGAAAGGGAAGGCCACCTGGTCAAGGGATTCTTCGCGGAAGGGAACGACACGCTGCACTGGATCGTCAAGGAGGACCTGGACAGGATAGGCAAGATAGATTTCGACGGGAAGTTCATCCTCACACCGAGGGACAACCTGGCGGTCTACCTCAGGCAGCACATCAGGGACAAGTGGGATTCCGGATACCGCATGGTGGCGTTCGATGGTCCGGACATGATAGCGGCGTTCAAGGTCAGGTTCAGGAAGAACGAGATAGTCATGACGGACTTCGACGGGGAAACGGCCGCAAGGAACATACTCAAGGACTTCTCCATACAGAACGACATCAGGATAGTCGAAGAGAGGAGAGAGATGGACGACTGGGAACTGGTGATGTGGTACGACAGGATGCAGGGCAAGGAAAGATGAGATTTGGCAAAGTTTATTCAAGTTGAATCCATCATTGGGGGCATGACGCTCCAATCTGTTTTGGACAGGGTTGATAACGCGAGGGACGAGATGGTCAACTCCCTCATAGAGCTGTGCAAGATCCCGGCGGTCCATCCAGAGTCCGGCGGGGACGGAGAATCAAAGAGGGCGGAGTTCCTGAAAGGCCTGATAGAGAAACTGGGCCTGCCGGTCCGATCGGTGGATGCACCTGATGACAGGGTCTCGAGCGGTGTGAGGCCCAACCTTCTCGTGGAGGTGGATGGGGAGCAGAAGAAGAGGATCTGGATAGTGTCGCATTCGGACATAGTCCCCGAGGGAGATCTCAAGAGCTGGGAAACCGACCCGTATGATCCAGTCGTGAAGGACGGGAAGGTATTCGGACGGGGGACCGAGGACAACGGTCAGGCGGTCATCGCTTCGCTGTACGCGCTCTGGGCAGTGAAGGAAGAGAACGAGAAGACTGGACTAAGCTGCGCACTGGCGATAGTGGCGGACGAGGAGACGGGGAGTGAAAAGGGGATACGATACCTGCTGGAGCAGGGCATCTTCGATCAGAACGACCTCATACTTGTCCCGGACTTCTCCAGCCCCAAAGGGGATGAGATAGAGATAGCCGAGAAGAACATACTCTGGCTCAGGGTCAAGACTACCGGAAGACAGGCCCACGGAAGCCTACCCGACAAGGGGATAAATGCACACAGGGCCGGTGCAACGTTGATGCTGAGAGCCGACAAGGAACTTCACGCCAAGTACGATCACAAGAACGATATGTTCGACGTGCCAGTGTCGTCCTTCGAGCCGACCAAGAAGGAGTCCAATGTTCCCAATATAAACACAATTCCGGGGGAGGACGTGTTCTATTTCGATTGCCGGATCCTGCCCGATGTGCCTCCAGCTGATGTCAAGCAGATGGTGAGAACCTTGGCGGACGAGGTAGAGAACGAGTTCAAGGTCAAGGTGGAGATAGGTGTCATGCAGGAAGAGACCAGTCCACCCACAAAAGAGGATTCGGAGATCGTTGTCAAGCTTGCTGACGCGATAAGAAGCGTGAAGGGGATCGAACCGAGGTTGGTGGGCATCGGGGGTGGCACCTGCGCTGCGTACTTCAGGCAAAAAGGGTTCAACGCGCCGGTCTGGACATCCGGCGACAAGATGGCTCACGACTCGAACGAGTACTGCATCATCGACAACCTGGTCAACGACGCTAAGGTGTTCGCTTCGGTTCTTCTGTCCTAGGCACGGCCTTTTCCTGTACAACGGTGACGCTCAGGTCATCCAAAAGGATCAATGAATCGCACTTGGGGCACTTGACCCCGTTCCAGGAACCAATGTCCTCCTGGTCGTTCATCTCGATGCGGGACCCTATGCATTGGGGACATTCAAAACTGAGCCTAATGTGCCTGCCCTTCATCCTGTCAAGAGGATATTTCTCTATTCTGCCCACGATCTGCCTCCCTCAAACCTCAATATAACATTCCGTCCTCCTGCCGTTCCTGGCCATGTGCACAAGCCCCTCTTGGTTGAGAATGCCTATGTGGTAGTTCACGGTCGGCGGGGTAAGATTCACGTCGGACGCTATCTCCTTCTGTGATATGCCAGGGTTCTTTCTTATGATGCCAATGATCGTCTTCTGTATCTCGTTGATCTCGAACCGCTCTGCAGGAATCTGCATGTTCATGGGGTAGAACCTTCGGTAGATACCGAACCTCTTGGACTTGATGAATCCCTCCCTTTCCAGCGTCCTCAAGTGATGTGCAAGCGAACCGTTGGTCAGACCCAGGGCCTGCCTGATGGCATTGTAGTGCTCACCCGGGTTTGCGAGGATATAACCATACAACTTGCCCCTGACGAAGTGGTCGAGTACCTTCTCCCTCTTGATCTTGGTATAGAGCGGGACGAAGAGCAGGAAGAAACCGAACTTCATGTTCTCGTTCCAGGCGATCAGGGTCCCGATGAAGAGCAGGATGGCGGTCACCGCGGCTCCGCTCAGGACGATGGCAGTGGGGAACGCTTCCGGCTCGCCCACCCTTATGACGAAGCTCTGCTCCGCTTTTCCTCCGTAATTGTCCGTGACTGTAACCGCGACGTTGAATTCCCCGTTCTTCTCGGGCGTCCAGGTCAGTTCCCCGCTGAAGGCGTCAATCTCCATGCCTTCAGGTCCCCAAGCGAGCTCGAACTTGACGCGGTCATTCGCGGGGAAGGTGTCCTCCACGGTCATCTGGTAGATGTACTCCTCCCCGACCTCGGTTTGTTTGATCGGATAGGAGAGGATCTCAGGCACGTCGTTGACCCCGACGATGAACTTGTTGCTGTGGATTATGTAATCGCCGTCCCAGGCGGCAACTTTGAACCTGGCGATGCCCACCCAGTCCTGTTTGGGGTAGAAGTCCAGATAATCACCGTCCACGACCGCGTGCAGCAGGTCCGGATCGGATTCGTATATGACGGCATACTGGAGGGAGGAATGGTCATCCTTGATGTAATCGTTGAGCTTGATCAGATTGTCCCCGACCGTGTTCTTGTTGAAGTAGGTACGAGATGGAATGTGATTGCCAAAGGGCGGGAAATCATCCTGGTAGAAGATGGATATCGTGTCCTGGGTCCTGAGCACGATGTCGGTGTACGGGTCACCGTTCAGCTCGCCAAGGGCAATGCGTCCGCCTGGCGTCGCCGTCTCGCCAATGCTGAAGAAGGAGAACTCTGAACGCGTCCTTTCCCGTTGTATGTAGAGCAGTACGCTGGAGTCGTCACCGTCTGAGGTGACTGCGATGTCCGAGAGCTCGTCGTCGTTGAGATCTCCCACGCTGAAATCGTCAGCCAGATGTTCATCCTCTATGGATTGCAGAAGTGCAAATCCACCATTCTCGTCCTGAGCGTAGATCTCGATGATACCGCCTGTTCCGTTGTTCGACCTTAAGACAACGATATCGTCCAAACCGTCTAAATTGAAGCGGCCCATGGCAATAGAAGAATGAGTGTAGGAGCCGTTCAGATCGATCGTCTGGTTGTAAGAAAGACCTTGGACGCCCTGTATGAATATGTGAACCGAGTCCGGAGAGGAAACAGCCACATCCAGACCCTTGGACCCGCCGAAATCCCCGAGAACGACATCATCGCCGCCGGTGGCGTTCCCGTAGGTTTCATTCAAGCTGAAGAAAGGAAGCGCGGAGTTCCGAAAGAACACTAGAGTTTCCGAATCCCCAACGAGTACGAGGTCATCGCCTAGGTCGCCGTTCAGGTCCCCGATCTCGATCGCCTCGGGCACAAAGGGCAGCATGATCTCGCTCTTGACGAACAACCTTGCGGGATGCTGGAAGTTCAGGACGAGGGACTGGTCCGTGAAAGATGCGATGTCCGACGTCCCGTCCATGTCCAGCATGCCCACAACCATCCCTTTGGCGACCGAGGAATCCACGGTCGCCGTCACGTTAAAGGGGAAATTTTGGTCCGAAGAATCCTGAAAGTGAACGCTGAGATTTCCGTTTTCATCCACCAGGAGAATATCGTTCCATCCGTCCCCGTCCATGTCAATGACGGAGACCGGTCCCAGGCCGGCGCTGGAGACCTCTTTGTTGACCTCGACAATGCTTGGAAATGCAGTTGCACCGGGAGCCCAAGCTAGAGCAAATGATAGAAGCAGAACCAAAGCGAAGAGCCTTTTGATTGGAGCTGCCCTCAGAGTATGACCGAACCTGGTCAAGCCCATAGCCATGGTATCCCTCAAACCGAAGGAGTCTCTCCCGCTCTCCAGAGATATGATAGTGCTGACCCCATCTTAAGATTTGGCATTATTGAGAGGTCTTGGCTATCCGGAGCGGCGAGCAGAAGATTTTCTGTGCATTGTGGCTATTAAGAAGATTGGTACGTCCTTCTAATCGATATATAAGGGAGCTTAAGCGTGGCCAGATGATCATTCACCCCCCACGTGTGTGAAAAGCCAGAACTTATTTAAACAGATAAAGCATTTCGTAATACTAGAATAGCACCCAAGAACATTTCTCGCGATGACTCAACGAGCGAGATAATGTACTGAAAAGGAAGCGATCGGCCACTGGCAAGATTAATTCCGAGATGCACTTGACGCAATGGCTAAGGAAACCTACCCACCAATATGGCGACCTTGGCGATCACGTTCGCATCCATGACGGTAAGATTGTTACCGCCATGCCGAGACGCTCATAAATCAGGGTCAGGGATTTGGCGTCCGTGGACGCCGGCCCTTCTGATTTTTGCCGTCCCCCGTTCAAACGAGTGATTGCGAGGGAGGTGGATAACCGCGTTGGCCTTCTTCCACCTGCCATGTTAGAATCGTTTTCCAGATATATAACAATTGGCTCGTTCTGACTGCCTGACCACCGAAACGCATAAAGAACCGAATGGACTAGGCCATGTATTCGTTACAACCCTGAGAAAACGGATGGACGTGCATGAAGAAGAGATGCGTGTGGCCGGGGGACGACCCTCTTATGATCGAATACCACGACAATGAATGGGGCGTTCCCGAGCACGATGACAAGAGGCTTTTCCAATTCCTGGTTCTCGGCGGAGCGCAGGCCGGATTGAGCTGGATGACCATACTGAGAAGGAGGGAGGGTTATCTGAAAGCGTTCAAGGGCTTCGATCCCGGAGTGGTGGCAAGGTTCGATGAGAAGAAGATCGAAGAGCTTCTCGAGGACAAGGGAATCATACGCAACAGGTCCAAGGTCTCCTGTGCGGTTGCGAACGCCAAAGCGTTCGTGGAGATTCAAAAGGAGTTCGGCAGTTTTGACGAGTACATCTGGAAGTTCGTGGGCTCCAGGCCCAAGAAGAACAGTTGGAGGACGGACGAGGATATTCCGGCCAGAACCGAAGAATCCGATGCCATGAGCGAGAATCTTATCAGCAGAGGGTTCAAGTACGTGGGCTCAACGATATGCTACGCCTTCATGCAGGCTGCGGGAATGGTGAACGACCACATCGTGGATTGCTTTCGATATGAAGAGGTCGATCCTGCAAATATGACACCGAAATGAATAGATATTCAAATCGCATTAGCAAGAAATGTCCTTGGGCAGAATTCTGGGAAGTTAAGGAGTAATGAGATGTTCGCTGGCATTGCTAGGGTCATTGTGAAGCATCACAAGAAGATAGTCGTTCTCTGGTTAGTTCTACTACTGGCTTCTCTGTACCCTCTCCAGTTCGTTTCGGATGCGGTGGTGTACGAGGAAGCGGGTTTTGCGCCCGCCGACGTGGAATCCGTAAAGGCCCAGGACATCATCGATGAACAGTTCCCGACCTCGACGGCCAACAGCACCGTGCTGGTTGTGGTGCAGTCACCCGACATAGCATCCGAGGACGTGAGGGATTTCGCGATATCGGTCGAGGAAAGCATGAGGGGTAGCTCGGAGGTCCAGGACCTGGAGGACTTCCATTCGGTCTATTCGGTCTATGAGTTCGCTTACGTGGAAACAGCGAGAGCGCTGGCACCGGAGATGTACGCGGCCGAGTTCGGGCTCCAGAGCGCCGCATTCATGTTCTTCAGCGGACCCAATCTCTACGCCCAGAGGTGGAACAATTCCCCTGTGAACGACCCAGACTTCAATGACAGCTGGGACGCATACTCACCAATGATACTCGACCCGAGCCTAACCGCCCGGCTTTACACCTACTCACAATCATTCAGGGACACCTGGAACAGGACGTTCGACAACGCCTCAATGGAGTACATTTCCACTTCGGATTCCCTAACAAGAGGACAGCACGCGTTGAGCTTCACCACCCCCATGTCCTTTGATTTCATTCCTCCGGTGAACGAGACCCAACAGCTCTACTACGCCACCTGGAGCGGGTTGGACATCAACACCTGGAACAACTCGGTCGCGGTCCATTTCCTGTTACTGGGAATGATGCAGCAGTACTCCGGAATGCCCCTTACACTGCTCGAGTCGGTCTACCAGTTGGGTGCGGCCCCTTCCCAAGCTGATCTGGAGCAGTTCGCCCTGGACCAAGTTGGGATGGGCACGGTCAGTACCTATCCTCTGAGCCTTCCACCTGGTACGCTGGAGTTCCTGATGAACACCACCTCGCACACCATGTTGATGTTGATCTCGTTCTCGACCCCACCTGGTTCCGCCGACGGGGACGGGAACAGCATCATGGGGAGGAACGTCGAACTGGTCAGGGAGACGGTGGAGGATGTCAAACGAACACTCAGTGTTCAGTACATAACGACGTACGTCACGGGTGATGTGGCGCTCGGAGCGGACATGGAAAGTGCCGCCTTCGAGGACGTTGAGAAGATAGATCCGATAACGATTGCGCTTGTGTTCATCATCATAGGCCTTTTCTTCATGTCATTCGTGACCCCCGCCGCGGCCGTTGGCGGGATCGGGATTGCAGTGGTCATCAGCCAGAGTTTGATCGTCATCGTGGGGATATTCGTGGCCAAGGTTCACTTCAGCGTCCTCACCTTGATGCTCACGGCCATGCTCGGCGCAGGCACGGATTATGCGATCTTCCTTATGGCCAGATATAGGGAGGAACGTCTGAGAGGCAACTCCAAGGAGAAGAGCGTTGAGGAGTGCGTGAAGTGGGCTGGAGAGAGCATCACAACGTCCGGGATCGCCGTCATGATAAGCTTCGGGGCGTTGAGCCTGGCCAGCTTCACACTCGTCCGGACCATGGGACTCACCATAATGCTGGGCATAGGCATCGCCCTGCTGGTCGCGCTCACGTTCATACCCTCCGTCCTGATGTGGGTCGGGGACAGGGTCTTCTGGCCCGGATACAAGAAATGGGAGGAAAGGAGCAAGAAGAAGCCCGGTGCGTACACCAGGTACTTCAGGAAATCGGCCCAGATATCGGTCAAGTACGCCAAACCAATTACCATCGCCGCGGTGGTGCTGACACTCCCAGCCCTCTACATGGTGTTCAACCTTGAGACCGGCTTTGACTTCCTCGCGGCGATGCCGGAGACTGAAGCGACGCAGGGAATAGTGGCCATGGGCGAGGGTTTCGGAGAGGGGAGGTTGACGCCCACGTCCGTTGTCATTCAGTCACCAACTCCCTTCAGAAGCTCCAGCAACGGCAACGTCACCTACGACATATCCTTCATGGAAAGCGTGGAGGACCTCAGTAGCCAGATAAGCCAGATCGATAACGTTCAACAGGTCATTGGCCCGACGCGTCCGCAGGGCGTACCGATAGACTACACGGACATGAACAACGCCACGCTGCAGGAGGAGCTCAGGATCTACATCGAACCGACGATAGGAGAGGACAACGCAACCGTGCTCCTGACCGTCATCCTGAAGAAGGAGGCGTTCTCGCTCGCATCGGTGGACACGATCGCCCCCATACGCTCCTTGGTCAAAGAGCGGAACGAGAACGATCCCAACTTCCAGGGAGCGACCATGATGGTCGGTGGTGCCACAGCAAACGTCAAGGACATCAAGGACGTCCTGGACAGCGACTTCTTGCTGATGGTCGCTGTGGTCATCATCGCGGATTTCATCCTGCTGATGTTCGTCCTGGGCTCGGTACTGGTCCCGCTGAGGCTCATTCTAACCATCCTTCTGAGCATCTCTTGGACGCTGGCAATGACGGTTCTCATCTTCCAGGTGTGGCTTCAGATCCCGATATTGTGGCTGATGCCCTGGATACTCTTTGTGATCGCGATGGGGCTGGGGATGGATTACGACATCTTCTTGACAACAAGGATAAGAGAGGAGGTCGCCAAGGGTAAGAGCGACGAGGATGCCATTGTCACCGCGGTCGAGAAGACTGGGGGGATAATAACGGCGGCTGGATTGGTGATGTCAGGTGCATTTGCGACCATGATGCTCTCCTCACTCGGCTTGTTGCAGGAGTTCGGTTTCGCACTTGCATTCGTCATTCTTCTGGATGCGATGATCGTGAGGATCTACCTCGTGCCTTCGGTGATGATACTGCTCCAGAAATGGAACTGGTGGGCGCCTGGAAGGTTGCAGAGGGTGGGAAGAGAGAAGAAGAAACGCTGAAAACGCCTATTTCTTTCTGACCAATTGTATCCCATCTCTCACGGTGAGGAGAACGTTCTCTACCCGATCATCGGCGACGATCTTCTTGTTCATCAGTGCGATCGCCTTTGCAGATTCGGTCTCTGGGTCCACCACATCCCCGCCCCACAGAGAGTTGTCGATAAGTATCAATCCGCCGGGATTCAACATGTCCACGATGATGTCGTAGTACTCCGGATAGCGATCCTTGTCCGCGTCCAGAAAGATCAGGTCCGGCACAAAATCCAGGTCCTTGATGGTCTCCATCGCTTCCCCGAACTTAATCTCGATCTTCTTTCCGTGCGGGCTCTGGGATGTGTACTCCTCGGCGATTGCTTTGGCTTCTGGGTCCCTTTCGAGGGTCACCAACCTGCCATCCTCGGGCAGCGCTTCGGCCATGGATAGGGCGGAGTAGCCGGTGAATGTCCCGAGCTCAAGGATGTTCTTTGCCCCGGTTATCTGGACGATCAGCTTCAAGAACCTGCCCTCGACCCTGCCTGTCAGCATGTCTGGATTTGATGTGTTCTCAAGCGTGTATTTCTCCAGCCGTTCAAGAAGCTCCGGCGCGGGCTGAGTGTGTTCGAAAACGTACTCATCGACGGTCTCGTCTATGAATGTCATGCAAGGTTCTTGATGACCAGTTCAGAGTTAAATCTTGCCATGGGGTGGGCATAGGAGTCTTTAGGTTCAAGGCAACATTACGGGTGGAGGATTGTTCAATTGGTCAAAGTAAGGCCGAAAGGCATGCGCACATTCACCACCATCTGGAGCGGCCAGATGGTCTCCTTCATGGGAACCGCCATGACCCAGTTCGCGCTTCTGATATGGGTGTGGGGGAAGACCCATCAAGCGACCGCTACCGTGCTGATAGCGTTCTTCACCTTCGTGCCCCTGTTGGTCATGACGCCCATCGCGGGCGCGCTGGTGGATCGGTGGAACCGCAAGAAGGCGATGATCCTCAGCGACCTGAGCGCCGGGATGGGCAGTATTGTGATACTGCTCCTTTTCTTGTTCAATGGCCTCGAGGTCTGGCATCTCTATCTGATCGGTCTTTTCGTAGGTGCTCTCAACGCCTTCCAGTGGCCTGCATTCTCGGCAGCGATCACAATGCTCGTCAACAAGAAGGATTACGCCAGAACCAGCGGCATGATGGGGTTGACCGAGGCAACGTCGATGATATTCGGTCCGCCGTTGGCGGCCGTTCTCCTGGTCACTGTGGGCATTCCAGGGGTTCTGATAATCGACATAATCACGTTCACCTATGCGATCCTGGTGCTCCTCCCGATTCACATTCCGCAACCGCCTCCGCCAAAGGAAGAGGAAAAGATCAAGAGCATCTGGAAGGATTCGATCTTCGGATTCAAGTACATCTATGCCAGGAGGTCATTGTTCCTTCTCGTAATGGTGTTCTTCCTGTACAACTTCTTCGCCGCATTCTCGGTGAACCTCTTTGCGCCGATGGTGCTAGCAAGAACTGGAGATAGCGAGATTGTCCTTGGGACCATAATGTCAGTTCTCGGAATTGGAGGACTTTTCGGGGGAATCACAATGGCACTGTGGGGAGGCCCTAAGAAGAAGATCAAAGGGTTGCTGGGAGGAATGGCCATAGCTGGATTCGGAGGACTTGCGATTTTTCCGTCCGATCCCATCTTCTGGGCCTTGGGTGGCTTCCTCTTCTTGTTCCTCAGCCCAATCGTGAACGGCTGCAGTCAGGCAATCTGGCAATCCAAGACACCTCCAGGTGTGCAAGGCCGGGTGTTCGGGGCGAGGAGGTTCATAGCACAGATATCCGGCACGGTCGGTCTGCTATTGGTGGGACCCCTGGCAGATTTCGTTTTCGAGCCGGCATTCGATCAGGGTGGCAGTATGGCTGGAGCATTAGGATGGTTGATAGAACCTGGAACGGGAGCGGGAATGGCATTCATGGTCTTCCTGGGCATCGCCCTCTCATCCATTGTGGCAGTCATAGCCTATCTGGTTCGGGACATCAGGGATATCGAGGAGATCATACCGGACTTTGACGAAGCTGAAAAAAAGGGAAGCCTTTCTGAAAACACCAAAGAAGATTAGGAGAGGGGCGAAGGGGCAAGGCTCTTAAACGCACTAGCTTCAGCGGTTTTCATTTACCCACATAATAGTAGTGAACCTTCCTGCCCTTCTTCTCCGTTCGGATCAAACCCCTCTCTTCGAGCCTGCTCATCTGGTAACTCACACTTGATTGATGTATCCCAAGCACCGACGCCATTTCCTTCTGGGTGATGCCTGGAAGGTCCTTCGCGGAGTCCGTTATCCTCTTCTGGACCTCGCTGAGCACCCCACCATTGGTGACAGGTATCTGCGTGCCCCGGGTGTAGAACCTCCTGAACCTCCCGTCCCTCCTGGACTTTATCTTCTCACCCTGCTCCAGCACCCGTAGGTGATGGACCAGTGACCCGTTGGGAAGACTCAGGTCGCGTTTGATCTGGTTGTAATGCTCTCCGGGGTTTATCTCGATGTACTGGTACACCCTGCCGCGGTCGTAGTTGTCCAGCAACTTGCCCTTCTTCAGCTTCATGTACAACGGCACGAAGAGCGATATGAGAGCGATCTTGAACCCTTCGGATGCCAGGAATACTGCAATGCCCGCACCCAGGACTATTGAGGACCCCAGAACGATCAGGAACTCGAACGGAATCCAGAACCCGGCGTCGACCGGAGGTGGAGCGATGATTATGGAAAGCTGCTTGTCCTGTTCGATGGCATCTTCCACAGAGCCAGTGAGATCGTCCTTGACCGCGGATATGACATGGGGCGTGTGTGGCTCGCTTCCGTCGCTGGTGTCCACCTTCTGAGTGAGAACGAACTCGTTCGTCCAACCGTCGCCCTTGGTCAGGAGAGAATCCACTTCGTCCCCGAGGACGTCAACAACCGTGACCCTGGCCCGTTGGACGGGCTGACCTTCTTCATAAAGAACCTGGACCTTCAAGCGCCACTTCATGGTCATCGATGACCCGGAGTCCATCTCAACGTTCCCGAAGGTGCTGCTGACGCTCTCGAGGTCGGTATCGAGAAGGGAGACCTCATCAACCTGGGAGTCCTCGACGTACACTGGATCTCCCCCTACATCGTTGTCGATGATCGTGCCGGCAGTGCTTCCCTCCAGGTGAATCGCATCCTCGTCCGACCCGTCTATGACGTTCTCCTCTATCCGGGGTGAGGCATTCTCGCAGTAGATCCCGAAATCGGAGCCGGTTATCGTGTTCTGATAGAACAGGGAAGAAGAATCCTCGCAGTAGATGCCTATCCTGTTTCCGGTCAGGGTGTTGCTCATGACCAGCGGGGAGGCCTCCAGGATGTAGATCCCGATGTCGTTGTTGAGAAGGGTGTTGTTGGTCAGCTTGACTGTCGAGCTGCCGTTGACCTTGATGCCTATCTCGTTCTCCTCGAGGATGTTGCCGTCGAACTCGAGCGTGTCCAGAGGCTGGTCCGGATCGTACCAGTAGGCGATCTTGTTCTTGTAGAACTTGTTCCAGTTGAAGCAGTTCTTGAGCTGGGAGTTGAAGTCCTTGGCCCCGTAGACCGTGTTGTACGAGATGAAGTTGTACCTGATCGCATCGTTGTGCGCGTAATTGGTCACTATCCCGTACTTCCCTACCGAGATGTCGTTGTAGGTGACCCAGGAATCCGTGGTGTGGTCCTGGTACAGGCCGTATGTGTAGTTGGTGATGATGTTGTGGTCCAGTACGAGCCCGTCAGTGTAATCGGAGTAGACCCCGTACTTCCCATCTCTAATCGTGAAGTAGAATATGGAGACGCCGTCGGCGGTGACGTAGAAGACGGTCCCGGATCCTCCACCGGTAACTATCACCTTGGTCTCGTCCTCTCCTTTCAGTGTCACGGTCTTGTTGACGATCACGTTCTCGGGGTAGGTGCCAGCATAAACGAAAATGGTGTCCCCAGGAGTGGCCGCGTCTATCGCTTCCTGTATCGTCTTGTAGTCAGCCGGCCCGTCGTCGTCGACCGTTATCATGCCGCCCTTGGTGACCGTGAGTGTTCCAGTACTGTTGGAGTAATTCCCCTGGTAATCGGCGATCACTTTGCATGTGCCTTCTTTCAGCGCCTTGAACGAAGTTGATTCTCCATGTGTTGTGATGCTGCAGACCGTTGAGTTCGTGGTCGTCCAGTCAACGGGGAGGAGTCCCAGAAGACCAAGGGTGTTGTTGTATGCCAATGCGTAGAAGGTGTCAGTGTCCGCGAGGTTGTACGTCCTGTCCCCGACCCATTTGCCGGATGTTGGTGAGTCGACGATGACGATGTAATCCACGTTCTCGGCGACGACGTCCAGCCTTCCTGTGGTGTTCCAAGAGATGTTCTGGCCCGGGTCATAATCATTGGCGGTCACGTAGGTGGTCCCAAGGGTCTTGGTGATGAAAGTGACATTCTCCCCATAGCGAGGTTGAATGTCCCCTACGGTCCAGTTCTGGCTGTCCCACCAGCAATCCTCCAGGCCGAGATAGCCTTGGATGTGGTTGTAGCCGGAGCAGTAGTATTCATCGGTCTCTCCGAGTGTGTAGGTCATGTTCCCGATGGGGTTCCCGTCAGGTGCGTCGGTGATGGCGATGTAATCCAGCCTCCCGTTGACAGTTATGGTCCCGGTCGTGTTTGTATACGTACCCAGGAATTCTGCCGTTATCTTACATGTGCCTTCGGCGGTGGCATGGAACGTCGTCGAGTCCCCTTTTGCTGTGATATTGCAGACGGTGGAATTCGTTGTCGTCCAGTTGGCAATGACCATCCCGATCTGACCCTGTGAGTTGTTGAAGGCCACGGCGAAGAACCAGTCCATCTCCCCCAGGTGATAGGTGGTGTCCCCGACCCAACCAAGCTCGCCCGTCCCTCCGTCAGGAGAATGCATGATGATTATGTAGTCAAGTCCCTCCGGCGTAACGGTCAACGTACCAGTCCAATCGACCGTCCCTACAGTGGGATTGCCGTTGTCGGCTATTGCTCGGACCCGGGTAGTCCCGCCGCTGACGGCGGTGAATGTTGTGGTCGTGGAGTTCCGCGACGGCATTACGGTCCCGACAGGCCAGTTCTCACTGTACCAGTCGCACCTTTCAAGGCCCAGGTACCCTGTAGTGTAGTTGTACCCAGAGCAGTAATACGTATCATTCTCTCCCACATCGTAGGTCATGTTGTCTATAGCTGTCCCGTTGGGAGAATCTGTGATTATGATATAGTCAAGATCGTTCTGAGCCTGCACCACGTTCGATGTGAACAGAACTGAAGCCAGCGAAGCGTAGATTGTAAGTGCCAAGACCAGAGGCAATACCAAAACTAGCCCACGATTGTTTTGATGCGGTGAGTTCCTATCTTTCAAATGAACCCCTCTTCTACCCACTACCCGCAAAATTGGTCTACAGCGTATAAATAAACATTGGAGCGAACCTCAATATATAGCTGGCCGGACCAGAAACATCATCTTGCAACCGAGAAACTGGCAACGAAGTCCGCACACCTGGCCGCGTCCTCGTACCTGCCCATCTTCGCCAGGATATATCCCTTGTTCACCCATGCCTCTCGGTACATCTCGTCGATCTCGATGGCCATGTCGTACGATTTGATGGCCTCGTCGTACCTCTTCAGGCGTGCGAGAGAGTTCCCCTTGTTGTTCCAGGCGACCTCGTACGAGGGATTCTGCTTTATGGCCTGGTTGAAGGACTTGAGGGCTTCCCTGTACTTCCCCAGTCTTGAGAGTGCGGTCCCCCGGTTGACCCAGGCGATCTCGTTCTCCGGATTGATCTTCAAGGCGGCATCGATGCACTCCAGAGCTTCGTCGTACCTACCCAGAATTGTGAGCGCCGCACCCTTGCTGTACCACGGCAGATCCGAGTTCGAAGGGGCATCCTGTATGCCTGACAGTGAGCCAGAGGCCCTGATCGCCGCATCATAGTTCCCGAGGGATTCGGCCGGCCTCTTGCGCCTCATGCTCCGGTCACCGTAGAGGATCTGGGTGTCTATGACGACCTTCAGCCACTTGTCGTAGATGATGAATCCGAAACTTGTTATGATCAGGCCGGAACCCAGAACGAAAACAGAGATCTCGATGGCAGGACTGGGCGGCCAGCTACCCATAGGGAATGCAAGCGGGAGACCAACGAAGAATATCATCATGGACCCTGCAGTCCAGATCATGTGGGTCTGAATGCCCCGTCCCATCAGAAATATCCCGAACATGATCGCGGCCAGACCGCCGATCAATAGGGCGTAGTCGATCCACGGCAGCACTGAGGCGACCTCTACGAAGTGAAGAATGGGTACAAGAATGACGAGAACGGCTCCCAACCACAGGAGCAGAGAGTTCCTTCCAAGCCTCTTGGGAATGCTCCCGAAGCTCAGGACAACGAATGAGATGCCTATGGCGAAGAGAATAGCGAACAGGAAGATAACGATCCACTCGTAGAATGGCGGTCGGAACTGCAATGCCACATATTCGATCCCGGTGGATATCACTGCCGCGAAGGCCCCGTATTCGCGCCACTTGGGCAGACCCTGGCTCTTTGCCGCCCATGAGACCCTTCTGGCCCTTTCCTTGGCCTTGCCCCTCCGTATGAGATCTTCTGAATCGATCTGGGCCGCTATTCTGGGCAGCTCTCTGGGCTCTGGCTCTCCGCCCAGCTCGACCTCGGCCACCAGCTCGGGCTCGGGTGCCAGCCGGGCTTCCTCCATGGTCTTCTCTATCTCTATTGACTCCAGTTTCTCGAAGAAATCGTCGATCTCCAGATCTATCTCGCCGAGCTCTGGCTCTCCTTCCTCCTCGGGAGCTTCGACCTCGACAGGTTCGGGAACATCTTCGGGACCTCCGTCCTCAACATCTGGAATTTCTTCGTCTGTCTTCTCAGGAGTCTCTTCTTCCGGTTCTGGCTCCTCAATGACAAGGGGCTCTTCCTCGAGCTCGGCCTCCTTTTCGGCCGCTATCTCCTCCTCGATCCCCAGTTCATCTCCGTCGACGATCTGTTCCTCCAGGTCCAGCGCCTCTTGGGCCATCAGTTCCTGGAGAATGGCAGCTTCCTCGTCCTCGGATACGGGCACCCCTGCTTCGGCCTCTTCCCCCTCTGGAGGGGTCTCATCTTCTGATGGGACCTCGGCTTCGGCTTCCACTAGCTCCTGTTCGGGTTCGACCGGGCCCTCTTCCATCTTCTCCTCATCTTCAGACGTGAGCTCGCTCAGGAGCTCCTCTGCCTCTCTCTCAGCCTCTTCTGTGATCTTGGCGTCGCATATCTCGCACGTCTCTGTCTCTGGATCTAGGAACGCACCGCATGTGGGACACATGCCAATATCTGAATCTGGAATCTCTGGAGCAATCTTGTCAATGTCACCGAGGCCGATCTTCTTCTTCTCGTCCAGACGGGCTCCGCAGATGTCGCATGACTCGGCGTCCGCCTTAAGGAACGCCCCGCATCTGGGACAGAGATACAATGCATCCGAAGAGGGCTTTGCGGCCATGACCTTCTTCTTATCGGCGATTTCAATGATCTGGACGCCGCAATGCGGGCACTGGGACAGACCTTCTTCGATCAGACCGCCGCACTCCATGCAGAGAATGCCCCTCGGCTCTTCCTCTTTCTCATCCTCATCCGGTTCCCCATCATCCAAGAACTCGGCACCGCATCTGGGACAGTCTGTGGCCCCGTCAGCCAGCAGAACACCGCAAACAGGACAAAGGTATAGACTGGGCTCTTCCTCTGAGTCAGCGATCTCGGACAGCGTTTTCTCTAGGTCGTCCAGGTCGATGCCCAGGTCGTCAATGTCCTCTGTCTCCTCTGGCTCCATGACCGCTTTCAAGGTCTCGGTGGCTTCCTGAAGGATCTTCTCTTCACAGTCCTTGCAGGTGGTTTCGCCTTCTTCCAGAGGTTTTTGACAGAGAGGGCAGAGTCTCTCTTTCTTAGCCAACGGAAACACCGATGTCTATACAGGATAAAATTATCAGTCTTAGAAATAAATACTTATTGGTATATTTCTCAAGTCCAGGAAGTAATGTGGCCATGCGGGCCTGGGTGAAACGGGCGACAAAAGGAATAATATGTCCGCTTGCATTTGACCTCATGTGGTTGATTACAGAGTTGTGGTGGCTGGATTGCTGGGAATCGGCCCCGCTTTGGCCTTTCTCTTCCATGCCATGAGGAGATACGACGTCCCCTTCGTGGACAAGGCCCTTTTTGATTCCAGTAGACTTTTCATGCTTTTCGCGGGAGGAATGATATTCGGGGGAGCCTCAGCGTTCATGTCCTTCACCTTTCCGGCAGCGTCTGACCTCCTGATCCTGCTGGCGTTGTTGATAGGCTTTGCTCTCTTCGAGGAGCTTTTCAAGTTCGTGGTGGTCAACTTGAAGCAGTTCCAGCTGAAGTTCGAGACCACCTTCTACGGGCTCTCTCTGGGCGTGGGCATAAGTTCGATCACCATGCTCATGACCAGCTTCATACTGATGCCGGTCGAGTTCAACACTGCAACGGCCTACGTAGCGGTCGCACTCGCCGCGGTATATTCGATAAGCGTGTGTTCGCTGCACGCCAGCACTGGCGCGTACATAGGATACGGAAGCGCCACAGGATATGTGTGGAACTACTTCATCCAGGCGATGATAGCCAGGGTCGCATTCGCGGTGATGATCATCCCCTTCATCCTGGGAACGAACCAGGTCCTTTCAGCGATATCCATGGTCGTTGCCGCCGTCTTCTCCATCCTCCTGTACGTTCACGTGTACACCCGGATCCTTCCAGAGACCCTGCCAGATAAGGAAAAGAAGAGGAAGAGAAGGACAATTCGCAAAATGAAAATTGGCTCGTAACTTATATGGTCGAAGCGGTAGATTTATTCAAAAATGGATTCTCCACCACCTCCACCTCCCCCTCGACCCCTGGTGTTCGAGGAAAATCTGCCCCCACCCCCACCGCCACCGAGGGTTGTGGCCCCGGCGATAAGACCTAAAGCACCAAAGCCAAAAGTGGCAAGACGTGTGTCCAGACCAAGACCCGTCCGGGCAAGAAGGGTGCGGAGGCCACCGCCAAGAAGGAAGTCTGGAAAGGGCTTCATCATTTTCAAGGTAATAGTGATCTCGTTCCTTCTTCTCATTCTCGCATTGATGCTGGTCCCCCAATTGAGGGATTCGCCCTTCCAGTGGCTTAACCCGATGTCCTACCGTCAGTTCCCGGAGATGGCCGAGTTCACGGTTGAGAGGAAGATGTCCATATCCAACGTCCAGAGCTTCGGGTTCGACATTCCCCAATCCAAGAACCTGCCAGGCACTCAGAGGGTCCTGTCGATCACCACCAACCCGCAACCCACGATATTGCAGAAATACGGCTACGACTGGATGGACTGGGATGCCGCGTCAGGCGATGTCATAACTGTCAGGACTACGTACAGGACCTGGACGGTGTGGTGGGACATCGACTCGGACACATCCCTGACGGTGGACCAGGCCAGGAAGTTCGATCCCTCCTTCAACGCTCTTGCGGTCCAGTACAACCACGATGAGTGGAGGATAGAGACCACGCATCCGGACATCGTCTCCATTTCCAGACAGCTTGAGGTGCAGGGAGGATCGGTCTACGACAACCTTGAATCCATCTTCAAGTACCTGGACAAGAACTTCGAGTACAGCACGAGAGAGGGCGGAGGCGTCAAGACTTCCAGCGCGACGCTGAACGACAGGACGGGGGACTGCGATGACATGTCCTTCCTGTTCGTTGCCATTGCGAGGGAGATGGGGATACCGGCCTGGCCGGAGCTGGGAGCCATGTACAACCCGTTGACCCACGAATGGGTGGGCCACGGCTGGATGGAGGCTTATGTTCCAACAACCAACGGGGGAGTGAACGTCACGATAGACATGGTGAACGACGAGTTCCTCGTCAGAGGGGCCAACAGGTTCGCCGACTTCGAATCCGACGGGGATGGGGACCATCTGGAAGACTATTATTTCTCCTATTCGTTCATCCCAAGACCGTCACAATCGCCGGAGATCAACGACTACTACGTGGACAGGGCATACGACGCCACCGGAACGGTCACGGTGAAGCTGGGTCACGACGGAAGGCCTGTGCCGTTGTTCGAGTGGTTGTTGATTCTCGTAGTGGCCATCATAGCCATCATGATAATTCTAAAGGTCGCTAAACGGCGCGGAAGACGCCGGGCTCGGGCTCGTAGATGATGCTCTCCCTGAGCATGAGCTCCAGGCACTTGTCGACTTCCCTGACCCCCAACATCCTGAGCGCCTTCTGAAGATCATCTCTCGTGAAGCTGCCCTGGATGTCGGTGAGACCTCTGACCACGAGCTCCATTCTCTCTTGAGGATCGGTCAAGGTGGACGCCTCGGAGACCATTCTGGAGTATGGATCGTCCGCATCTGGCTTGGCAGATTCCTCCGCAAGTGCCTCCCATTCTTCGGTCCCTCCCTCCAGCTCGGCGTTCATCCTGGCGACCGCTGAGGCAACCTCTCTCTGATTAGTAGATTCAAAGAACTTCTTCATCTCCTTGAGCTTGAGCACATTCCCGCATTGACATCTGGCCGTCTCGTTCCTCAGGTCTGCCCCCATTGCCTTCCTGCATCTTGAGCAAAGAACCACGCCGTACATCCCGTTCATCACCTATTCGAACTCCTTCCTCATCAGGTATGCGTCCTCTTTCCCGCCATAGTAGCCCTTCAACACCTTTACGACCTTGTAGCCCAGAGTGGAATACAAGTTCAGAGCTTCCGGGTTCTGGACACCGACTTCCAGGTCCACCTCGGTCGCCCCGGAATCCGCAAACCATTTCTCAGCCGTCGTCATCAAATCCCTGGCGACCCCTTTCTTCCTCCATTCCGGATGGACCCCTATGGACACCACCTTCCCCTTCATACCTCTAGCGGAGAGCATCACCGATCCAACTGGGTCGTTCTCATCGAAGAAAAGGAAGGTCTCCTCGTTCTCCCCCCTGAGGAACATATCGATCTGGTCCTTGGTATAGCGCGCCTTGCTGAAGCATATCCTTTCCAGCCCTAGAAGAATAGGCAGGTCCTCCACGGTGGCCTTCCTGATCACGATTCCATCAACGCCCACTGGCTATATCTAGATTTCTTCAAGCCACGTCACGTTCAGAAGACATATGTCATGGAGGCAGAACCGCCGTCATCGTCGTAGACCGTCAGCGTGATGGTGAACGGTCCGACGGACGTGTAAGCGTGTGTGGTGTAGTCGGTGACGGTTATCGGGTTGATGTCAGGGCTCATTGCCGGATCGGGTGAAACGCCGTTGTTGTAATAGGTGTTGGAGCTCGTGGTGCTGTCACCCCAGTCCCAGTAGAATGTCAGGTCATCGCTCCCTACGTCGGAGGCGGTCGCCAGGAAGGAGACGTTGTGTCCAACGAGGTACGGGCTGAGGTCGTCCTCTTCCCATACGTATGTCTCTGGATGCATGACGTTGAAGGTGTGGTGCAGCCTGGATTCGGTGCCGTCCTCGAACTTCAGTATCACCCATCCTGGGTTCGCCCCGTTAGGCTGTCCGTTTATCGGGTCGTCATCCGGGGTGCAGTATGCCACGAACGAGAAGCGGGAAGAGAAGGTCAGTGAGACGTCAGCCAGTGTGACCGCTTGGTCATCCGGGCTGCCGGGATAGCGGATGAGATGCGCATAGCCGATCTCGACGCCGTCCTCGTACAGGTAGAACTCCACATCGTGCCACTTCTCACCTGCGATCCTGAATACGATGCTCGCGTTCACGAACGCGCCGATGGCCGAGATGGTCGGTGCCAGGTTCAGCACATAGACGGTCTCCGTAACGACCGCCGCTCCCCCATCGTCGTCAGTCACTGTCACAGTCACGGTGAAGTTGCCGTTGTCCCCGTAAGCGTGCGAAGCGATATCCTGAACGCCCATGGGCCACACGCCCAGAGGGCTGTTGGGTGGATCTGGACCGACGCCGTCGTTGTAGTATTCCCTGGTCTCAGAGGTCCCGTCACCCCAATCCCATGTTATGGACACATCGTCGCTTCCAGCGTCGGTGATGTCCGCCGTCAGGGTGACCGAATCGCCCTCGTTGATGATGTTGGATCCTTTGACTTTCACTTCCGGAGGGAGGTTAGCAACCGAGATGTCAGTGCTTTGTATATCAGAGCCACCGTCATCATCGAACACTGTAGCAGTGACCGTGAAGACACCGTTGTCCCCGTAGATGTGGGATGCAGAGAACCTGCCGGTCGCATCAGGTGGTAAGTTCTCCTCGCCCAGGCCCGCATTGACGACAGTTCCATCTCCCCAATCAATAGTTCCATTGTGCGTGTCCAGCCAGCCTGGATCGGTGAACCTCGCTACGAGGTCGTAGGGCGTGGTGCCCTCGTAGACCGTCAATGGAGGATACACGAATTCGGTGATGTTCGGGTCCACATTGAGGACATCCAAGGGCGGGGTGTCATCCACACCAACGCCTCCGTCGTCGTCTGTAACGGTCAGGACCACAGTGTAGGTCCCGTTGTCCCCGTATGCGTGAACCTCGGTCGTAGAACCCCCTATGAGCATCGTGCCGTCGCCGAAGTCCCAGTCGAACGTGTGAGTGTCATAGATACCTGGATCGTAGTAGATGGCGTTGAACTGGATGTTGTCGCCCTCGGGATAGGGTGGAGCGATTTCAATTCCATCCAGGTTCTCGCTGGTCCACTGTACCGATGGTGCCACGTTGAGAACCAGGATGCTGGCCTGGGCCTGCGCTGAAGCCCCGCCGACATCGGTGACGGTTAGGGTGACGGTGCAGTCGCAATCATCATAGTAAGTATGGGACACGTTCATACCGTTCGATTCGTCGTCATTGATGTAATTCCCGTCCCAATCCAGATCCACGTTCGCGTCGAAGTCCCACGAATATTCCAGTATGGCGGACATGATGAGAACGTCAACGTTATCCAGGAAACTCTGTGCGTCATCGATCGCGAATGCCGAGCCGCCGGTCTGTTCTCCCATGGAGATGAAAAGTGCTTGCTGAACGCCGATGGCTGGTCCCGTCGGGTCAATCGACTCATCGTACATCGGGAATGCCACGACATCGTTGTCGTTCAGGATATCCGAAGTCTCGTTTATCACGTCCCAATCGCCTTGGACCACGAACGGTCTGCCCCACCAGCTCTTGCCGGGACTCCCGTCCCCGAGCTGCGTCCAAGGTGCCGAATCGCCTATGGGAACGACGATCCTTGTCGAGGCTTCGCGCCACGGATGATTGAGCGCGACATAGGCTGCCCCTTGCGCCCATCCTTCCGACATCTTCTTGTTGAAATAGTCACACCGTTTTGTCAGGTCAATGAGACCGGGTGAAGGGTTTGCGGTCTCGACATTGTAGCTGAGGGGATTGCTGATCATCTTGTTCCTCAGACAGTCCTGGAGGATGTTCCCGTAAACATCATAGCGTGCCCCGTAGTCCAGCCAGCCGTCCATCACCGGGAACTTGGTGGGGGTCTCTGTTCCGTGGTCCATGCCGTAAACAACGAAGTCCAGGTCATATCCCTGGGCTATGAGGTCGGCCTCTATCTGAGGTAGTGTCGTGGTCAGGATGGTCCACTCGTCGGGCATGCTTGGGGATGTATCGACAACGAAGATCATATCCACCTTTGGGTCAGGATCGAACGATCCGTAACCGCTGAAGTAGGCGGTCTGGCCCTCGAAGATGGTCTGTGACGGTGGGCTCAGAACGGCCTCCGGAGGTCGGTTACTCGACTCCCAGATTATCAGGTTGTCCGCGAATGCGTAATTGTCGAATACGCCATCGCCGTCCTTGTTCCGTAGTTGATAGTCATCAAGGACCTGGGTGTCGCCGTACACCACCACATCCGAGCCCGGTCTGGCTGGTGCACCGGCTATCTGGTCAACTGCCACCAAGTCGTAACCCATCCTGTCCCTCACCAGGCTCTTGGCTGTTCCGGAAAGAACAAGCGATGAGACGCCAGCTCCATCCAAATCCAGATCCTCGACACCGGACGTGATCTGATCGGCGGTGATGTCATCGGCCGCGGGCTCGATGTAGAACAGCCTGTTGTCGGACCTCTGCTGAATCCCCAATCCGAGGTCCGAGAGGAGCTTGTTGACGGTATCGATCCCGAAGGCCCCGCTGTGCTCTCCTTGAACGACCAACCTTCCGCCGTTCATCAGGAAGTCCTTGAACTGGTCGACACGGGTGGATGAGAAGAAGTATATCCCGTTATCGTTCCACATCCCGGGCATTATGAGGAAGATGACTCTGTAATCGTTCAGATCGGCTGGCCAGGTGCCCGTGTAGGTCGTCGGGAATCCGATGCCGTCGTAGTATGCCTTAAGGTCATAGAATATCCCGCGTCCCTCGCCTTGAGGAGGAGCCTGTCCGCCGTTGCCGTAGTACAGCAATATCTCATTCGTCTCCAGTCCAAGAGGTTTGAAATCATCCACTTCCTGGACCTCTGGAGGAAAGCTCAAAACATTCGCAACAGGTATCACCAACACCAAAGGTAAGAGAACACACGCTAGTTTCATTGGAATTGAGGAACTCAAGAAACCCCACCTCCTGGACGGTATATGGATTCACTGACTATTAAGTATTGCTGGACGGTCTTCGAACTAGTCTCATCGACCCTTGCCCACGACCCTCTCGAGCACCTCGTAGCCTCTCACCGCGTCCTCCTTGTTGAGGATGAAAGTGAGCTCTGTGTTGGTGGAGACGATTTCGAGGATGTTTATGTTGTCCCATGCCAGGTTCCTGACGATGTTGAAGATGACGCCAGGGGTGTACAGGAAATCCTTGGAGAAGGTGAGTGTCAAAGACACCAGGCCGGTCTCCACATTCAGTATGTTCTCACCCTTCAGGAACTTCAGGGCCCTCTCCCGATATCTCTCATTGGTCACTATGCTGACCTCATATCTTCCGTGGACGGCGTTGAGGATGTCACCGGTTTCGAAATCGACTATGTCGTACAGTTGCTTGAGCTTGTCCAGTAGTGTTGGTGATCTGCGGACTGCTATGTCGCATATGTCTGTCTTCAGTATGATCTCGGATGTGTAATCGAAGGTGACCTTGCCCTTCTCTTTGAGCGTCTCTGCATACCTGCGCAGGGCCATTACTATCGCATGATGTTTGACCTTCTTGCCCAATTCCTTCTCGATATCTGGCTTGAGCTGTTCTGCCAACGAACCGAATGAAACGATTCCCCTGCTCATCGCCTCCATGACAAAGACCCTGTCCCTGACCAGCTTCTGGGCAACGTGGCTGACTGTCACCATAACTTCCACCATTCCATTTTGTGATTATAGTCACAATGAGTTCTTATATAATGGTTTTGTTAGAAATGGATGCGTGATGTCATGACCGAATGCATCGAATGCGGAGCACAGATAGCGCTATCAAAACCCGAAAAGGGAGAGATCGTGGATTGTCCGGAATGCGGCACAGAGCTTGAGGTCGTCACCGACAATCCCGTCGCGTTGGCCCTTGCACCTCAAGAAGAGGAAGATTGGGGCGAGTAACCAGGATGGTGGGATGACATGAAATTGGGATTCCTATATTCGATTATCCGAAAAGACGAGAAGATGCTCCTTGAGGAGATACGTAACCGGAACGTCGACCTGCAGAAGATCGACGACAGGGTATGCATGTTCGAGATCGAGAACAACGGCTGGGACATGGACGTGATCCTCGAGAGGAGCGTCAGCCACTCAAGGGCCCTGCATGCACTGGAGTTCTTCGACCTGTACGGAATCCCGACTGTGAACACCCACGATGTCGCCAGGATATGCGGGAACAAGGCGACGAGTTCGCTTGCACTTGCTCGAAGCAACGTTCCAATTCCAAAAACGATAGTCGCTTTCACGCCGGAAATGGCTCTGCAGGCCATGGAGAAGATCGGCTACCCGGTCGTACTGAAACCGGTCACCGGGTCATGGGGGAGATTGCTGTCCAAGATAAACGATAGGGAAGCTGGGGAAACGATACTGGAACACAAGGTCATACTCGGCGGCTACCATCATTCAATATTCTATGTTCAAGAGTATATCGAGAAACCCGGTCGGGACATCAGGACGTTTGTTGTGGGGGATGAGACGGTTGCCGCCATCTACAGAAGTTCCAAGCACTGGATAACCAACACCGCAAGGGGCGGCGAGGTGAGCCGATGCGAGGTCACCGATGAAATGAACGAGATCAGCCTCAAGGCCAGTGAAGCAGTTGGCGGAGGTGTGCTGGCAGTCGACATTTTCGAGACTCCCGACGGTCCACTCGTGAACGAGGTGAACTACACGATGGAGTTCAGGAACTCGGTGGGGCCTTCAGGTGTGAACATACCGGCCAAGATAATCGATTACGTGGAGGAGGTAGGGCGCAGATGAGGGTCGGGATCGTGGGAGGTTCCGGCTACACTGGTGGAGAGTTGATCAGGCTTCTGCTTATGCATCCAGAGGTTGAGATCTCAACTATAACTTCCGAATCGTACAAGGGCAAGATGGTCAAGCGGGTTCACCCCAATCTCAGGGGAGTCACTGACCTGAAGTTCTCCGGAATGGACGAACTGGATTCTTATGATCTATTGTGTTGCGGGCTTCCCCACTGGATGACCATGGAGAGAATGCCGGAATTCCTGGAGCACGCTGACAGGGTGATAGACCTGAGCGGAGATTTCAGACTGAGGAACCCTGAAGATTACCAAACGTGGTACGGCGTGGAGCATCCAAATCCAGAGCTGTTGAAAGAAGCTGCATACGGCATCCCGGAACTGCATAGAGAAGAGATACGAAAGGCAAGACTGGTCAGTGGGGCAGGTTGTCTGGCCACATCTGCGATACTGGGACTGCACCCTCTGGCAAAGGAAGGACTCATCACGGGGACCGCTGTCATAGATTCCAAGGTTGGGTCCTCGGCAACGGGCGCAAAAAGCTCCAAATCAACACATCATCCTGAAAGGAGCGGGGTGGTCAGGAGCTACAAGCCAACCATGCACAGGCACACGGCGGAGATGGAGCAGGAACTGGGCGTGGATGCCGCCTTTTCACCGCACGCGGTGGAGATGGTGAGGGGAATACTGTCCACATGTCACATCTTCCTGGACGAGCCACTGGAGGAGAAGGATGTCTGGGGAGTCTACAGATCGGCCTACGGTGACGAGCCGTTCATCAGGATAGTAAAGGAGAAGAGCGGGATATACCGCTATCCGGAACCCAAGCTTCTGATCGGGTCGAATTACTGCGATATCGGCTTCGAAAGGGAAAGCAGGAACAACCGACTGGTGGTCATGAGCGCCATAGACAATCTGATGAAGGGAGCCGCTGGTCAGGCCGTTCAGTGTATGAATGTCATGTACGGATTCGAGGAGACTCTGGGTCTGGAGACGATCGGGCTCCATCCCATCTAGGTGATTGAATGATAGTTGTGAAGGTCGGCGGCGCTGAAGGGATTAACATTCAGAACGTCATCCAAGACCTGGCTAGCTTTGATCAATTCGTCCTGGTACACGGATGTTCTTCACTGGTGAACAAGATGTCCCAGGAGGCCGGCCATCCACCCCGAATGGTCACATCAGTTTCAGGTTACACCAGCAGGTTCACGGACAAGAGGACGATGGATATCTTCGAGATGGCCAATGTCAAGATAAACGCGGATATAGTATCCTCATTCAGGGAACTGGGGATCGATGCGGTCGGACTTACAGGAGTTGACGGTGGGGTGCTGCGCGCAAGAAGAAAGGATGCTATAAAGATAATAGAAGACGGGAAGAAGAAGGTCCTTCGCGGGGATTACACGGGCAAGATCGAATCGGTGAACGTAGAGGTGCTGAGAACCCTGCTCGATGCCGGTCAACTTCCGGTAGTGGCACCAATAGCGGTATCCCATGAGAATGAAGCGGTAAACGTGGACGGGGACAGGGCGGCCGCTGCGATCGCAGGTGCATTGGGAGCTGAGACCCTGATATTCCTTTCCAATGTTCCAGGCCTGATGGATCTGGAGAATGATCGGCCTATTGACAGAATTACAGTCGATGACTCGATGAACTACGCCAAGGGCAGGATGAGGAAGAAGATGCTCGGAGCGAAGGAGGCCTTGGAATCTGGAATCCGACGGGTCATACTTAGTGACGCGAACACGGAGATGCCAGTAACGGATGCCATGAACGGAGCCGGAACGGTGATCGAATGAGAACAGAGGATGATCACAATTCTCGCCAGTACCCGAAAAGAGGCATGCAGATCGTCAGAGGCATGGGAGCGAGGCTCTGGGACAGTGAGGGCAATGTGTACTTGGACATGGGAGCGAGCATCGGCGTGATGAACGTGGGCCACGGCAACCATTACGTTACAGCGGCAATAAGGCAGCAATCAGAGCAACTGATGTACGTCTACAGTCTCTTCCACAATGACCAGAGGGAGCAGCTCCTGGAGAAGCTGGCCGAGATAACACCCGGTCCGCTGACAAGATCGTTCCTTTGCAGTTCCGGCACTGAGGCTGTGGAAGCGGCCATCAAGTTCGCCAGAGGGCACACCAAGAAGAAGTGGATCATCGGAGCCAAGAGAGGTTTCCACGGCAAGACATACGGATCATTGAGCGCGACATGGGGCAAGAACTATCGAGAACCTTTCGAACCACTGGTACCGGACTTCGAGCATGTCGTTTACGGTGACATCGATTCCTTGAACGAGCACATCTGTGATGATGTTGCAGCCGTCCTGCTTGAGCCCATACAGGGTGAAGCGGGGGTGAGGTTGCCTCCGGATGACTACCTTCGGCAAGTGAGGGAGGTCTGCGACGAGCACGCGTCATTGTTGATAATGGATGAGGTCCAGACCGGTTTTGGGAGAACTGGAAAGATGTGGGGCTTTGAGCACTATTCGGTCGAGCCTGACATCATGTGCGTTGCCAAATCTATGGCTGGCGGTTTCCCGATGGGGGCTATGATCGCAAGGGACGAGATATTCGATCTTCCTCCGGCCAGTCATTCGACGACCTTCGGCGGCAATCCGTTAGCATGCGCTGCTGCTTTGGCGTCGATAAAGTACATCGTGGACAGGGGTTTGTGCGAGAGAGCGGCAGAGATGGGAGATCACCTCCTGACCAGACTGGGAGAGATCAAAAGCAAGAAGATAAGAGAGGTCCGAGGGAGGGGACTGATGGTCGGGGTGGAGCTGAAGGAGAAGGTGAAACCCATAATCATGGGACTCGCCGAGAGAGGCGTTCTGGCGATATCTTCAGGAAGCACGGTGCTTCGATTCCTGCCTCCGCTGGTCATAGAAAGAGAGCAGATCGACTTCGCGGTGGACGTTTTGGGAGAGCTGATCGCAGATGGATGAACTGGAATTGCTCAAGACAATGGTCTCAATGTATTCCCCGACGAACGATGAGGGGCAGTTGGCAGAATACCTGGTCCAGACGATGAACGAGAATGGTTTTCGATCTCATGTTGATGAAGTTGGGAATGCTGTCGGCATAATGGGCGATGGTCCCGAGGAGATCCTGCTTGTGGGTCATATGGATACGGTGCCTGGAGAGATCCCGGTAAGAGTGGAGGATGGATTACTGCACGGCAGAGGAAGCGTGGATGCGAAAGGTCCACTGGCTACGATGATCTGTGCCGCTTCAGGTCTGGAGAACACAGCCGGGAAGAGGATAACGGTCATAGGTGTGGTTGACGAAGAGGGAGATTCTCGCGGAGCAAGAAATCTGCTGGACAAGTACAATCCCAGATGTATCATAATCGGAGAACCGAGCGGTTGGGATTCGGTCGCCATAGGCTACAAGGGTTGCCTCAGGTTGCGGTACATAATAGAGGAAGTCAACAGGCACACAGGTACGCCGGACCCGAACTCTGCGGAGATGGGAGTGGAGTTCTGGAACGGATTGAACGATTACTGCAGTGCACAGTTCGGGGATTCGGCCTTCAATTCGCTTACACCCAGATTGGTCTCCTTCAATACGGAGAATGATGGACTTCGCACGAGAGTGGAGATGCAAATAGATGTGAGAGTCCCGCCTGCCGCGAACATAGAAGAGGTCAAAGCCAGCATTGAACAACTTGGCAGCGGTGATCTGCATTGGGCATCAGAAGAAGCACCCATAGTCTCCAGTAAGAACAGTTTCCTGACGAGGGCTTTTGTCTCGGCGATAAGAGAAGAGGAAGGCTCACCCACATACAAGAAGAAGCTCGGGACGTCGGACATGAACGTTCTGGGCAATCACTGGGATGTTCCCATCGTGGCATACGGACCGGGAGATTCCAAATTGGATCACACCCCGGATGAGAGATTAAGTCTGGAAGATTACTCAACAAGCATCAGAGTTCTGAGAAGTGTTTTGTCAAGCCTGATCGAAAGGGTAGAATGATGAGGTGTTGAGCATTCTAGTTCAATCCTGGAGCAGGAAATCGGGCAATCGGGACACTCCTAGTCCAGGTCAATAGTCGCCATTGCTAGCCCGCCATCATCGTCTTCCACGGTGAGGGTAAGAGTCTCTGGTCCGCTATAGATGAAAGCCACAGTATAAATGACAGAGAATGGAGTAACTCCTTCGGGACTTGGGTATGAGTCTGTTGGAAACGATCCCGTACTGCCGTCATTATTATACCACGTAGTGGAGGTCTGGAAACTCCACTTGAATCCCAGATCGTCACTGCCCGGATCCGTGGCAGTTGCCACTAGAACGGCACCATGTCCGAGCATGACCTCAGTGATGTTCACGTGCCAAGGCTCAACATGGTTCCAGTGGACGCTGTCTCGGATTTTCGACTGCTGAACATTGAAAGCGTGGTTAATCTCCACAATAGTGCCGTCTTCGAACTCTACGTACATCCAGACGGGATTCCCGCCCAAATCCGGTGGATCCTCAGAAGTGAAAGTTACCTTGGCATTGTAGAACTTGGAAGGGTCGAGAGTGATTCGCAAGGAAGCTGTTTGACTTTTCGGGGCACCCGGATGTCGCTCTATCCGGACAGAGCTTACAAGGATTCCATTCTCGTACACGGTCATGCCGACGTCATTGTACTTTCTACCAGCTACCCTGAGACCGATTTCCACATCCCAAGAAAAGGGGCTTATGGTCAAAGTTGGCGCAACGTTGCTGACTGTGACCTCACAGGTGTCGGTGTCCTGAGCACCGGTATCGTCAGAAATCCTTAGAGTTGCATTATACACGCCATTGTCTCCGTATATGTGAGTTGTCGTTCCATCAAACACTCCATCCGGTGCATCCACAGGTGTTTCCATATAATCGAATACGCCATCGCTCTCGAAATCCCACTCATATGACTCAATTCCAGCCTTGAGAGGCGCAGAATTCTCAAAATCTTGGTTCATATGCCATATTGTCACCAAGCTCGGGTCCGAAGGTGGATAGACAACAGAAGCCATGGAAGCACTTCCATCCATGGTCACAGTATCGCCCTCGTCTGCGGTCTGGTCCAGGCCCGCGTCCGCAATGGGCAACTGTCTTGCACACATCGCGATGTTATCGGCGAATCTGAGGTTGTCATGAAGTCCATCGCCTTCTTTGTCCTGGAGCTGATGGTTGTCCAGGACTTGAGTGTCCCCCCACACCAAAACGTCTCCTCCTGGCCTTGGAGGGGCAAGAGGCACATGCTCAACTACAACAACATCATCACCTCTGTAATCCCTAACGAGACTGGTAGCAGCCCCGGTGATATAGAATGTCGAGGCGGCGTCGAAGACCAAAGCTGCGACACCTTCAGTGATTTGGTCAGGGGTAATGTCGGTAGCGGGGGGCCACCAGGAGCCAGAGAATGTCTTGTCACCATTCTGCTGAATCCCTAGGCCTAGGTCCGACAACAAGTGATTCACAGTGTTTATCCCAAAAGCGCCACTGTGCTCTCCTTGCACGACCAGCCTCCCTCCAGATAGCAAGAACTCATGGAAATCCTGAATCTGAGAATACGTGAAGAAGTGTGAACCCGCGTCGCCATGTTGGCCTGGGACTATCAAGAAAACTACTCTATATGCGTTCAGATCATTTGGCCAGACATCTGTGTATGTGGTTGGACATCCTTGAAGATTGTATATGTCCTGCAACATTGAGAAGTTCGCTTTACCATAGCCAAAATAACCTGGTGCTGGACCTCCATTGCCATAGTAGAGGAGTATATTCTTGGACTCGAATCCTGAAGTTCCAGAGAGACGGGAGTCTTCACTATTTGTCGAGAGGCTCAGAATGTTCAAAGACGAAAACAGAAGAAACGAGACAATGAAAACACACAGAAGTTTCGCCATATTGGATTCACTCAAACATCCCTACCTCCAGAGAATGAATGGCACAGTGGATTATTAGTAGTTACCTCCACAATCGGCAAAAATTAGATTAGTCAAAAGACCATTTACGAGAGAATGCCTAAGATAGCCGAAATCCTCTCGGACGATTATGAGGGAAAAGAGGTTGAGATCAAAGGCTGGATTTATCGGACCAGAAGCAGCGGAAGCTTGGTGTTTGTAGTTGTGAGAGATTCTACTGGAGTCGTTCAGGTCACCGTCAACAAGGACGACGTCCCGGAGAAGGATTTCTCGGACGCTGAGAGGGCATTGATAGAGTCCTCGGTGATAGCGAAGGGCACGGTCGCAAAGGACGAGAGGGCGCCGGGAGGATATGAGATCAGGGCATCCGGGTTCAACGTCGTGGGCTTTGCGGACAAATACCCGATCACAAAGGACCAGAGCACCGAGCTCCTGCTTGACCAAAGGCACCTCTGGATACGAAGCCGTAAGATGACCAATGTTCTGAAGATAAGGTCCGCTGTCTTTGGGTCGATTCACGATTACTTCAGGAACAATGGCTACTGGGAGGTCCAGGCTCCCATTCTGACACCGTCCATGGTAGAGGGCGGTTCAACGCTTTTCAAGGTGGACTATTACGATAAGGAGATATACCTCGCCCAGAGCTGGCAGCTCTACGCCGAAGCGATGGTCATGGCCTTGGAGAAGATATACTGCATCGCACCATCCTTCAGGGCGGAGAAGTTCAGGACCACGAGACATCTTACTGAGTACTGGCACGCCGAGATGGAGATCGCTTGGGAAGGGATGGACGAATGCATCAAGGAAGGAGAGAAGTTAATCTCACACATCTGCCAGACGGTGGCGGAAAGGAACCTACCTGAACTGGAAGCGCTGAAGAGGGACCCCGAATATCTGAAATCCCAGGTCCCGCCGTTTCCCAGAATGAAGTATGACGAAGCCATCGAGATGCTGCAGAAGAAAGGTATGAACGTTGACTGGGGCAAGGACCTGAGGACTCTGGAAGAGAGGGCATTGATGGGAGATCTTGAAAAGCCGTTGATAGTGACGCATTACCCCAAGGAGATTATGGCGTTCTACAAACCCAGGGACCCAGAGAACCCGGATGTTGCGTTGTGTTTCGACTTCATTGCGCCCGAGATAGGTGACGAGATAATAGGTGGTTCTGAGAGGGATACGGACATCAAGGAGATCATCAAATCACTTGAGAGGGAAGGAGAGGACATCTCAAGATACGACTGGTACCTGGACTCGAGAAGGTTCGGATCGGTTCAGCACAGCGGTTTTGGCATGGGAATAGAGAGGGTTGTCCAGTGGATCTGCGGATTGGAGCACATCAGGGATGCGATCCCATTCCCGAGGACCGTTGCCAGGTACTATCCTTGAGCCTTTGGGGCATTCCAGAAATCAAGATTCAAGACGAGACCGTAACAAAGACCCCCAACGGTAGGATTATTTATCCCCAGGACCATTTGCATCCGTGGAGGCCATCAGAACCGTAAGTAAACCTGGGAGAGTGAGCATCAGGCAAGTTGTGTCCACAACATTGCCAGCAATTCTTGCATTTGTCTTTGCCATATTGTTCATTCTTCCTTGGAAAATCATCGTTGGCTGCACACCTTTCGACGTGCCCACATCGGCAGTTATTCTGGTATCAATCATGCTCATTTTGGAGTTCTTGATGTTGGCAGTTGCACGCAAGAGAGGATACCTCAAAGCATACCAGCTGATCATTGGCATTGTCTTTTCAATACTCGCGTTGGTTGTTCTGTTTCTTCCGAGAATTCCGCTAATCTACATCATAACACATTGCTGAAATGACAGCATTTGTTCTCATTGGAATTGTTGACCAGATTGTTCTGAGAACGAAAGAAGATGAATTGGTTGATTTGCGTTGAGAATCTCAAAGAACTAAACAAGTTCCACCATGCCCTGCTTCTTCCTCAGTTCCTTGTTGTCAAAGACGGCGATGTAATCGGGTGTCATGTCGGACTGGATGTCCAGTGACCTGACCACGGAGAAAGTTCCCGTTCCGTCATTGCGGTACATCACCATTGAAAGATCGCCGTAATTGATGAAGATTATCGTCTCCGGGATTCCGTCCCCATCCTCGTCCAGCAGATATAGGGGCGAGGGTTCCATGTTAAAAGAGGGATTCAAGAGAGGGGTCAAGGTCCCGTTGGAGAAAGTGTATTCCTTCAGCTTGTATCCGGTGCCAGTGAACTCGATCTCGTTCGTCCGGTATCTGTTCTCTCCAACGTTGTAGTAAATCTTGCCTGAAGAAAAGACGATGTCGATATTGCCGTCCTGGTTCACATCCTGGAACATGGACAGGTTCCTGCCCTCATCCGCCACGACGGGAGCGGCAACCAACATTGCGGCAGAGAACAGCAGTGGAAGAACGGTCACAACACCAATCGCACAGGTCAAGAGTCTCGAGCGCGGAAACCTCATTTCAAGCACTTCCGGAAGAAATCATTGCTGAACTTGGATAAATACACATCGGTTCGATGGTCTGCCCAGCAAGAGAACATAAGAAAAAAGGTCGGCCGTCCAGATGTAAAAGTCCGCACGGCCTCGTTGTGGAGGGATGCTTAGATAACTGATTGTCCCGAATACCGCACCTGGTTTTAAAGTTTGTTATTGACCGAAACGATGGGAAGAGTTCAAATATCCACCTTCAGTATGGACTTGACGCACAGCAACTGACACGAGGGGTTGATTCCAATGGCGGAGAATATCGGCAAGTTCGTGGGGAGAGAACCTGACAGAGAATGGTTGAGAGAACTGTCAAAGGAAGAGCTCATAGACGTTCTCTTCATGCACATCAGGGACCTGTTCGCGGTCGACGGACTGTATTTCTTGGGGATCGAACGGAAGTTCGGAGGCGAGGACGCCCTGGAGATCGACACCAAGGTCTGGGAGGGCATGGCGAAGATAGAGGTCAGAAGATTGATCAAGACCATGGGTGTCTCGGGAGAGGACATCCCTTCGTTCATGCAGGCGCTCAGGGTGAGCTGCTGGTCCCTGGACACCGAGAGGAAGGAGATAGAGGTCGAGGAGAACAGGGGAGTGTACAGGAACACCAAATGCAGGGTGCAGACCAGAAGGGCCGAAAAGGGGCTGGGGGAGTTCGCGTGCAAGGGCGTCCGCTACAACTGGCTGAAGCTCTTCGCAAAAGAATTGAATCCCAAGATCAAGGTGAACTGCCTGACCTGTCCACCGGATGAACATCCGGACGATCTGTGGTGCGAGTGGGAGTTCGTTCTGGAGGAATGAGACCTAGTCCAGCTCTCCGATGACGGCGCCGGCAATTATGAGCTTCTGGATCTCGTTCGTGCCTTCGTAAATGGAACATACCTTGGCGTCCCTGAAGTACCTCTCCACCGGGAACTCGGATGAGTAACCGTAACCGCCGTGGATCTGGACGGCCTCGTCAGCCGCTCTCATGACCACCTGAGCTGAGAAGAGCTTGGCCTGGCTGACCTCGAGTGTATTGTCCTCGCCCAGATCCCTCTTTTGTGCCGCGCGCAACACGAGAAGCCTAGCGGCGTCCACCTCGGTGCTCATCTGTGCGATCTTGTCCTTTATCATCTGGAACCTTCCGATCGGTTTTCCAAAGGCGTACCTTTCCTTGGCGTACTTGATGCTCGCCTCCAGACAGGCCCTTGCTATCCCCACAGCACCAGCGGCCACGCTGAGCCTGCCGGAGTTCAGGACCTCCATGGCCATATGCCATCCGTCGCCGGGTTTGCCGATGAGATTCTCCTTGCGGACCTTGCAGTCCTCGAAGATGAGCTCCGCGGTATGAGATGTCCTGAGACCCAACTTGGTCCCGATCTCGACCTTACCAATGGAGAACCCGGGCGTACCCTTCTCCACCACGAAGGCGCAGATACCATCATGCCTCTTGGTGTTCGGAAGCCTCGCGAAGACGATGACCGCGCCTGCAATGTCGCCGTTGGAGATGAACATCTTGGAACCGTTGAGGACCCACCCATCATCTTCTTCCCTGGCAATGGTCTGCATCCCGCCGACGTCCGACCCGGCGTTGGGTTCTGTGAGCGCCCAAGCTCCTAGCATCTCGCCCTTGGCGAGCCTGACCAGATACTTCTGCTTCAGTTCCTCCGATCCGAACAGTAGGAGATTCGTCTCGGCAAGCGAAGTCTGCACGGACACGGTCGTCCTGACCGAAGAACAAGCGCGGGCGACCTCCTCGATCAAGAGATGATACGCCACGTAATCCATCCCGGAACCGCCGTATTCCTCGGGTATGGGACCGCCGAGCATCCCGAGCTTTCCCATCTTGTCATAGAACTCCATGGGTATCTCGTTCTTCTCCTCCCATTCTGCCACAAAAGGGATCATCTCCTCCTCGGCAAAGTCCTTGGCCATCTTCTTAACCATCCTCTGCTCCTCGGTCAATCGAAAGTCCATCTCACCACCTACTCCATGCACCCCAAATGTCCCTGATTATTTATTCGTTCCCTTCGAAAATCCTTTTATCCCCATAGTTGCATTCAACCCTAGAGGGGGAACGATGTCAATTCTCTCAGACAAAGACGTGGTGAACGCAATTGAAAACGGACAATTGAAGATCCGAGGCTTCAAGGAATCCAACCTGACCCCCAATGGATACGACCTGACGATAGACGAGGTCCTGGTGAATCGGACCAAGACGAAAGTGAGCGAGGGTAAGATTCTTGTGCCGCCTCTCTCCAACTTCGTTATCAGCACCAAGGAGTTCGTGGAGTTCGGTCCAAAAGTGACCGGACAGCTGTGGATAAGGTCGACCTGGGCAAGGAGAGGGATCATAGCATCCTTCGGCAAGATCGACGCCGGGTTCAAGGGGACCCTCACGCTGGCGGGCTTCAACTCATCGCCAAATGACGTGGAGATATCGGTCGGCGACACCTTCGCCCAGATGGTTCTGGAAGAGGTCAGTTCGGAAGCGGAACAAACATACGACGAAAGATCGGGGAACTATCAGGGACAGACCGGGATCAACCTCAAAAGACCTTGATGTCGAAGACATAGTGGTTCTGCGTGGGAGAGTACCCGTGCACGATCCTGCGTTCTTCGAGCTCCATCTTCCTTCCTTGCTTTTGGACGATTGAGATTAGGTCATCCTCTCTTTCTTGGGCTTCCACCTCGGTGAGAATCTCGTAATAGTGGATGGTCCCGCCTTCCTTCAGAGAATCAAGGGCCAGTTCGAAGAACTCGAACGATTTCTGAGGAAGGTCCATGAGTATCCTGTCGGCGGGTTCCATGGATGGCATGAGGTCCCTCACATCCCCCTCCATGGGTATCACGTTCTTCACCTTGTTCATCCTGATGTTCTCCATGAAGTTCTTGATGGCGTAGGGGTTGGAGTCTATCCCGAATATCTTGGACCCGGGCACGTTCTTGGATATGGTCACCGAGAAGGGACCGACCCCGCAGAACATGTCGATTATGAGCTCGCCTTCTTTCACCATCCGAGTGACACGTTGCCTCTCGGTCGCCAGCCTGGGAGAGAAGTAGGCTTTTGCCAGATTCACCGCGAAATTCATCCCGAACTCCTTGTGGTAGGCCTTGGTGCTGTCCTCGCCGGCTATCACTTCCACGCTTCTGACTCGATAATCCCCCACCACACCTTCGTCTGAAACGACAGTAATGACAGGTTTATTGGCCTCAAGTATCGCCTTGCCGATGGCCGATGAGTGTTCTTTCAACTCGTCCGGAATCTTGATGACGGCGATCTCCCCGATCACATCGAACGAAGTGGGAAGCAGAGGTTCTAGGTCCTCCGGCACGTCCACCAGATCGATGTAGCTTCGGATCGCCACACCCGCCTCCTCAAAATCGAGCTCCTTGATCTCGTAACCGAGGTCGACTCTCTTGAGAATGGGGAAAAAGAGGTTCTCCTCATCTCTTGCGACGATCAGGTCCTTGCGGAAGTTGTCCATTTCCAAAAGCTTTTTACGAACACTCTCGCCTTCAGCTTTGGGAACGATAACACAGAGAGATTTCAACGGTGAAGCCATGGGAAAACTCGTCTTTATAGGTTTAGGTTTGCACGATGAGAACGACATAACCATCAAGGGTCTGGACGAGGCCAAGCAATCCGATGTTCTTTTCACAGAGTCTTACACTTCCCGCCTGAGAGAGGGCACGATAGAAAAGCTCGAGGAGCAGATAGGAAAGGAGATGATAGTCCTGAGCAGGGAAGATGTGGAGGGGGGAGAGATCATCCTGCATGAGGCAAGAGAGAAGCGTGTGGCCTTCCTGGTCCCCGGGGACGCGATGTCCGCGACCACCCACGTCGACCTGAGAATGAGGGCGATGAAAGAGGGGATACCGACCAAGGTGATCTGTGGGGTTTCAATAGTGACAGCAGCAACTGGTCTTCTCGGATTACAGTCCTACAAGTTCGGAAGGACGACCACCCTACCGTTCAGGCAGAAGGGGTACTTCCCGGCGAGCCCATACGAAGCAATCAAGAGGAATATGGATATGGGGTTGCACACGCTGATCCTGTTGGACCTGAAAGAAGATGGAGATACGATGACCGTCGGTGAAGCACTGGAATACTTGAAGGAACTTGAGGATAAGGAGAAGGGAGATGTCCTCACTGATGAGACGATCATGTGTGCATTGGGTGATGTGGGGTCGGATGAGCCGGAAGTGGTTTGCGACAAAATGGGAAACCTGGCTCAGAGAGGGTTCAGTTCACACATATTCTGTTTGGTGGTCCCTGGCGACCTTCACTTCATGGAGAAAGAGGCGCTGCAGGCGCTCGCCAGTGCACCGGATTTCGACTAGTCCTCGAAGACGCCGTCTTCAATTGCTTTGTCCAGGTCGCCAATTCTCCACACCAGAAGATATAACTCTTCAGCCACTTCGACCTCTGTTCCACCGAATCTCTCACGGATCTTCTGAATGGCATCCTCGTGAATATCATCTGGAATCTTCGATAGATTTGAGTATATTCTGTTCTCGAGCCGTTGGATTCCCTCTTCGGCGGGAACTGTTTCCATTCTGGAACCCAGGTACTCCTGTGAATATGGCTTGATCTTTTCCGGAAACTCCTTCTCGCTCATGCCCAAGGACTCGCGTAGCTTTCCATTCTTCGAGGTCAGTTCACCATAGAGCTTGTAGGGGGTCTCTTCATTGAGCCAGACCCGCTTTACGGTGATGAAGTTGTCCTTTGTAACCCTTATTGCCTCTTGCAGTGCGCACAACCAGTCGGGGATGAGATGGAGCAGGTGCACCGATAATGTGGAGTGGAATGAGTTGTCCTTGAATGGGAGGGAACAAGCGTTCGCGTAAATAACGCCCCGTAGGCCTTTGGACCTCCCGACCCTCATCATCTCCTGGGAAATGTCGATGCCCACTGTGTCAAATCCAAGGGTTTGAAGTGGTCTGGAGAAGCGTCCGGTTCCAACGCCGATGTCCAACGTCCTATCTTCTCTGTCCAGGTATGACTCCATTCTCTCAATCAATCTGGAGTAATGTGGTTCTGGGATTCCCCTTGTTTCGTCGTAGATGTCTGCGATCCCATCGAAGAAGTGCGGTTCGGGCATTATCGTACAAATGCGAATAGTCTTCGGCATATAGAAGTTGATGCTGTCGGGCCCAGATTCATTATGTATCAAATTGTGACACGTTTTAGCAGGAGAAAGCTGTAATCGCTTCGAGATTTCGTGTCACAATATGACGCTGAAATACTTCACCCATCGCCCAAAGCCTTTACCAGTAGCTCTCTGACGACGGTGCTCCGGTTCTTGTGAGCCTTCTTGGCGATGGATTCCAATTGCTCGATCATTGAAAGAGGCATGCGTACATTGACGAACCTCGACTCGCCCAACTGATTTGTTCTTGCCATAATATCGCCCTGGCAACGCAGCGACACGGATAACGATTTGCATCCCCTCTATGAGCACTTTCACCCACCTCCTCCTAACCTATATAAGTCTAACAAACGATTCCCCCTCGGAGGCCCAAATAAGAACAGAAAGCCTCCCTAAAGGAGAGTAATTCAATGGACCGCGAACAAATCGCGCCCCATGTAGAAGACATAAAAAGGGCGCTTGACGACAAAGTGAGTGAAGACCAGATCGCTGGTGAGCTGGAGAACTACCTGAACGTGTACAGAGTACCTCTGGACTCTGCCAAGAGAAGTATTGTAAGGAAATACGGGGGGAACCCGGCCGGCCTGCAGGTGGGGGTGCAGAAGAAGCTTGTAGAACTTGCTCCCAACGAGCCGAGCGTAAGCCTTCTTGCAAGAGTTGTATCGGTCAATCCGAAGGAGATCCAAGTGAACGGGAATGCCAAGAACATTCTCTACGGGATACTCGGAGACGATACGGCGACCGTTCCGTTCACCGCGTGGGAAGTGGAGAACCTCGAGATGGAGAAGGGGGACACCATCCGCGTGGAGAACGCTTACACCAAAGAATACAGGGGACAGGTGCAGATCAACTTCGGCAACAGGAC
>JAUVGH010000012.1 GCA_030593885.1 Methanomassiliicoccales archaeon
TCCACTCGGCTGGGAAGGAGATCAGCGAGGCAAGCGTGAAGAAGGTCCTCACCGCAGCGGGAGTCAAGCCTGACGAGACCAGGATCAAGGCTCTCACTGCCGCCCTGGAAGGGGTTGATATCGAGGAAGCTCTTACCACGCAGGTTGCACCGGTGGCATCCGCTCCCGCAGCCGCTCCAGCGACTGCCGAGCCAGAGGAGAAGAAGGAAGACGAAGACAAGAAGAAGGACAAGAAAGAGAAGAAGGCTTCCGAAGAGGAGGCCGCTGCGGGGCTTGGAGCTCTCTTTGGGTAATCCATCAAGAGCTCTGGTCTTTCGGCCCGTTTCGGGGATGAATTCAGTCGCAGAATTCATGTCCTGGCAACCTCATCTCAAAACCCCCAGATATACTCGAACTGCTATCCGTTCTGATAATCACCTATCGAGTTTTGTGTGGACATCTTTATAGCCACCTGGCGACACTTCCATTGCATAATCCGCTTGTTGATTGAAGGGATGAAAGGTATCACTGCGGACTTGTAATGGAGGAAACCCATGCAAGAATCCGATAAGAAGACAAAGGCCGAGAATAACACTGACGACGTGCTTAAGGGTCTGGAACATCTCTTGAGCGAGTTGCCTGGCGATGACGAGAGTGATATGTTCGACGACCCAGAAGAGGAGGCCTATCGTCCCGGCCCATGGAGAGGCCTGGACTGGGTATCAAAGGCTCAGGCGCTGAACGAGATGGAGCGGTATAGGGAGGCTATCCAGCAATGCGACGAGGCCCTCAGCATAAACCCCGGAGACTCAAAGGCCCTCTACGTCAAGGGTGAGGCTTTCAGGGGCATCGGCAACCAGAGAAAGGCCCTGGAGTGCTACACCAAGGCCGTCAGGGGGAAACCCAACGACGAAGAGATTTGGTACGCGGCAGGAATCGTCCTCAAGCAGATGGGAAAGCTCGAGGAAGCACTGGTGGCCTTTGAGAAGGCCACTGAGTTCGGAGATACGCATCACGACGCATGGTACGAGAAGGCGGTTGTCCTCAGAATGCTGGGCAGGCCCCAGGAGTCAAGGTCGTGCTTGGAGAAGGCTTTCAGGAATTACCCTCTTGGCAATGGTGATTCTGAAGGCAGGAAGGGCAGACCAGAACCTCCGAGCAGGGAAACACCAGAGTCTGATGGCACCTCATATGACGATGAAGCGGAGGAAGAAGAAGGAATCAGCCTGGATAACCTGGACGCATTGCTGGGAGATCTCATGTCCGAACCCGAGAAGTCCTCCGATCCCCAGGAATCGATACCCTTCGACCTCGATGATGAGAAGGTCCTTCTCAGTACTCTGAACCAATCATTGAACATCCAGCAGATTAGAAGTCTGGTGAAGATGCCGCTTGTCACATGTTACAAGAAGGTCAGGAAGCTGGAAGAGCTGGGGCTTCTTCGCCGGGTGAAGGTGGAAGTCGCCGGAACAGACAATAAGAAGCGGATCGGCTATTACAGAACAAATCTGAAGAAGGTCAAGCTCTACTCAAATCAGGGCCAATTGAAGCTGGGCGTGGAGTTCATGCAGTTGATACCACACACCGAGGAGAAGATTGATCCTAGAGTGTGAGCCAGTAACGGTTCGGGGACAATCCAATCCCGAATTCGACTGGACCTGGACATCTTTATATTCTCATATCCATTTCACCTGTTGGTGATGAACGGACTCTTGCTGAGCCTTTCGGGGCTGTGATGAGGATCTTGAGTGCTGACTTAGGCCTTTCCTGTGGTCTTCTTCTTTTCCCTGTTCCTTCTCTGCTTGGCGTTGAAACCCGTGGCCCTTTCCATGAAGGCGTTGTAGTTCTGTATCGTCTTTCGAGCCGTCTCATCATCCGTGCCCGGATTCATCTCTGTATCCACGAACAACAACTTGCCGTCAGTCCACACTGACAGCCTCTTGAGGGCTCCCCATGAAGCCTCGATCCTCTCATCCTTGTCTTCCGCTTCTCCAAAAACATCTGTGACCAGTTCCTTGAGCTTCTCTCCTTCAATGTTCTTGAAATGTCCCCTTTTAATGTCGAATGTCTGCATCGGTCAACCTCCGTTTTCATACCGAACTATTTCACCCGTAATAACGTTGAATGTCTATTGAACTTTGCGTGAATCCCTGCAGATCGAGCGTGTCCATCCATCTCTCCCTGCACTCACACTCCAGGTCCCCGAAGTCGTTCCTCTGGCCGAGCGAGTACTCTGCGATCCCCTTCAGCACATCTTCGTCACACTCGTGGCAGTTGTGAGCGCCCCTTCTCTTCCCCCCGCCGGTGGGAGAGGAAATGATCCTAGGATCCAGATCCTGACATTCCTCAATTATCCTGACAACCGACCAGAGCCATGGTGGCCTGTACTCTCCTCTCCTCCAGAGTCTTTCCACCAAAGTCCCCTTTTGCACGTTGACCGGGTTCAGTGAGATGACGTCAGTGATATCTTTGATCTGACTTGCGGTGTTCACCGCGTCTGTTATTGCTTCGTTCTCGGTCAGGAATGGGGGTTTCAGAAGCAGGTAGGTCTTGACCGTCGCTCCCGATCGCCTGATGATCTTTGTGGCCTTCAAGTAGTCTTCATAGGTGAATCCCTTGTTTATCGAGTGTTTGAGGACCATGTCGTTGGCAGATTCCAGGCCCAGCGCCACTTGAAGCCCGGCAACCTGAGCAACACTTTCTTTCAACGACTCCTCAGAGACGTATTGTGGCCGTGTCTCCACTATCACTTGTTTGAATCTTTCTGAGGCCATATCAAGAATACCAGCCCTTGTTTCCCGCGGGATCTCTCTCTCATCGAGGAAACTGCCTGATGTGAACACCTTGAGCATGGTCTGTCCATTGGACTTCTCCATAGCTTTCCTGAATTGGTGCAGTATGTTCTCTCCATCAGCATCCGGATGGCAATCATTGAAGTAGCCGCACATGGTGCAACCCTTCTTTCTGGCCCAAGAGCATCCCGAAGTTCTCAGTATGACCACCAAGGCATCGACGACCTCTCCGCCCAGTACATCCTTTTCCGTCCAGCACGAGACGTATCTGTTGACATCCCCTTTCGGAAAAATCCTCTTCTCAGGTATGTGGTCCTCTAACTTGGTCATGTCGAACAGCTCGAATCAGATGGAACGGCCGTGCTTACTTCCGCTGCCCCGCTCTGGGGAGCCACTTCGCCATTGAAAAGCCGTAGAGGGCGATTCCCAATCCTCCGAACAGAATTGCCAGGAACAGCAGGATGTTGAACGTGTAGGTTACAGTGACCGGCGTGGCTGCTGGGTCGAACTCTATGCCCGCCAAGCCCCCATCCAAGGTCACCTTGTGAGATCCGCTCTCAAAGAGGGCTACCGAATCCATCGATCCCGTGTAGACCATGAGAGTGATCAGGCCTGAAATGGTGAAGAAGATGATGCCCAGCAATACCAGTATGGCGCCGGCTTTCGCAGTTCCGTCTGACGGGACGACCGCGAGAGCGCCGGCTGCTGGCCTTGCAGCTGCTGGTCGGGCCCTGGTTCCAGGTCTTGCGGCACCCGGTCTCGCACCGGTCGGCCTCACGGCGACGGTCACCCTCTGAGGTGGGGCCGCCTTGACGGGTCTGTATGCCTGACAGCTCCAGCAATAATACTGCCTGTGCTTGGGCACGTATTTCATGTCCGAATGGCATGTTGGGCATCGCTTCACCGCTGGAGGTGCTCCAGCTGGTCTCGGCTCGACCTTCTTGACCCCCTCGTACGCCTTGCAGCTGTTACAGTACCACCTGTTGTATTCTTTGATGTGCCTGAGAGGTCTCCCGCACGTAGAGCAGGTTCTCGCAGGTTTCTTTGCGACTTCTGGAGCTTCTTTCTTGGGAACGGTCACCGGAGCGTATGTTCCACAACTCTGGCAGTACCACCTGTTGTATTCCTTGATGTACTTGAGCGGCCTCTTGCAGGTGGGACAAGGTTTCACCGCCTGTGCCGGGACCGCTGCGGCGGCAGTGGGAGCAGCAGGCTTGGGCTTCTCTCTCGGAGCATATGATTTGCAGCTGTAACAGTAATACCTATCATACTTCTCAACGTGTTCGAGCTCGGTCCCGCAAGTTGGGCAGGGGCGCTCGACTTTCTCCTTGGGAGGTGCTGGAGCCTCTTCCTCAATGGGTGCGGCGACTTCTTCTTCGGGCTCTTCTTCTGGAGGTTCCTCTTCTTCGGGCTCTTCTTTCTCTTCTGGCTCCTCTTCTTCAGGTTCCTCTTCTTCTTCGGGTTCTTCCTCAGGAGCTTCCTCTTCAGGTGCTTCTTCCTTTTTGGGTTCCTCTTCTTCCTCTGGAGCCTCTCCCTCTTCGTCTCCTGCTTCCTCTTCAGGTTCTTCTTTCTCAGGAGCTTCCTCTTCTACCTCTTCCTCGGCCTCCTCCTCTTCACCCTCAATAGGCTCTTCTTCCGGCTCTTCCTCTTCGGCCACCTCTTCAGCGGGACCTTCGCCAGATATGTAGGCGTACAACCTGTTCTGTAGATCTCTCTTGACGCCAGAAGTATCAAGGTCGCATGTCTCACACATGTCCTTCAGTTGGGCCTTCTTAGCTTTCTGTATGTCTTCCTCCGTGATAGAAGATTCTTCGGCCATTCAATCCGCCTCCTAAATGAAGTCCAATTCCTTGTTGAGTTGGGTCATCTTACGTGCATGTGCGGCAACTCAAGAACCGGCTGTTGCTTCTCTCCGATAGTTCAAGCGGGCATCTTGCAGTCAGATGTCCCGCTGTTTCAGTTAAATAGTCCTAGCCTTATATAACGTTTAAGGTATACTTGTCTGGCCACCAGGTTTCCCATATGCTTTTATATCGTTCTGGATATGGTAGCGTCCGCCTTATTTGCGCTCGTGCCACCGTAGCTTAGCTGGTAGAGCGGCTGATTTGTAATCAGCAGGTCGGGAGTTCAAATCTCTCCGGTGGCTTGTCAAGAGGACTTGAGCTGCACTCCTCGCCGGCCAACGAACTGAGTGTAAAGCCGCACGGCCCGTTCGCTGGAATGCCATTTTCCCGACGTCTTGATGGCGGGCAGCTCTCCTTGACTAGCACGAAGCCCCAGGTACTTCGTGGAGTGGTCATATCGTACCTTGAGGGTCCCAAAAGGTTTCAGCTCATCTTCTTGCGTCCCGACCTGATCAAGTAGGTCCAGAAGAGAACGGGCCACTATGATCCTGAGGAAAGCTTCCAACTCATTGAGATCCCCCGAATGCCCCGATTCAAGGGCGTGAACATATCGACTCCTATCGGGCGGTAATACATGCGCTGGTGGCCAACTGTGTTTGAGGAAGTGCAAGTTAAGGAGGAGCCTCCCGATACGTCCATTGCCATCGGTAAAGGGGTGAATTGCCTCAAAACGGTGGTGCATCCACGATGCCAGCCCGAACGTCGATTCGCCTCTTAGGTCGCGCTCGGCGTACTCCTCCTCCCACGAGGCCATGGCTGCAACAACTTTCTCCGCCCTTGGTGGGGTATGCATCGAGCTAGTAATCCGGACGTTCACTCGTCTCCACTGACCGGCATCGGGATAGATCCCTCGGAAGACCGTCTCGTGAAGCCTCAAGACCGTCTGCAGCCGGATTGGGGCTTCGAGCTGTTGAATCAAACCCCGAAATGCCGCTTCGTGTTGCAACGTCTCTAACACGTCTGAGATTGGGCGGTTCCCTACGCTAACCTGTTCCAATAGGACCCTCTCGACGTCCCGCCACGTCAACGTATTTCCCTCGATGGCGTTCGTACCCCATGTGTTCAGGGCCCCGGTTCTCTTCCAGACCGACTCCGGAAGAGCCGTCAAGGGGGTCCGGGTCAAGAACGATTGGCGAAGTTCCAACAGTATAGATTCTCGCATGCAAGTATGACATTCCATATCCAATATTTAAAGATATATGGTATTCAGATAATAACTCGGTAATCCCATACGTCATATAATCCCCGTCCTTTGCGTATCCCCAGGTCACCAGCCTTCAAATACTCTGAGAAGTTCCTTCGACCCTGGCGATTCGAAATCAGCAGGTCGGGAGTTCAAATCTCTCCGGTGGCTTTGCATTCCTTTTCGTTCAAGACCCCTATGTGGCTATGTCAAGAGGTGCTCTCTCAGTCTTAGCCTGGGTGTACAGTCTATAGGCAACATAAATCGCCCCGATGAGAGCGGTCACGAGCGCCATTACGAAGTCCCCTGGCGCTTCTTGGAGATAGAAACCGAGTGCGTCGAACAGGTATACAAGAGATATCCCCTCACTCATGAGCCAGAAGGCCATATAGAAGATCTCTCCGATGATGACTGCAAAGATCGTCAGGACTATTCCTATGGCTATGACCCCGCCGGTAACCTTCTCAGTCCCCTGCGTCAGTGCGTATGCCACGAACATTCCGATGACAAATCCTGCAAAGAAGAACACGTAGCCTGCGAAGTACGCGATCAATGCCCAGACCAACCCGGAGACGATGGCAGCCCCCAGAGCGTATGTGATGCCTCTCGCGTAGTTTGGCTGCTGAGCTGATTTCCGTTCTTGGATGGATCCGACCTGCGACCTCAGTTTGTTCACGCAAGGATTGCACAGCTGGATGGTTGTCCCGTTCACAAGGATGACTTCCGAGCTGGGGCTGTCGCACTCTTCGCAGTTGTTATCGTACTTCTCGGTCACATATGAGAGAGAAGTTGTGATATCGCTCAGAAGTTCAGCAAGCTGATCCGTTTTGGGCGGTTTCCATTTGGGCGTGAAATTCATCACCACCACCCCTGACTGGGTGGCGACCTGTCCCATGGAACCCACCATTTTCAATAGCTTCTTACTGTCCAAAGCAGTCTGGACCTTGAAGCTGTCCTCCTGCTTGGGAAACGAGACCTGAAGCGAAAAACTGCTGCCCAAAGCGGCCGCACTCAACGCAACCTGGTAACCCCTGTGCAGCCCATAAACGGTCTTATCTTTGACCTTCATTCCTGTTCTAAGAGCCACATCCCTCATGATGTCCTGAATGTTCACCATTTAACTTCCCCTCCGTGGTTGTGCGCCTCCGTATCCTACTGGGTCACTTCAACAATCGATGAATAAGACTCATATTATTACAATTTTTCTGCGAACCCCAATAGAACACTGGCCAAGAAGCGCTGTCAGTCTTGAAGGAGGTCATCTGAATTCCTGGACTATCTTCTCCAGTTCTTCCGCGAAGATCCGAACCTCATCCTCTGTGTTGTAGATGTAGAAGGAGGCGCGAGATGAACCCCTAATGCCGTGATCATTGAACCAAGAGTTGTTGCAGTGCATCCCGCTCCTTATCATCACATTGGCCACTTCATCAAGGATCATTGCCACGTCATGAGGTTCCATTCCATCGATAATGAAGGCGGTGATGCCTCCTCTATTCTCTGCGCTCGGTCCGAGGATCGTCAAGCCTGGAATGTTGGATAGAAGGTCTGTGGCAATCCTGTTCAAGCTCTTCTCGTGTTCATGGATCTCTTCCATCCCGATGTTCATCAGGTATTTTACCGAAGCACATGTTCCGATTATCCCGGCGAAGTTCTGGAGACCAGCCTCGAATTTCTGCGGAGGCCTCAGCAGCTTGTAGTCGTCATACGTCGTATCAGCGACCGAACTGCCCCCAACCAGGAACGTGTCCAGGCTGTCCAGCAGGTCGTACTTGCCATAAAGCACCCCCATCCCGCTCGGACCGCACATCTTGTGGATTGAGAAACAGAGAAAGTCCAAGTCCAATTCTTGAACGTCCATCTTCCGGTGAGGGACCGACTGCGCTCCATCGAAGAGCACCAACGACCCGTTATCGTGAGCGACCTCGATGAGATCCTTGGCGGGCACGGTCGAACCGTCCAGGTTGGACACCTCTGCGATGCTGATCAGCTTCACGTCCGGGCTTAACTTCTCCTTGAGGTTCTCCATGGAGAACGACCCGTCATCGTTTGATCTGAAGACCTGATGTTTGGTTCCGGCTCTAGTAACCAGAACCTGCCATGGCACCAGATTAGAATTGTGTTCTTTGTCTCCGGTCAGGACTATGTCGCCCTTCTTCAGACCCAGAGTGTGGGCGAGCAGGTTGATGCCTTCGGTGGTGTTCTTCAAGAAGATAATCTCTTCCGATCTCTCAGCGTTCAACAATCTCTGCAATTGGTCCCTGCCCTCGTCACACCTGATGGTGACCTCTGTGCCGAACTTGTGAACGCTTCTTCCTCCGCATGCTGGGAATTCGATGTAATACTCGTTCATTGCATCTATGACCTGCTTGGGTCTCAATGCGGTGCATGCTGTGTCTAAGTAGATTGGCAGCTTGCCGTTGATTTCCTTATGGAGACATGGAAAGTCCTTTCGAATCTCCTCAGGATTCATGGACGTTAGATAACATCTTTTGGATTAAAGTTTTCCCAACTTCGAGCTTACATGTCCATCCATCGTTCGCAAGATATAACTATCCCGTTCCGCTTTTCCAATCGAGTTCATGAAGGTATGTCTGATCGCCAATGAGTTCCCGCCAGATGTCGGTGGTTGGCAGACATACTCTTATGAGCTGGCCGGTGCACTGTCCGAGATCGATGATGTTTGGGTTGTTGCACCTGATTACGATGAGGAGTGGGAGGATCCTCGGGGATTGAAGATCAAGAGATTCGAGAGACACAATCTACGTTCTTTCGTCAGGAATGCTACAAGAGCGGTCAGAGAGATCGCCCGTGGGGGATTGGACGTTGTCCACGCTCTCATGGTCCATCCCTCCGGGTATGTGGGGTCTCGCATCAAGGTTCCTTTGGTTCTCACCGCACATGGCAATGACTTCCTATTCCCAGATATTGTCGCCAAGACTATGACAAAGGTGGCTCTCAAGAGGGCTGACTCGATAGTCTGCGTGAGCAGGGGTACGAGGAACCTCCTTCCCGCAAAACACCAGTCCAAGGCCACAGTCATCCCTAATGGAACCAGGCCCGAGAACTTCCTGACCGACAAGGATGGATCCAAGGAGATACTGGGTCTGGGGAGAATGATTCTATCCGTCGGGCGTCTTGTCAAGAGGAAGGGTGTGGATGATCTGCTCAGGGCGGGAGTGGATGTGCTGGACAATTTCCCGGATGTCAAGTTCGCAATTGTGGGTGATGGCCCGGAAAGAGAAGCTCTAGAAGACCTAGCCAAAGAGCTTGGCATGTCTAACTCGGTCATCTTCACTGGAAGGGTGGACGATGAGACGCTTAGAAGATACTACTCGGCAGCCGACGCCTTCGTGATGCCCTCCAAGTTCATCGGAGGCACGGATGTTGAAGGATTCGGGATAGTCTTTCTCGAGGCAAATGCGTCGCTGACCCCGGTCATAGGCCGAAGGAGCGGCGGGATCGAGGACGCAATAGAGGATGGGAAATCCGGATTCCTGATAGATGACCCTTCAGAACTGGCTGAGAAGATATCCTATCTACTTGAGAATCAAGACGTCGCAAGGCAAATGGCAGAGTATGGGAGGAATAGGGTACTCGAGTCATTCAACTGGGAGCGCATCGCTACAAGGGTCCACCAGGTCTATGAGGACGTCGTGCGAAGTAGTTGACCAGCTTCTTGAACGGAACGTCGGCCTTTTCGACTATCTCGATCACCTCGGGAGTAATCGGCTTCAGGACCAGGGCGATGCCAACATACACGAGCAGGCCCACAAGGATCAGCAAAGGCAGTGAGGCCGTGACGTATTCATGCAACACAAAGACCAGAATCCCCATCGCAAGAGAGGCCAGAACCACCTTCCCGACGAACTTCACCGGGTAGTCCGGCTTGATCAGTTTGTGAACAAGATAGCTTTCATACACGGTCATCATGATTCCCGCTATCGCTGTTCCAATCACTGCTCCCAGCGCGCCGTAGGGCGGAATGAGCATCAGGTTGAGTCCGATGTTGGTGGCACCGAATATGGCCCTTGACTTCAGGAGCTTGGACTCCCTGTCCATAGCGCTCAGATAGGTCGCGGTGATGGACGAGACCTTGGTTAGATTGAAGGAGATGAGGAAGACGACAAGTATGGCCACCACATCGAAGTACTCCGGACCGTAGAGCAGCCCGATCAGGTCCCTGGCCAGAACTATCCCGCCCACGCTGATGGGGATCATGGTGATGTATATGAACTCGAAGTTGGCAGCGTAGGCCTTCTTCAGAGACACCATGTCCTTTTTTGCATAAAGCTCCGAATAGAAGCTGAGGGCGATGCCTCCCAACAGAACGATTGCGAAGAAATTGGCCGAGAAGTATGCGAGATTGTACCCCAGGAAGTAGAATCCAGCGATCTTGGACTCCCAGAAAATCCCGAGCAGGATGACGTCCATCTGCTGCATTATTATGAAGTTGGTGACGGTGAAGATGTACAGGTATCCGGAATAGCGAATGACGCGTGCCAGGTCAATGCTCTCGGATTTCGGTTTCTTTGTCGTCAGGTATGCCTTGAGTGCGTACGCCACCATCAGAAAGGTCCAGGTCAACAGGTCCGCGACAATGGGACCCATCAGGTCCTCACCGAACGCGTAGAAGAGCGTGAAGGCCAGGGCGAAGTTGACCGATCTCGCTATCAATATGGCGATGTTGACGTACTTCAGGTCGTAATAGCTGACCAGAAGCGATCGGAATATGCCCTCGAACCCGTAGGGGAGGACGATGACCGCCAGGACCCTGATGTAGACCCCGATCTCGGGCTCGGAGAAGATGGTCGTGGCGATGAAGTCCGAACCGAAGAAGAGCAGGACCGAGATGGCCGAGATGACGCCAAGACGGATCAGCAGGAGCTTGTTGAGAAGCGATTTGATCTTACCGAACTTCTTCTGAACGCGGTATTCAGGAACGAACCTGTTGATCGTGGACTCAAACCCAAAAGAGGTCAGTAGGACGAGCGTACCAGCGAGAGTCACCAGGAGCGTCAGTTTCCCGTAATCGTCAGGTTGCAGGAGCCTCGCGATGACTATCGAATAGATGAATGCGAAGAGGGCGACAGATACTGTTCCAAGGAGGTTCCAGCCCATTCCCCTGAGAACCTTGGTGGACAAATCAGCATCCTTCGGTTCCTTCACAAAAAGGTTAATAGTCCCGCCATAGTTAATGGTTAAGGTTTATGAAAATCCTAATGGCAGCGCCCGCAATTATGATCCCCGAATCCCTTGCCCAGTCGGTTCACCAGCAGCAGTTCGCCAAGAATCTGGTGGAGATGGGACACGAACTTCATATCGTGTGCAGGAGGCCCCCAGGAAGGGAGGAGGTGGAGGGAGGCGTAACCTACCATCGAGTTATGTCCGAGGACTTTCCGTTGAAGAGGATCGTATTCACTCTCGATGCGGTCAGACAGATGAGGAGATTGTTGGACAGGGAGGATTTCGATGTCATCCACGATAGGGGCTATCTGTTCGGGGCAGTCGGGACCAAGGTCGGACTTGAGAAGAGGGTTCCAACCGTTCTGCAGATAGACGACGATTGGGTTGAGACCGAGGCCATGGCATCCCGCATCACCTCCACGCCCATCTACAAGATGTCTGCCATGTCCTGGTGCAAGAGCCTTATGAAGAAGTCCAAGGTCATGTTCGCGGTCAGCGAGACCCTGAGGGACCTCGTTTCAGAAAGATGGGACGCAGAGCCTGAGAGGATTTCGATCGTGCCGAACGGTGTCGAACTGGAGGTCTTCCGGCCTGATGCAGAACCACTGGGTATGAGAAAGGAGTTGGGCCTGGAAGGCAAGAAGGTCATCTGTTTTGTCGGCGCTCTGGGCCCCTGGCACGGCCTGGAGAACCTCATCAAGAGCTTCCCCTATGTGTTGGAGGATGTGCCAGATGCAGAGCTGGTGCTCGTGGGGTCCATGAAGGAATTCGGCACCTCACATCTGGCTGAGATGGCGAAGGAATACGGCGTTTCGGAGAAGCTGCACCTTTTTGGCAGGAAGCTCCCTCATGAGGTTCCCAGAGTACTGGTCGAATCGGATGTGGCCGTGGCGCCCTACCCCGCCAGGGATTTTGGTTTCTCGCCCTTGAAGCTCTTTGAGTACATGGCTTGCGGCGTCCCGATAGTGTGTTCGGACCTACCCTCCACGCGCGAGATAATAGACCATGACCGGAACGGCCTCCTGGTAACGCCCGAGGACGGCGATTCTCTTGCTGAGGCGATTGTTCGCGTTCTCGTTGACAAACCTCTGGGTAAGAGATTATCCGTTGAAGGTCTGAGAAGGGTCACATCTTTCAGCTGGAAGGAATCCACAAAGAAGTTGGTGAGCGTCTACCAGAAAGCTCTGGATTCTGCCACCTAGGCCAATCCCCAGTTGACGTAGTAGAGTCTGGAATAGCCATTGTCGAACAGTTTCATGAAGGGAGCCTGATCGAACTTGTCCACAGCTTCTGTGCTCGGAACTGGGGCTGGGTTCCAGGGGTAGAGCATCACACCCTTCTCCATGTCCCTGTCATAGGCCACGAAATCCACCCTTTTTTTCCCCGAGGGCGTATCCACTTCCTCCATTTCGTCCCTCGCTTCTTCAAAGGTGTCCGCCAGCAAGGTGTCCTGAGCAGTGTCCCATGTCCCGTCTGCGCCCCCGAACCCGAACAACGTCGTCGAGGCCATATGGTCCGATGCCACTAGTCCGTCGACATACAAACCGGAGAAGAAGGCGTTTGAGACCAGCTTCGCTGGGACTCCTTCATCCAATCTATCAAGCAGGTCCTTCTGTGGATGAGCTGTGGCGGCCAGCATGAAGAGAAGCGTCGTTATCAGAGCCCCCACAACCACCTTTCTTCTCTTGTTGGTGGCGCCAAGAAGTCCGGCCATCCTTGAAAGACCGATACCGATCAGGAGAGCGGAGGCAGGCATCATGTACTGCAGGTGTCTGTAAGGGATTATCACGTCGCTTGCGAACATTGAGGCCAAGACCAGAGAAGCTGTCATCACGACAGACCAGCTCGTTAGATCCATGCCCCTCCTGTGGAAGTCCAAGAATCCCCGTCCGGCAATTCCGAATGCAAAGGTGACCATGAGCGGGGTGAAAAAGATGAAGGCCCAATCCGAGGGGGTAATCGTGGTTCCGGGGATCTGCACATACACAATGATGGCCATTATTGAGTAGATGACGACAATTCCTATCGAGAACGAGGCCAGTCTATTCATCAGGGTGGGATACTTCGGACGAAAGGTCCAACCCGCCCTTCTTCTCAGCTTGACCATTGCGCAAAGACCGACGATTGCCAGCGCAAAGACCGCGATAACGACCCACCAAGCACCCAGCACCTTGGACATGACGATATCCCTGAAAGGTACCGCGTAAAGGGCCCAGTAGAGGAACGCGGAAGCTACCAGGAAGATCAGGAACATGACGCTGAGACGGAGCCCCCTGATGTCGGATTTCTTTGAAATGAGCTCCTGGACGAAGACCGCTCCCAGAAGCGCTATGATGAGGAAGTAGGTCGTCAAGTGATGTGTCATGATCAGGGCAATCGAAGTTGGGTACAGGAGGTAGTACATCTTTGGATGGAATTGCGCTTTTACGAACAACAGCAGGCAGGTGACGAAGAGCAGGTCACCAACCGAGCCTGGGCTGGCGTGGGATGTTGTGTACACCATGGGCATGGACACCGCTATTACCCCAGTCGCGATCAAACTAGCAGCGTCTTCGTGGAACAATGTTCTCCCAATGAAGAAGATGGGAAACACGGACAGGGATGCCAGGATGACGGATACCAGTGAGACCGCCATGGGAAGTGAGACGCTGGTGAACCCGACAACCCCGTTCAGGAAGATCGATCCTGGGAAGTATGGATACGTGAATCCCCAACCGTCATACGGCAATGATATCGAACCGTTCTCCATCAGACCTCTTGTTATGAAGAAGTACTCTCCGAAATCTCCGCCCCAATACAGATTCCCCAGCAGCGGGAGCAGGCGCAAGATGAGTCCGGTTACGAATATCGATAGAAGTGCAAAGCCAGTGGACTTCCGCATCGCGGTTTAATGCGTGATTCACTACATTATGATTGTTGCGCTCCCTTCCAGATGTGTTCTCTCATCCTAGAAACGAACATCTTCTCGTCGAACAACATGGACCTCTGGAGGCATGCTTCCCTCATGGCTTCCAGCCGGTCCTTGGTGAGGCTTCCTATTCTGTCCACGAACGCTTCAGCTGTTGGGGGCAGAAGCCAACCCGTCTCACCATCTACGACCGTTTCCCTGTACCCTCCTTCGTCCGTCACCAGGGCTATCTTTCCCGACGCCATGGCCTCAACCGGCGTCATGCCGAAGTCCTCGTCAACGGCCGTTGCGATGAAACCTCTGCACTTGGAGTACAGGTCAGTGAGCTCTTCCTGGTCGATCTGGCCAAGCAGTTCCACGTTCGGTGGGATCTCTCCCAGGTTGGAGATATATGATTTGGAATGGTCCCCCTCGGCGAACCCGCCCACGATCTTCAATCTCTCGTCCGGCAGTTTGCTGAATATGTCAAGCTGGAGGGCGATCCTCTTCTCTGGGTACAGCCTGTTCACGGACAGCCAGAAGTCGCCCACCTCGGAGAATCTGAAGTCATCAGTGGGTACTGGTGGATTGACAACACTTGCATCTCTCCCATAGAATCTCTTGACCCTGCCCTTCACGTTCTCGCTGTTGGCGACTATCATATCAACGCTGCGAATTGACCTCTCGTTGAACCTCTTATGAGTGAATATCCACATCCTTGCCCCCAATCGTTGCAGTCCGTTGTCCAGATTCTTCAGCGTCCAGTCCTTAAGATCATAGAATGCCCGAACCGGGGTGTGGCAGTACAGGAGGTTGGGGTGAAGTCTCTTTGCGGAATAGTGTGACCAGTTCCCTGAGAACACGTAGAAGTCGTACCTCTCCTTCGGACGGAACCTCTTGAACTTGGTCGAGGCATTGATCTGCTTGAGAGGAGGCGTTTTCGACAAGGGGCCAAGGTCAACTATGTTCACATCATCATAACCAAGCTTGGAAACGGTCTCCCTGTTCAGGTCTGTGGTGTAAAGATCGGCATCCATCGCCCGTGCCAGAGTTAGGACGAGCTTCTCTCCTCCGCCGATGGAGCTCATGAAATCATGGAAGATGGCTATCCTCATTGAATCTGACCAGTATCTCCACTATGCTTGAACACTTCTTAATTGTTTCTTGGGTGGCCTAACAGAAGTCATCCAGCTTCAGGTCCTTCACCTTGTCGTTCGTGAAAAGGGACTGAATGGCGAAGTCTATCAGTTCCAGTCTCTGCTGAACGTAATTGGAGACGCCGTATTCCTCCGATATCTTCTTGGATAGCTCCAGATACTTCTTCACAGAGCCCTCGTGGACCGTCAAGGTGAGGTTGCCTCCGCACTTGGAACATTTCCCCTCCAGCGGCATCCTCCGGAACTTGGCGTTGCATTTTGTGCATCTCAGTTTCTGGTTCGAGAACGCGTTGAGGTTGCCAATAATGTCTGGAAGGAAATGGTGTACTACCATCCTGGAGACCACGTCGGAAGCGTCCACCGCCCTTATCTTGCCCTGCAGCTCGAGCTGTTTCTCCATCTTCTCCTTCATCGACCCGGATGTGTACGCGGACTTCAGTGGACCGACCGCAATCCCTTCTGTCTGGTGTGTGAACCCGAAACCTTCATACTGCAGTACGGTCCCGATCCTGTCGCCAACCATGTTCACAAGGTGCTTCACGTCCTTAGGATTCGTGTATTTCATGGTCTCCTCATAGAACTCCAGAGGGTATGACGTTTCAACGTCCACGTGGTGCGCTTCCTTGTCTATCTCGTCCGGGTTTATCCTCAAAGTCAGAACGAGGGGTGCATCCATCAAGCCTCCCCGCTTCTCGGGCAGGAATGACCGACTGAAGTTTATCAGGCCGTCCAAGAGGAGCATCACGCAGTCCTCATCACCGTCACAGTTCCTTCTTTTGGCTGCATGGAAATACGGGTGCGCATATCCCACTCTCGCATCGGTGTAACCTATGAGCCTCGCCAGGACGCCGCTGGACGTGTGGGGCGCCAGTCCGACGATCATGTGTCCGATGAGGTCCTCCTTCGTCTCCGCTTTGTAGAAGGGTTCTATCCCGTACACTTTCTCCAGAAGGTCGTCCATGAAGCGGGAGATCTTGACCATGTATATGCCACATGACGATGAAGCAACGAAGTCCTGCGGACGGAGCTCGACCAACTGGTCCCCATCCTCTATTGGCTCACCATTGATGTCTTTCTGGTATCCCAGTTCTTTCAATTGAGAGAGGCTCAATCCGATCTCTGAAGGCTTGAAGTGGGTCAAGGGGACATCCGTCATATCGAACCTGCACGTTCCGTCCTTGAACACGTAGACCTTGTTCTTGGCCCTTAGCATGCCTTTCTCCAGAGCCTCAGGCGTCTTATCCTTCGATATCATGCCCTTGACTCCCTTGATGTTCGGGATGTCATTGATGCCCAGTCTGTCCTTTGCAGAATTGAAGATCTTTTCCAGCTCTATCTCCATGCGTTTCGGGTCACCGATCGGCTTCGTGTGTCCACCGCACGTGCATTTCGAGAGTGACCATCTCTTGCCGCATTCCTCGCATCTGCGTGTTCCGACATCTATCTTGATCCTCCCTTTGGAAAGCGCCTGCTGCAGCAGACGTTGGGGCCCGCCGGCGATTCCCACTGGGAACAGGGAGTGCGGAGGCGGCTTCATCTTCCTCTCTTTGGCCTTCTCCGGTCTGGCCATCCTTGCTCCGATGCGTGTGCAGGACCTAGGCCTGATCTTCACCCCTGAGAGCTTCGAGACGTACTCGATGGGATCTTCTCCATCCGCTTGGACCTTGGAGACGAGTGTCGAACCAGCCACTTCCAATCCGAGGCATCTGACCAGCGGATAGGAGTATTCGCCAAGCACCAGATTGTCACCGTCAACCTTGTGGGTTGCGCCCAGTGATATCAGTGATTCCTTGATCTCCTCTTCATTTGGCAGTTTCAATCGACCTTCTTCATAAGTACCGTTCTTCTCAATGGTCTCCGCTAGCTTCTTCAGCTCCCCAACCTCTAGGTCATGCCAGAATAAATTGTAATTCGGATGAAGCGGAACATTGTGCTTCTCGGCCAGCTCGAAGGCCCGTTCAGGTGTGGGCGATTCCCAGTCTTCAGGCAGGTCCTTGCATTCCTTCAGTAGTTCCTTCTGATACCACTCCAGAGAATAAGCACCCGGGACAAGAACATGGTTGTTCTCCAGGAACTCCCCATAGGGAATGAGCAGTTCTCCCAGGTCGGTGATCTCCTCTATCTCGTCTGCGAGGCGTTTAGCTTCCTTGTGATCGTCAATTCTGATGAAGTCTCCGTTCTTCAGGATAACCAGGGGACCTTCGATGTGATCGCACGGTGTGACCGCTCCAGCTTTCCCCGGCCTCTCGATCTTCATCTGGGTGCCGACGGCAATGAACTCACCGACGACCGTCATGGTCGCTGGATTGACTCCCAAAGCCGCCAGACCCGTAGCTCTGGTCCTGCCGTACCTTAAACGGAACCCACCCTTCCTGCTTGGATGCGACAGCACCGGGCGTCCGGCGATTATGTTGCTGATGTATTTGTCGTCCGGCGTTATCTCGGCCTTCTCTTCGTCCTTCTTGATCTTGCGCCTGAGATACTTCCCCACGAAGTCCCATCCGTCTATCTTCAGTTTGTTAACATGCTTCGCTATCTTTGGGGCCTTCAGGCACAGACCTTCGGCAACGACGAGACACGCCCCACCTCTGACACGGTTGGTCTCTATCCTCGGCAGGTCACGATGTCCAGATATCTCCTCTTCCTCGGTTCCTTCTCCATTGATGCACACGGGGCAATTGCCCACCATCAGCTCGATCTCCTCGCTTGTTGGTGTGTACTGGAGGTGCTGTGAACGCTTGTAGAGAGGTATCTCCTCCTTGAAACGCTCAACTTCCTCTTTGGAGGGCTTGTATTCGCCGATACCAAGATCTCTCCTGACCACATCCGCTATTAGAACGCTCATTGCCTGACCGGTACCTCCAGCGGAGCGTATGGGTCCTGCGAAGTAGATGTCCGCATACGTGCTCCCGTCTGGGTTCCTCCCGATCTTGACCGCACCCACGCCTTCGAGAGGTGCTACGAGAATACCTTCCGTGAGTATTGCCAATCCCGTTCGTATCGCCTTGTCGAGAGCCTCATCTTTTCTACCCTTGTACCTCTTAGCGATCTCTCTAGCTATTTGGAGGGAAACCTCTTCTCTATCCATCTTCGTGCTGAGCTCTCTTATCCTCCTCGAGATGCCTTTTATGGTGTGGTCGCCCAGCAGTTCCTCCACCCTTGAGGCAAGGTCCTCGGCCTTTGGGATCTCAACGTAGAGCTGAGGATCAAATCCTTTCTTTCTGGCCTTTTCGGCTACCCTGTAACACTTGGTCGCCGCCCCCTCCAGGCTCTTGAAATAGTCCTTTATCTCTTTGCTGGCTATTATCGCCATACCATCCCTTGTCGTTCCCCGGAAAAGCAGACAGACATGCGGTAGGGTTTGTATAAATATATCGATGCGGCGGGTAGCGTCATCTCCCTTCTCTTGCAGATTGTCTGCGATTATTCGCCGATAAATCAATTACGCAGAGGACCTTTACACTACTGAATCCTGACAGTGACTCATTGGAGGGTAGAGGTGAGACAAGATAGGAGGACGGTGCGATTTGCGAAGGTAGTTAGCTTCTTCGCTGCAATTCTCCTGCCATCCCTCGTTTTCTTGCCTTCCATCTCTCAAGCGGACACAACCCCCACTGCATCGAGAATTCCGCATATGACCAAGAAATGGGATATCGATATTACAGCTTACAGAATGGATTGGCACCCTTCCAAGCCGATAATTGCATTTGGCGCTAAGAACAATGAAATCCACTTCAGAGACAAGAAAGATGGATCTCTGATTACAAAAATCGAGCTTTTCGAGGAACCAAAGCATAGCGCAGGTTTCAGTTATCTTGACTATTCACCAAACGGTTCATGGATCGCATTCCCGGGTTATGTTGAAATAGACGAATGGTCGTTTGACAAAAGGTGGATAAGGGTCTATGACACGTCAACGTTATCCTTGGCTTTCGAGTTAGAATCTCAATTCAATATCTCATATTTTGACTGGTCTCCCGATGGCGATAGATTCGCTTTTGGAACTTCTCGCACCCCCATCGAAGGCAATGGCAGCTACAACTGGACCTACATTATGGACTCCGTCTCTCGCCAAATACTCGACAAGTTCCAATCTCCCTCGTATATACACGAAGTGAGATGGTCGCCGGATGGAGCTGAGCTTGTTGTGCTTTCTCAGTCGGGTCTGCAGAAGTGGAACGAAAGCGGGACCGTGTTTGTTCCACATGCATTTCCTGATCATACAGGTTATGGAGATCTGCAGTGGTTCTCTGATGGCAAGTCTGTGTTGTTCTACGCAAGAAGAACGATAAAGGCTTTTTATCCCAGGCTAATGGTAATCTCACACTATATCGAATTGGAGGAAAACATTGGTTCCTTTGCCCTCTCTCCAGACGATTCTGCAATTGCTGTGTTTATGCCTTCACAAGGACTGACATTCTATCGAGTGGAGACCCTCGAAAGAATTGACAAAGTCTTCACCGGAACCCACGTGTGGGACCTGAAGTGGTCGCCTGATGGCTCGAGTCTGGCCGGGACAAGCGTTGGTACCATGATGGTTATATCCTACTCGGAGCAAAGCGATTGGATGCTCCCTCTGTTGTTGACAATAGCAGTCGTAGTCGTTGTATCGTTAGCGGTCGTAGCATATGTCAGGAGGCAATCCTCAAGAAGAAATGAATAACCGCAACTCCAGTCGGTATTGTTGACAAAAGTTTCTTATACACCACCTCCGTTGGAAAGGGAAGATGAAGAAGATCAAGAGCGGAATCTATGGTCTGAACGAACTCATCGACGGGGGGATGAACGAGAACTCAACCACCGTCATTATCGGTTCATCAGGTGCGGGGAAGACCACCCTCGCAACCCAATTCATCAGACGCGGTTTGGAGGAGGGCCAGGAAGGGATATTCGTCAGCCTCGATGAGAACAAGGAACAGATAATCAGAGAAGCGGTCGAGATGGGGTGGAGCGAGATCCTTGAATATCTGGATGACGAGCTCTTGGTCTTCATTGATGCTTCAGGCAGGGAGTTCTCCAACTTCATCAAGAAGGAGTTGCCGGCATTCGTTTCGGACTGGAGCGGCTCCAAGGCCAGGATCGCAATAGATCCCCTCACACCCGTCATGTGGTCAACCAAGGACCCCTACGAGCAGAGAGACCTTGTCGGGTTCATGTTGAAGCAAACCAGAAAGGTCGGTACAGTCCTGTGCACCCTGGAGGAGCACGGAGGGATAAGTGACCTTTCGGGGTCGGAGACCGTCATACCCATGTACCTTGCGGACTGCGTCATCCATCTCCGGTACATCCCTCTTGAAGGCGGAGTAAGCAGAATGTTGAAGATTGTCAAGTGCAGGAGCAGCAGGCACAGCGAGCACTCTCATCCATACTTCATCATGAAGGGTCTGGGTCTGGTCGTGGAGAAAGGGGACTTCAAGACGCTCACAAGCAACGACATACCCTTGGAGATGAAGAAGAAGCTCGCGGAGAATAAAGACGATCTCCCTGAGAAGGTCTATGCAAGGTTGGAGAAGGTCCTGGACGAGCTCACCGATGGTGATTTCCGGGGTCTGAAGGCCGCCCATCTTGTGGACAGCATTCTCAATGAATACGCTGGTGAGTAAATGCCCGAGGGGGTAGGTAGAGCCCTCGAAAGGATGGTCAAGCGCAAGGAGCCCGACGAAAGGGGGGAGCGGAGAGACTCTTCTCTTTTGATGAACGCGGTCAGGAGGAGGCTTTTTGAGTATCTCTGCATGCATCCTTGTTCTCATCTGTCTGAGGTCTCTAGCGCCTTGAAGGTCTCGACAAACACCGCAAGATGGCATCTCCGCAAGCTTATTGGCGGGAATCTCGTCTCTAAGAAGAAATCCGGAGCCAGGACATTGTATTACCCGTCCGATCTGATCTCTCTCGACAGTCTTGACGTATTCGAGTTCCTTAGCGACCGACGGATGAGGGGGCTCTATCTGCTTCTGGTCGACAACCCTGGGTCCACCCAGAGCGATTTGGCCAAGTCGTTGAAGCTCAGCAACCAGGCTGCGATAAGGGGGACGAAGAAACTCGAGAATCTGGGTCTGGTGTCCAAGATACAGGACGGCGTGTATGCCAGATACTTCCCAACCGACCTGCTGACAAGAAAGAGAGAAGCCGAATCACCTAGAATGAAGGCTTTTCAGGACAGCATCCTCAAGAGGCTCCAGAGCGAAGGTCTGAAGCCTAGGATCATCAGGCGTGAATCCGGCTCGATCATGATCGAGTTCAGGCTCGCGTCCGAGAAGGGAATTCTCAACGTCTCAACGGACCCTTTCTCTACTGCACTGGTTGCTGAATAACAACGTTTTGTTCGAATGAGTTCCGATTTGCGGGCAAATCCGTTGATTTCAGGGCAATAAACCAATTATATACTCTCTGAAGCTAAATAGTCTGAATGGAAGAGGATTTCCTCCAATGGATCTCCATCATCCCTGGTGTTGGACCTCAAAGAGCCAAGCGTCTCAAGAAGGCCGGATTAACGTCTCCCGAATCGATTCGCGAAGCTTCGATTGAAGAGATAGCACAGATTGAAGGGATTGGACCCGAGTTGGCCAAGCGCCTCAAGGATTATGCCGAAGAGATCGTTCAGTTGAGGGAAGATCAGGCCTTCTTGTTCATTTGTCCAGATTGTGGAGCATTCATAAGCCGAACCGCCAAGAAGTGTGAGGTCTGCGGTGCGGCAATTGAGGAAGGGGAGCCAGATGAGACGGGGCTGGCACCCGAGCCTGAGCTTGTCAGTGAGGAGGAAGAGGCTCCAGAGTTGTTCATTTGTCCAGCGTGTGGCAGGTTCATCGGGAAGGATGTTCGAACGTGTCCACATTGCGGTTCATCCTTCGACGAGGAGCCAGAGAGGGAGGAAAACCTCGAGAAGCTCATGTTGGAGCTTGAGAAGCAGCTGGAAGAACTTGACGAAGACATCAAGACCCCCTTGGAGGACCTCGAAGAGTATCTGAAGGAGGAACCCCTGAAGGTTGAGCCAAAAGAGAAGAAGGCGATAACCAAGGACTTCCTGAAGAGGTGGCAGCGTGTCAGGGAGGAGGAAGAACAGAAGGGAACCCGGAGGCTCGAGGAAGAGCTCCGGCATTACGACAGCCTGCTCGATTCTGACCCCACACTTCAGAGGGCCTGGGGAAAGAAGGCCGTCATTCTAGTTGAACTTGGCCGGTTCGAGGAAGCAATAGAATGCTATGATAGACTCACTGAGCTGGATCCTGATAGGGAAGGGGAGTACAAGCTTGAAGTCCTTAACCTGGTCAAGGAGATCGAAGGGCTGGCCGGGGCCCCGGTCGAACCAGAGGAAGCTCCTTCGATAGATGAGAAGAATGAGATAGAGACGGCAGTCACCCATTACGATGAACTTCTGCGGATAGATCCATCATTGAAGCAGGCCTGGCAGACCCGAGGAGAACTGTTGGAGAAGCTGGGCCGACACGAGGAGGCCGTTGCCAGCTATGACAAGGCCATAGAATGCTCCAAGCAAGAGAGATTGCTCGAGATAATGGACCTGGCAAGCCTCAGAAAGAAGGGCTTGATGGAAGGCCGAACCTCTAGCAAGGCCCTGATACAACGTATGGGCAGGACCAATGGCCTCGTGAACGGCATGGTCAACGGGCGCACCAACGGGCGCGTCAATGGCATGGTCAATGGAAAGACCAACGGCCTCGTGAACGGAAGGGGCAGGGTCAACGGCATGGTGAACGGCCTTGTCAATGGTCTGATGGACGGTGAGGGCAGGGTCAACGGCATGGTGAACGGCCTGGTCAACGGACTTGTCAATGGTATGGGAAGGGTCAACGGCCTGGTGAACGGCCTGATCAATGGTAACGGGCTGGTGAACGGGAGAGGGTCGAAGCACATGCCCCGGTTCAGAACTACTGGTGTGGGATGGACCAGATCCCTTGGAGCAATTGCGGCTGTCCTTTCGATACTGATCGTCGTGCCGCTTCTTATTGGCCTGATTTCGCCCCCCGCGCTTCCCTCTCCTATTAAGGTCGATGGCAATTTCAATGACTGGGCCGGCGTCCGTGCTTTTGCTGATGGCCAGTTAGACCAAACTGCCAATCCTGATGTGAATGTCATTTCGTACAAGGCCGAGATACACAGGAACACCGCGTTCGTCTATGCCAAGGTCGAAGGTGTCATACTCAACGGTTCAGGGAGTCAAGGCGTTGATTCGATCTACGTTTTCATAGATAAGGACAATGACCCGGACACAGGCTATCTTGTTGCAGGACTGGGTGCCGACAATCTGATTGAAATCGGGGGATGGAACAACTCAATCGAGAAGAGCGCCTTCTATACCTTCTCTGAGGGCTTTGAGAGGGATGACTGGAGCTCATTTCGAAGGGTCCATCGGGTGAACAGCGCCATTGGAGTCCAGGAGTTCGAGACGGCGTTCGGCGTGAACGGCGTCAAGGATCCTCGGATATTCGTCACGACCTCGGACAATGTCGGTAACTTCGACTTCTTTGACACAATAGTCAGTCCAAAGAAGGATGTGCTGAAGGTCGTCCAGACCACCATCGCTCCGGAAGTGATCCCGGTAATCGCACCAGTCCACTTCCTGAAGCTCGATCTCGATGCCCGAAACGGGGCTGCCCGCATCTCCCAGATAAACATCACCAAGAATGGCGATGTCCTCGATTCGTCTGTTGCAATCGACCTCGCAATAGACTTCGACGGCGATGAAGTACCTGATCAGCAGGTTTCCTCAGCGGTGTTCTTGACCGATATGGCAACATTCGACGTCGACCTCGAAGTGATCAGCGGAATGACACTGATCGTTTCTGTGGCGCTCACAAATTCGGCTCCCTCAGCCAGCCTCGGGCTCAGCTTGACAGGAATGACCACCAACGCAACCGTTTCTATCATTGACGAGTTCATCACAAAGGCCTACCTTGAAGTCGCTCCGATCGTCACAATAGATGGGGCTTTCGGCGACTGGTCCTCCATCAACAGGGTCCAGGATGGCAATGACGATGTCGTAATGAAGGGCCCGCCCACAGCTTGGATCAATGAGAACGTCGATCTCAGGAACTACGCGGTTAACGTTGGCGCAGAAGCCTCGTTCTATCTGAACGTGGACGGGAATGTTCTCGGAGGTGCGGACATACCCATCTTCAGGCGGAGGCCAACCGTTTCCTCCGTATTCTTGGACAGCGATCGGGATTCTGTCCCCGATGATTTCGACTTTTACGACTTCGATTTCAACAACGATGCGATTCCTGACAGTCAGACCGGTAATGACTTCGACGGGGACGACATCCTGGATTATCCCTTGGGATCTGACTATTGGCTCAATACCACGATACCCATTGACTTCCCTGCACCTTATGCGAATACCAATGTCTCGGTCTTCATCGGCCCAATGACATACCCGGTCGTGAAAGGTCTGGATACGCTCTCAATATACATTGATGCCGATAATGACACTACCACCGGACTCCCCATGATTCTGAACAGCCAATCATACGGAATGGACAAGCTCTTGGTGGTATCCGGGAGGAATGGTGTTGCTCACGTCGCAGGGCTTTACAGGCACGTTCCCCTGTCCATTCCCTGGGAATATGTGGAAGATATCTCCAGTCTGGCCTTCGATACCCGGTCGATGGAACTCTCTGTCCCTCTGACTTCTTTGCAGCTCGGCCCCGGCTTCTCGGTGGTTTTCAATCTCATGGACTGGCAACGCGACTTCGACATCTCTGATCAAGCCACAGGTCGGTCCCGAAGCCCCTCAACTGGTACGAGATCTCCAGCTGGTGACGATGTCGTTATCAACGAGGTCTATTCGGTCACTGCAACAAATGAGTGGTTCGAACTTGTGAACCCAACTTCCAGCGCGATCAATCTGAATAACTGGGAGGTCGAGATAAAGAGCAAAGGAAAATGGACAAGCATTTACATTTTTGGCGCCGTGTCAATTGGAGCCTGGCTGAGCGGAAGTGAGTATTTGGACGTCGACCTGCCACAGAACTCCATCAAGGACAAGCCCGTCGACATTCGCCTATTGGACTCGACAGGGACTGTAGTGGATACGACCAAGCTTCCCAAGCTCAAACCGGGCGAGAGCTGGGCTCGGTTCAAGGACGAAACAGATGGAAAGCCCGAGGACACTGACGATGACTCGAGTGATTGGTATGTGTCCATATCACCAACAAAGGGCAAGTACAACGAGAGGAAACGCCCGATAATAGCCGTGGAGAAGACCTCCAACACCGGAACTGGAGCTCCAGGGGATCTGATTACGTACACCATCTACTACAACAACACTGGGGACGGCATCTCGAAGGACATATGGATAAACGACACCCTACCATCAGAAGTCACTTTCATCTCCTCTTCGGAAACACCCGTCGGCTCATCTGGCAACACATACTACTGGGAATTCACCAACGCCGCTCCAGGATCGTCGAACTCGTTCACTGTCACAGTCCAAGTTAATGACGGACTTACGGACGGAACGCCGTTCAACAACTACGTGGAACTGGATTATACGGACGTGTTCCGGCAACCCATGGAATGGTCAAGTTCGAACAAGACCATGGTCGTTGAGCGTCCGGTGATCACGGTCGTCAAGGTCTCAGATGTGGCCGATGCGGGAATTGGCGACACGATCACCTACACCATCTACTACAACAACACGGGCAACGGGACGGCAGCCCATGTATGGGTCAACGACACCATTCCGATATTCACCACTTTTCAGTCTTCCAGCGTTCCCTTTGAGTCCCAAGTAGGTCTGACCTATGTGTTCCACTTCTACGATGTGACGCCTGGATCCAACTCGTTCACAATCTCAGTGATGGTCAATATGACTGCCCCAGACGGGATCGACCTGGTGAATCTGGCGGTTCTGGACTATACCACCGTCAATGAATATCCACTGGAAAGCAGCAGTGACACGGCCATCGTCCACGTTCCCGAGTTCGATGCCTATCTTATCCCGATAATCAGCGTGGTCGTCATCTTCATGTTAAGGAACAAGAGGGCGAAGAAACGTCGAGAAGAGGATTCTGAAAAAGAGTGAGGGGGTGGCTGACAGCTTTCCATGAGCCAGAAGGCCGTTAAAGCAGCGCGGTTTACCGACAACCATTGGCCGAAGCCTCCGGAAGCCAGCTCCCGCACCTAGGCCAAAGGTTCACGACCCCCGAAGGGGCTAAGCTTCCCGTGGGCTCGCGCACCACAGTACCGCAGAGAACGTAGGCGGGCTTAACTTCTGGGTTCGGGATGAGACCAGGTGTATCCCCACCGCTATGGCCGTCATACCACTTTGACGTTCAAAGGACTAATGGCTATAAAGATTTTGCGATATCAGGAACAAGTATTCAGCCAATTCACTCAGGTTATCGCCAGCACAAGTCCCAAGATCAGGTTCCCTATGAAGAACGATATCAGAAGACCGAGGAGCAACGGGACCATGAAAGGCAACTGCGGTGTCGCCCATGCTTCACCCCGGCCAATTGCAATCAGTGCCTGGATCTCCTCCTCTTTGTCGCCTCTCCTTTTCGGGAAGACGCTTATCTCCACTCTTTCATTACGCACTCGCTCCATCAGCCAAGCGAACTTGGGGAAATCGGCCAGACTTGCCTTGTACCCGAACAGGCACTGGGGGAACTCAAGGTTCCTCTTCCGAGCGTTGATGACCAGGAAGGCCAGGGGTGCGAAGACGGTCAATATGGCGGCGTTCATCAGGATCACCAAGGAGAACGGGAAGACGATTTCCATGAAACTCCCTGCTGGAGATCCCATTTCAATGATCGGAAACCCGAGGAACGCGGGATAGAACGGGGCCAGTACTGCCAGGGACATTAGGGCCTTGGCATCGGCCCCGCCCTTCAGTAGCCCTGTCTGGAAGAATATGTGGGCGACGATGATCATCGCAGGGACCGTCAAGAGTCGAAGAAGAAGGTCCATCTGATCAGGGTCCTGATGGAGCAAGAACACTTGGGCAATGATCACAACCGCCACCGTCCCGTAGAGAACGAACCCGAGCGGAACGAAGTGGAAGCCTTCATCGATTATCGGCTCGCGTTCGATGTATACCTCATAGAAGAGTATCCCTGCCGGGAAGAAGATCAGGAAATGGACCCAGGTCGCGTCGGAATGACTGAGAAGGTCCATCCCCAGAATCAAGAACCCAATAGCTCCAAGGATCATCCAGACCTCGTTCTTTACCCTCCTCGTTTTGACATCAGAGTAGGCAGCAAACCCAAAGAAAACCACCCCGACCAGAAGTCTCAGGAGAGAGAAAGTCTCCATGTTTTTGTGTAGAATGGGTTTGTATATAATACTATTGAGATGGCCATTGAGAAGGTTTATTAGTCCTCTTTCTATTGCCTGCCACATGTCAAGCAGACTCGCCATTATTTCGATTCTTGGCATTTTCTTTTTGGCTCTATTCAGTATGAACGCCTTGGCAGCAGAACAGATTGGCAGCACCAATCTCTACGCTTTTCCTGATGGCGATGTGGATGTGGAGGTTCATTTGGACGAGGAAGTTGTGTATGGTTGGTCGATCTGTAACACCGGTTCAGAGAGGTACCACGTCTCGACATCCGTGAACAACACGGGCGACTTCGATGCCATCGTCACTCCGACCCATCTCGATTTCCTGCCGGACCAGAGCGACGAGGGCTGCAAGGATGTGACCCTGATCGTGAACGCTCCCTCAGAAGGGGAAGAAGAGGTCGTACTCATTGGAGTTGTCTTCAGCACCACCAACCTGGCGACGTTTGAAGTTTCGAACGAGACGATATTCACGACCAACAGATTGACTGGTGTGACCCATCCCGCCGATCCCGAAGGGAAGTTCTTTGGCGTTGATGACTGGCTTCTGCCGGCTCCCATTGACACTGCATTCTGGACCTTCATTTTCACATTCCTTTCATGGATTGCCATAGCGGGAGGCATCGTCGGGCTTGCCAATTTGATTGCCAGGACCTTTGCACGCGAGACCGAGACAAAGGTCGACGACATGGTCGTTGAACTGATGAAGGGCCCCGTCTTTCTTCTGATAATCTTCTTTGGTTTTCAACACTCTATGCCCATCGGTGGAATCGACAGCAGCCAGATACCGTTTCTGGATTCGGTCCTTGGCATGATGTTGACCGCATTGATTACTTGGATTTCGTATAAGGTCTTCAAAGACATACTCGTCTACTACGGCAAGATGCTCTCGGCCAAGACCCAGACCGACCTGGATGACAGATTGATACCGGTGATCTCAAAGCTGGGCGGTATGGTGATAATTATCTTTGGAGTCGTCGCAATCTTCGGGTCCTTTGGCTTCGACATAGCCCTGTTCCTCGCTGGTATGGGTTTCTTGGGCATTGTCATCGGGTTCGCCGCCAGATCCACTCTTTCCAATTTCTTCGCTGGTATTTTCCTGATGCTGGATCGGCCGTTCAAACCCGGCGATTTGATCGTCATTGGATCCGGAGAGGTCTGCAGGGTTGCCTGGGTCGGATTGAGGAGCACCAAGTTGTATCACATTTCCAGCCATCAGATGATCACCCTTCCGAACAACATGCTGGCCGAAGAAAAGGTCATCAACATAACTCAACCCGACGAGAGGTTCAGGACCAAGGTCGAGATCGGCGTTGCTTATGGAACGGACCTGGACCATGTGAAGAAGACCCTTCTTGGCATAGTGAACAGTCATCCGGACGTTCTGAAAGGGGAAGACACGAAGGTCATCTTCCGTGTGCTGGAATTTGCGGACTCGAGCATTAACGTCAAGGTGATTTTCTGGGTCAACAATGTGGGGAACAAGTGGCGGGTAGAGAGCGAACTGAAGGAGACGATCGACAAGAGGTTCAAGGAGGAGAGGATAGACATACCCTTCCCGCAGAGGGTTGTCTATTTGCACCAGGAGACAAAGATGTAGCCCTCTCGTAGGGTTACTTCTCCCTTTCCTTGTTATCCATCTTCTTCTGGAACTTCTTGGCCTGGATTCTCATCCTCCTTTCCTGGTCCAGCTTCTTCTTGAGCTCTTTCTTCTTCAATGAGTCCTGCTTTCTTTCGTGCCTGAGTTTCTCTTGTTCCAGAGGACCCTGTTTGGCGTTCTTTCTTTCGCTGAAGACGACTCCCAATGTAGTCACAACAACGCTGATGACTATGATCAGGAAGGCTATGTTGAGGAACTGGTCCTTGTACGGGCTCATCATGTCATAGTAGGAAGTACCTTCTTTGAACGCATTGATGGTGAACGGGAGAGACGCCAGAACGGCTGCTGCCAAACCTCTCCCCATCATGAGCCAGATGGCGAATTTGTCATCCCTACTCTCCGGGTGTAACCTGACCGTTATGGAAGTGGTCAGGTAACGAACGGCCATCAGCGCCAGGAAGATGAGGACCACTCCGATCAGGAACAGAGTTCCAGTGTTGTTCAAGGCATCCAGTCCTGGGAGGATCGTTTCCACATCCATGTGGCCGCTCAAGGATAAGGTGAAGACCAATCCAAGGAACACAAAGAAGAACGTCCTGACAACGAAAGACAACTCCGAATGGAACTGTTTTATCCTCTCGTCAAGAACGAACTTCGTCTTGATCTTGAACATCCTTGCGATCTCATCCTTGTTGCCGAGAACGAGACCGAAGATCAGTGCCGCCATCGCACCACTCCCGCCCACCAGTTCCACAAACCCGTACAGGATGAACAGGGCTGCTATCGTGATCATGAAGGAGAAGGGCTTTCCGTAGAGCCTTTTGAGAATCCTCAGCCAGAAGATACCGAAGAACAAGGCGACCAGGAACGCGATGGAGAACCCCGCGAACAGGTTGGTGACCGCTTCTGCTGGATCATCCGTTCCAATGATGAATTCAACAAGTGCCAAGGCAACTATGATGCAAAGGACGTCCGTCAGGACCGCTTCAAGTGTCAGGACCGTCTGAGTCTCCTCGTCCATGGCCATCCGCCTTACCAGCGTGATGATGACCGCTCCGCTAACGCCGCCCAGGACCGCCCCCAAGAGGATGCCGATGATCAATGGATAGCCCAAGACGACGTTCGCCACAAAAGCGACCGCGATGATTGTCAGGATGAATCCGACAAGCGTGTGAATGAAAGCGATGTTTATCTTCCTCAGAACCAGGTCGAAGTTGAGGTTGAGTCCGCCGTCGAACAGGATTATCACCAGAGCCAGCGCGGCGAAGTAGGGCATCACCGTCTCAAGCAGGGCCCTCGGTACCAGTTCGACTCCAAAATACGCAATCGTGATAGGACCCAGGATCAGCCCGAGGATTACCAGAATAAGCAGGTCGGGTACTCTGGTCCTCTCGAATATCAGGGTCGCGAAGAATCCGACGAAAATGATCGCTCCTATTGCCATGAAGGCCAGCAGGACGGTGGGAATGTCACTCACCGGTGTGGTCGCGATTATCTCGGTTTCTGTTGATATGACCAGTTCACCGCTCTCATTCGTCGTTTGGGTCGTTGCATTGAACGTGACGCTCACATTCCCCATCTCTCCGGTTCTCGCGGTTCCGGAATCGACGGTGAGGACCACATCTTCAGTTCCGTAGGGTAGCAGCTGGAACTGTTCTGCGGATAGGTTGGCGACCATGTTCGAATTATCAGAGGTGAGCGTGATGTTGACGAGATATGTGACATTGCGGGAATTGAGCAGGGTCCAAGAATAGGTCACGAAGGAGCCCACTTCCGCCTCTTTCTGGAGCGTCTCCTCAATGGACATTATGACGCCAGTGTCGGGTATTGGCTCAAGGGCAGATGCATTGGTGGATAAGAATACACAGATTAACACTGCGAAGATCGAGAGTGCTCCCATCAGCCTACGCATTGGCGTGCAGATGAGACAAATGGTTTATAAATGTTAGCGAAGTGTGAATTTCTTCAATTCGGCTACTTCATTTCCACCTTTCCCTTTTCCAGGAGGGTCTTGAGGGCGTCGTCAGCAGCCTTCTCCTTCTTCTCTTTGCTGTCCAGCGCTTCCCGGGTCTCGATGTTCTGCTTCTTTATGAGGTCTCTGGCCTTCTTCGCTTCTTCCCTCTTCTCCTTTCTCTTGGAGAGTATCTTCTCCCTCATCTCCATGGCCCTATTGTGGTAGTAATCCGCCTTTTCTCGGATTGCCGAGAACTCATCGTGCTTTTTGTTCGACTCAGAAATGAGATGTGAGATCTCCTTCACCAGACCGACTATCTTCTCATGTATGATGTGAGCCTCCTCTGAGAGCTTCACCACCAGTTCGTGCTCCGCGTCCGCCTTCTGAAAGAAGAGGTTGATGGAGTCATCCAGGCTCTCGATATCGGTCGAGATCCTCTCCTGCTCCTGGAACAGTTTCTCGTATTCCTCGATATCCTTCCTCTTCCTCTTTATCTCTTCCAGGACGAGGTTCTCATCCTTAAGCCCCATCGGAACCGTCTCCTGCTTGTTCTGCAGGTTCTCTATATCCGTTCTCATCCTGTCGAGGTTGGCTCCCAGGTTGCCCCCCATCTCCTTTCTCTTCTTCCTTCTGAACTCGATAAGTTCTTTGGCCTTCATCTGGCACTCGTTCCTTTCTTTCTTGTGCAGCCTCATCTCAGCCACAAGCGAGTCCCTCTGCTCCTTCAGGGTCTGCATCTTTTCGTTGAGCTCCCTCCTCTCTTCATTCAACGTGTCCCTCTCATCCCTGGAAACGTTGGCCTCATCGTTGAACGCGTCCCTCTTGTCGAGCAGCGAACGGAACTTGATTTCCGCCATCTCCAACTCAGATTTGCTTTTCTTCCTTACCATCCTCATCTATCCTTGTCTCGAGCGCTGGAAGTAGTGGAATGATGACCTTTTCCCAAATTAAGCTTTTCCTTTATTATGCGGTTGGACAGTTCACCGATCTCCTCGGGGCTCAACTCTTCTACTCTTCTCTGGGAACCAGGAAGTCCTGAAACGAACTGAGCCATCGACTCCTTGGTGTCTGTGAGACTCTTCCATTCAAGCATCAGCGAGTTCCGTATCTGCTTTCGCCTGTGGGTGAACAGGGCCCTGACGACCTTGAAGAACTGATCTTCGTCAATGACCTCGAAAGGCGGATGCCTGGGCTTGATCCTGACAATTGAAGCGTCCACCTTGGGTTCAGGGTAGAACAGGGTTCTTGGGACCGTCTCAAGAATCTCGCAATTGGCCCTGTAGAACGCGTTGACCGAGAGCCTGGAATAGTCCTTGTCCCCCTCAGGTGCCACCAAACGTTCGGCGAACTCCTTCTGATACATCAGTATGCCTGAGTCAAAAGGCACCTCCAGTAGCTTGAAGGTGACGGGCGATGAGATGTTGAACGGGAGGTTCGAGACCACCTTGTCGAATTCCGGCAGGTCGACCTTGAGGACATCTCCCCTGATGATCTCCACATCCTCATACGTTCGCTCGATGTAGTCCGCTGCCGCTGGATCAGCCTCCACTGCAACAACCCTCTTGGCCCTCGTGGAGAGAATGCCAGTGAGCATCCCCAGCCCTGGCCCGATCTCGAGCACAGTGTCGTTCTTTCCCACCTTGGCGTATTGCACTTGTCTGTTTGCGGTCGCTTCATCACTGAGGAAATGCTGACCGAGTCTTCTGTTGGGAGTCATCCCAAGATCTCTTATCTTGGCTTTGAGTTCAGAGATATCCATCTTGGCGACATCGATGACTGGGCCTATTATAGTTTTTTTGGAGATGCGATTCGTTCAACAAGTATTATATAACCATGCACCTATCGAAACGAAAATGCTCATCCCTTTCCAGACTAACGACACTGGCCCTGCATGCTGGGTTTTGGGACTTGTTCTCCTTTTTCTCTTAATCGCGCTGGTCATCTTGTACTTCTATCAACGATACATAGCCAGCAAGAAGGCCGTGCATCACCTCTGCGATTACTGCGGGCACATGGTAAATGCGGTTTCAGACTGCCATCACGCCATGGTCAGGGAGAGGTTCCTTCACGGGGTCTGCATGGAATGCAAGAAGGAATGTAAGCTTGTTTGCGCAAGGTGCAAGAGACCTCTATAGGATCTGGCCGGACTCTTGGATCCTCACTCCATTTCTACTGTAGATCTGATGTGATTCTCAAAGCTCAGAGCGTAGTCCTCGAATGTCCCACAGCCATCCTTGCCTGGGCAGAAGAACCTCTTGTACTTGGCGCAGTACAGACCGTACCACGCATCGTGGTCGCAGGCCTGTTCCTCCCGGTCATTGGACTTGGAGAAGAAAGCACAAACCTGCCGCCCGCCACACAGCACACCATCGACATCGGAGTTGGAGCAACGCCCTTCCCCGTAGAAGTATTTGCACATGTTTCCCATCCCTTGGTAGACGTTCCTGGACATGCGCTGGAGGAAATATAAACCTTCCGAGATCATGCAACACTGACACTGTCGATGTTGTGATGCCGGCTCATCAGCTCCCTCGCGACCTTCAGATTCTTGGCATCCCTGCCGATGGCCAAACCCTTCTGGGTGGTCTCGACCGATACCGTTGCATGAAGACCTTTTTCCCTCTCTTCGATCTCCACACCCTTTATGTTGTATGACCTGAAAATGTTCCTCAAGAACTGCTCTGGCATGGAGGAATACTCTATGACCTTGATCTCCTTACCGATCATTTCCCTGAGCCTCGCGATGTTCTTCCCGCCTTTGCCAATCGCCTTCCCGCCTTCTCCTTCTTTGACTACAAAAACGAGCTTCTCAGGGGTCTCCAGGAGGTCTTTGGCTGTCGACCTGGTCACCCTTTGGAACAAGCCGATGATTCTGAGCGTGTCCTCATTGAAACTGATGTCTGTCATTGGGCATCCTACCTGGACAAGATCCCAGATCCCCCTGCATCGATGATCGTCACAACTGATATTGAGAACGGTTTTCCGCAAAGCGCCCCGAGTGCGAGATTGTCTCCTGGGAACTCCAGGACCTTGGCGATTCTCTGGTTCTCAAGAAAATCGTTCGAAAAGTTACTGGCCAGAACAATCATCTTGGCTGTCTTGTTCTTGACCGATTTCTCCGCTTCCTTCGATCCGAACAGGACCTTCCCGGAGGTAATTGCGGTCTTGAGGTTCCTCTCGAGGTTCATCACTTGCCGCGCCCCTTCTTCTTCTGTGGCTGGTACACGAGGTTCACCGCCCCGGTTCCCAATGTGATCGGTTGTCCCACTATTACATTCTCCGCCACTCCGTCCAGTCTGTCTTCTTCGCCCATAATGCCGGCTTGCAGAAGATGTGTGCTCGTGATCTCAAATGCAGCCCTAGCCAGAACGCTGGACTTCCTTCCCGATATGCCGTGTCTGCCGATCGCCTTGACATCCCCATCGTTCGTCATTATGTCTGCCACGAGCATTATGTGCCTTATATCGACCGTCAAGCCCTGCTCTTTGAGCGTTTCGGTCGCTTCGTGCGTGATGGAGTTCCTTGCAGCCTCAATACCCAACACCTCGTAGATTTCTTGGATGCTGTTCGTCTTGGTTCTTGTCGGATCTATCTCATCCATCTCGAGCACGGCCGAGAGGTTCGAACCTTCCGTGTAGATGACGAAGCCAGCCCCTTTCCTTCTGATGATCGCCCTGTGAATCCTGTCGATTCCTTTTATCTTGTAGTCCTTCACCGTTTCCACAAGTTTTTGGAGTTGTTTGTAAGACGATTTCCCTGACTCGAGCGTGAAGAACGTGCCCTCTTTCCGCGTCCTTCCCTTATGTGCCTCCACCTTTTGGGCGCCCTTCATCTTCTTCATAACCGTCTCAAGATCGGTGATCGAGACCCTCTTTTCCTTCATCTTGTCCGGGTCAGGGTGAATCACGACCCGCATACCTGTGATGTCGGTTTCAATGTCGGAGACATCTTGCAGACTTGTCTGCTCAATCTCGGATGCGATTTGCTTCACATCTTCCAGCGTGACGTTCTCTCGTCTCATGTGGATTTCCATCAACGGTGTGCTCGGAACCCGTCTTGCATCTACGATCTCTATGAGTCTGGGCAGACCCAATGTGACGTTGATCTCTGCAACACCAGCGTAATGGAAGGTTCTCATGGTCATCTGCGTTCCGGGTTCGCCTATCGACTGCGCCGAGACAATACCGGCCGACTCGTTGGGATCTATCAAGTGGAGTTGATACCTCTCGTTCAGCTTGGAGAGGATATCCTTCATCGCTTTCTTAGTGATCTTGTTGCCTTCGATCCGATGTGCCAGATTCCTCACCACCGACAATGGGAGGTTCAGTCCCATCTTCGTCTGCAGACCGTCGATTTCCTTCTCTTTTGGGCTTAGCTTGATCTTCACTGGGATATTGATTTTCTTCTTGGGCGCTTTCTTCTTGGCAGCTTTGGGCTTCTCCTTCGACTTCTTGGCGGGCTTCTTGATGGATGGGACTTCCCGCCCCAGCTTCTTGAATACTCGAGTCGCGTCCTCCTTCGAGATATGCTTGACTACGTCCTCGAACGAGGCCTTCTTGAGTGAAGTCACGGTGAATCCAGCATCTGCGAGTATGGATGAGACCTTGGCACCCAGGTTCCTTTTCTTGAGTGCGTTGACAGTGTCCTTCTTTGCCATCTACTCATCCTCCTCGGACGAAGACAGGGCCTCATCTAGGACTTCCGTCCCCATCATGTCCTTCTCCTTCTCACCATATCCGGTGATCTCCTTCTCTACCTCCAGGAGCTTGTAATCGGCCTCTCCTAGGACTTCCAGCAATACATCGTCCATGTCCACAGGGTCACCCTGAACGCTCCTAGATGGGTCCACGTTGTCCTCTCCGAATTTGAATTGAATGATCGTGTCCGCTGTGTTGCGGACCGTCCTGTCCTCTTTGACCTTCAGATCCTCCAAGGCGTTGATGAGCCTCCTCTGCATGTAACCAGATCTGGATGTTCTGACAGCCGTATCGACCAGACCCTCTCTGCCGCCCATGCTGTGGAAGAAGTACTCCGTTGGAAGAAGACCGCTCTTGTAGCAAGACTTGACGAAACCCTTCGCGTCGGCTCCCAGGTCGCCCGCTTCGAAGTGTGGCAACGTTCTGTTCCAGTATCCTCTGGATAACCTCTCACCTCGGACCGCCTGTTGCCCAATACATCCAGCCATCTGGCTGAGGTTGAGCATGGATCCTCTTGCACCGCTTTTGGCCATTATGACCGCAGAATTCTCCAGACCCAGATGCTTTCCCGCGATCTCTCCCGCGGTGTTCCTGGCCTTACCAAGCTCCTGAAGCGCTTCCACCTCGAGCGTTTCCTCCAGGGATCGACCAGGTATCTGGTCCAACATGCCCTCTTTGTAGGCTTCAACGAGGTCTTCGACCTTCTTTGCAGCCTTCCTGAGGACCTCGGCTATCTGTTGCTTCTCCTCTTTCGGTATATCCTCGTCGTCTATGCTAGTGGTGAATCCTCTGATTCTAATGGCACCGATGGCCAGCTTGGTGGCGTCGTCCAAGAACTCTCTTGCCCTGTCAGGCCCATAGTCCCGAGCGATCTTGTCCAGGATCTTGCCCTTGAACGCTCCTATTCCTTTCTCATCAATGGTTCCTGTCAGGATTTCCCCTTTCCTGATCTTGACATATCCGTCGTTCTCACAATCCTCCAGCTTGCACTTGTCGCATTTCTGGCAGATGGACGCCTTGAAGTTCATATTAAGGTCCTTTGGCAGGGAGGTGCTGAACAGCTGCTTACCCGTCCAGTATTCCCCTTTCTTGTCCTTGATCTTGGGTTTTGGTATCTTGCCGAGATTCACCAGCGGGGAGAGAATATGCAAGGTCTCATCCCTGGTGAACTTCGAGTCCATGTACGTCATCAGGAAGGCACCACTGATGTGGTCGTGAATGGCCCCGATCACCGGGCCCCCGAACCTCGGGGACAGTATGTGCTCCTGGACCTTCATCAGGATCCTCGCCTCGGCTCTGGCCTCCTCGCTTTGCAGCGCGTGGAGGTTCATCTCATCTCCGTCGAAATCCGCGTTGTACGGTGGGCAGACCGAAAGATTCAGTCTGAACGTCTTGTGGGGCATGACCCTTACTTCGTGTGCCATCATGCTCATGCGGTGAAGCGAAGGTTGCCTGTTGAAGAGAACGATATCTCCATCCTTCAGCTGTCTTTCTACGGTGTATCCGTTCTCGATAGTCTCCGCCACGGTCTCGGCGTTCTTCTCGGTGATCCTGATCCTTCTGCCGTCCTCTCTTATCACGTAGTTGACGCCATGGACATATCCATCGCCCTCTGGCAAGGGACCCCTTGTCACCCATTCCTTGACCGTGTCGAAGTTGTAATCCTGAACCTTAACCGGAACCGTAAGCTCCCTGGCCGCTTCCACTGGCACGCCAACCTCGTTCATGGACAGCAACGGGTCGGGCGAGATGACCGTCCTGGCCGAGAAGTTGACCCTCTTTCCAGAAAGGTTGGATCTGAAACGCCCCTCTTTCCCCTTCAGCCTCTGCACTAGTGTCTTCAGGGGCCTACCTGATCTGTGTCTCGCTGGAGGTATCCCGCTTGTCTGGTTGTCGAAGTACGTGGTGATATGATACTGCAGAAGCTCCCACAGGTCCTCCACGATCAGTTGCGGTGCTCCCGCGTCCCTGTTCTCTCTCAGTCTCTGATTGATTCTCAAAACGTCGACCAGTTTGTGGGTGAGGTCATCCTCTGACCTGTCACCGCTCTCAAGGGTGATCGAAGGACGAACGGTCACCGGCGGCACCAGAAGGGCAGTCAACACCATCCATTCAGGTCTCGCAACAACGGGCGAAATGCCCAAAGGCGGCAAGTCCTCGTCAGGTATCCGCTCCAGTCGTTCCCTCACCTCCTTCGGAGTGAGCTTGTGCCCGTCCTCCCTGAAAGTGGTGGGTTTGTCAAGCGTTATCTTGGACTGCTCTGTCGCACAATGAGGGCAGATCTGGCGCTTGGCCGCATCCTTCGCGGTTTCCTTTGTGACCATCTGGATCTTAATGTAACCTCCCCCCATCTCTTCGATGGTTTCCCTTTCCTTGGCATACTCCTCCATTTGCTCTCTCGTCAACAGCAGCCTGCCGCAGGATTTACAGGTCGCCTGAAGAAGCTTCTTGATGTCTTTGATGTATCCTACATGGACGACTGGCATGGCAAGGTCTATGTGCCCGAAGTGACCGGGGCAATCGTCCACCCTGCCTCCGCATGTCTTGCATCTCAGACCAGGCTCAATGACCCCCAAATGTGAGTCCATCAGACCCATGTCTATCGGAAAACCGTCATCGTCGTAGGTATCTGCGGTAATGATTTTGCTGCCCGACATCCTCCTGACCTCGTCAGGGGACAGAAGTGCGAATTTGATCGATTCTATACGTTTGGTCATTCCTCTATCCATCATCTGATCACCTCAGGTAAGATCCTCCAACTGGAGCCTCATTGCCACACCCAGCGAAAGAAGCTCATCCAGCAGCAGTTTGAACGCATAGCTCGTCTGCACCGGATATATCTTGGAATTGTTCTCGCACACCGGACATCTCAGGTTCCCCTTTCTGTCCTTGATGGCAAAATGACCGCACTCCGGATTACCGCACACATATTGGAGGGTTCCATCCGACTCGTCCAGCAGTCTGTCTTTGATTGCCATGGCTGCGCCGTGCCCTATCAGGCAGTCCCTTTCCATCTCTCCGAACCTAAGCCCGCCCTGTCTCGAACGACCCTCGGTCGGCTGTCTCGTTAGAATCTGAATCGGCCCCCTTGACCGAACATGCAGTTTCCCGGAGACCATATGGTGGAGTTTCTGGTAGTAAATGACCCCCACAAAAATCTCGGCATCGATCATGTCCCCCGTCAACCCGTCGTACATGACCTCCTTGCCATTTGACTTGAATCCGTTAGTTATCAATGCATTTCTGAGCGACTCCTCCCTCTCGCCGCTGAACGGGGTACCGTCCACGAATCTTCCGTCCATTGACCCGATCTTGCCGCCGATCATTTCCAGAACGTGCGCGACGGTCATCCTGGACGGAATGGCATGCGGGTTCATTATCAGGTCCGGAACGACGCCCTCGGCCGTGAAAGGCAAGTTCTCCATTGGTGCTATCAGTCCGATGACCCCTTTCTGACCGTGCCTGGATGCGAATTTGTCCCCAAGCTCTGGAATCCTGAGGTCCCTGACCTTGACCTTCGCAAGCTTGCTTCCGTTCTCGGACTCGGTTAGCATCGCGCTGTCCACCCAACCTCGTTCTCCGTGCCGAACGGTGATGCTGGTCTCTCTCCTCTTCTGTGGCGTCAGAAAATCGGTTTCCTCCTCCAGGAATCGAGGGGGTGATGTCTTCCCTATGAGGACATCTCCTCCATCAACAGCAGCCTCGGGGCATATCATTCCGTCGTCTGGTGTGAGATTGCTGTACGACAGGTCAGCCCTGGCGCCTCTGACATCCGGTGAGGGAATCTCGAAGTGGTCCTCCTGGCCACCAGGATATCTCCTCTCCTCGGAGCTATAGGTCCTCATGAAAGTGGACCGCCCAAGACCTCTGTCTATGCTGGCCTTGCTGATGACCACCGCATCTTCCATGTTGTAGCCACGATAAGACATGACCGCGACGACGTAGTTCTGACCGGCTGGCCTGTTGTTGAAATTGACGTATTTCATCTCTTCAGTCTGGACAAGCGGTGCCTGCGGGTAGTGGAGAAGATGACCTCTCGTGTCCGGCCTCTTCCTGTAGTTCGACGCTCCGAGTCCCAAGGACTGCTTCGCCATTCCGGCTCCCATTGTGACCCTGGGTGATGAATTGTGTTCTGGATATGGTACCAGACCTGCGCAGACCCCGAGAATCGTCATCGAGTCCATCTCGAGATGTGTGTGTTCCGGTCTGAGAAGCGTTTCGACTTCGAAGACCTCATTGCAGTGGTGGCACTCCAGTCTTGGCGTGTCCTCCTCGCCCATATTGACCCAGCCCACATCATTCCTGGACAAGGGGGCTCTGCAGTGCTCGCATCGCGCTGGGACATCGTAGGGATAGATGGCGATGAACGAATCCTCTTCCTCCTCCGCGTCCACCCATTCGACCACCCCGATTCTGATGAGGTCGCCCATCTTTCGCTTGCCTGTAGTTATCTCTTCCAGATGTTTTGCAGTCAAGACCGGCCTTCCATCTCTGATCACTACTAGTGGTCTTCGCAACCTCCCCTCGTCGCAGTTGATGATGACCTCATTCATGTGCCGGTCATGACGTATGTTGACCTCATGAGGGAGTAGACCTTCCCGTCTCCTTTCCCTGATCTTCTTGACCAGTTGTTCTGCGTTGTCGTGCAGACCGACCAGGTCCCCGTTGATATAGACCCTTGTGAGCGAGGTCTGTTCCCCCTTCACCTGTTGGGTCCCCAGATCAGCCAGTAGGACCTTGACTTCGCCCTCTGGCACACCCTCAGAAACATCGACTATCAGTGCACAATTCTTCACCAGGCCGCAGTTCTGACCTTCAGGAGTCTCGTTGGGACACAGCCTTCCCCATTGTGTTGGATGAAGGTCCCTTGCCTCGAAGTGAGGCTGACTTCTTGTCAGCGGTGATGTGACCCTTCTCAAATGGCTGATCGCGCTCATGTTGGAGGTTCTGTCCAAAAGCTGCGACACGCCGGCCCTGCCGCCCACCCAGTTTCCTGTAGCCAAAGCGTGGAGAAGTCTCTGCGTGAGCAGGTCTGGCCTGATGGAGGAGGATATCTTGACCTCCCTCTTTCTGGCATAGCTCCTCTCCACCTGGTATCTCAGGTCCTTGATGAGATTGGCGAAGCTCACTCTGAACAGATCTTCCATCAGGTCGCCGGCCAGTTTGAGCCTCTTGTTAGCGTAATGGTCCTTGTCGTCCTGATGTCTCTTCTCCAAGGACAACTCAAGAACGGTTCTTGCCACACGACCCAAGAATATTGATTTCTTTATCCTGTCCTCGTGCGCATCTCCGAGATGGGGCAGGAGTGACCTGTCGATGATCGAGGATACCTTCCGTTCTCTGTATTCTTTAGCTTGACCCGTGGCGAACTTCTTCTCAAGCCAGTTCAGAGCATCGGCCTTGGTGAAGATTCCAGTCGGAGGGAACAGTTTCTTGTTCTGACATTCCTCGATGTTCGCATATACAATGTTCCTCATCTCCGGATCGGAGACGATAGCCTCGAAGATATCCGCGTCGGAGTCCATCCCGAGAGCCTTCATCAGTATTACTAGAGGTATTTGGCCGGATGCTGTTGGCACAGAGACCATCAGCATACCATCCTTCTTCTTCTCCATCAGTGTGAGCGCCCTGTAGCCCTCCTTCTGGGAGAAGACCTTGGCGACCTCCACCTTCTTCCCGTACCTCTCGCTGTATTCCACAAGGACCCTGTTTGGTGCGAGGTCCTCGAGCGAGATGGTCGCTCTCTCAGTACCGCCGATGATGAAGTAGCCACCTGGGTCGCGGGGATCTTCGCCCAACTCGATGAGCCTTTCTATGTACTCCTCATCTGTCAGCTCCCCGTCGTCCTCCAGGTTCTCCTTGTAGAGGGTGCACTTCTTGGACTTGATCATTATGGGGAGTGAGCCTATCCTTACCCTTTCTGGCTCGTGTTCTACCCCGTTCTCGATCACCGTGAACTCCAGCTCTATCGGGGCTTGATAATTCAGGTTCCTGAGTCGTGCCTCCATTGGGGTCAACTTGTGGGTCGCCCCGTTCGTCTCCCGAACCTCTGGCGCCCCAACGCGGATGGTCGGCTTCGCCTCGTAGTCGATCTTGAACTTCTCGTCCCTTTTCCTACCGAACCTGATTTCGACCATGTCGCCATCGGTTCTATCCTCATCCAGCCTTATCATCCCCCTCATTTCGTCCTCGACGCTGCTCCTGAGGTTGTCGACAATCCTCTGCATTCTAGCGTTCGGATTATCCAGCGTTGGCAGAAAATCGTTAAAGCTGGCTATATGGTGGTTTACTATGCTCCTCTCCCTGAAGAAGGCTTCAACAAGTTCTCTCATTGAGGATTACCTCCTTATTATCAATCGATACGCTTTTGCCTTGCCTGCGGTCTCGCTTGCCCGGGTTATCTCGACGACCATGCCCTCTTTGACATCGTGGTTCTGACTCAGAATCTTGATGCATGGGTCCGTAAACTTGATTTTGGGGAGCTGTTCCTTGGAAATCTTCAGGTCAGAGACGACTTTCTGTACCTGTTTCTCATTCAACAATCTATGCTCTGGGACCAATTGGTGTTCCATAACGTTGAAGGGCATATTCTACCTCTGGGTTTTCTCTCCTGGGGGGCGTTCGACCATATGGGTATGACGGGCCCGCGGGGAATTTCGAGTCCTCCTGTGTCGGAGTTTCTATTCGAACCCCGGACCACCTGGTTTCTTTCTAACTGGGTCGCGCAGCTTGTCTCTTCGATCACGTTAGATAAAAGCCAGATGCTCTTTCTAGGGAGTTCTGCCACTCAGACAAGAACTCCAACCTAGCTGAGCTACGGGCCCTACGCTTCTCCAGGCAAGCATGCGAACTTTAGTCATTGCTAAACACCCTTATTAACTTTTTGGGCGGACGGTCATTTGGCCGGACGATTTCCCGTTTTCTTGTTTAATTTCAAAGAGTAAGATATTAATCCAAGGATAAAAACCCAAAAAAACAATAAATATAAATATTAGTGCTCAAACCAGCCCTGGAATCCGATAAAATCTTTATATTAAGCCATTATTCTTAGGACGGATTCAAATGGAAGAACAAAGATGCTCATCATGCGGGGCCATCCTTTTCGGAGAAGGCAACGTCGTCTTCAAGTGCCCTAAATGTAGTGAGAGCGAAATCGGGCGCTGCTCCAATTGTAGGGATCAGAGCGTCACTTACGTATGCAAGGCTTGTGGTTTCGAAGGACCTTAGGTGGGAATCATGGGAAAAGTGGCAATTACATTCAGGCTGATGCCGGAAGGCCTTGAGACCGACATTGACAAGCTCCAGGAAGATGTCAAGGCCGTTCTGGGAGATTATGTGAAGTCGATGCAGTCCAAACCCTTCGCTTTCGGTTTGAACGCATTATACGTGGTGGCTCTGGTTCCGGACGAGAGAGGTATCGCTGATAAGCTGGAATCCTCACTCGGCGAGATCAAGGAGGTCCAGGGCGTTGAGGTCGTAGGTCTGGACCTTCTGTAGGCCGGTCGCCAGATATGTCAGCTCTACAGTCTGTGTATTCTTTGATACTACTTATCTGAAAACGCTTAAATAAAGGAGGATTACATGCTCGGTGCGATGCCTTTGATTCCGTTCGACCTTGGTGGGGACATCTCCCAGTTCTTCGGAGATTTCGGGCTAATCATACTCGTCGTCATAATCATGTTCGTCGTGATGCTGTATGGGCTGGCCTACTTCTCGAGGTACATCGAATTCCAGAAGCTGAAGGAAAGCAAGTATCTTGATGATCCCATACTGAACATGATTAACAAGGCTGTTCACATAATCGTGATATTCATCGTCCTGATGCTCTCCATCGTCCTTATCCAGACGAGGTCCGAGGCGGTTCGGAGCGGACTGATCACCTTCTTTGAGTTCTTCCCTGCGATCTTCGTTGTCATTGCCATCCTTTTCATGGTCTACGTGTTCATGAAGGTCCTGGAGAGATTGATCATATCTCTCCGAAGCCAGGTATCCAAGGGGGACGCGGCCATTGAGACCTCACGTTTCCTGAGCTTGACTGAGATATTCCTCAAGTACACGATATACACACTTGGCACCTTGTTTGCCGTTTTCGGAGGATTGGCCGCTTTGCCCAGTGGTGATCTGAAGACCTGGGTCGTGGATAACATATTCGGCCCTCTGGGCGCCAAATGGCAGAGCCTGGTCTTTGTGGCCATAACCATCTTGGTCGCTTATGTTCTCCACATGTTCATCGACTCGGTGTTGGAGGATTACAAGAAGAGATCGAAGAAGTTCAGTCCAAGGGTAATGGACGTGTTCCGGTCGATATCGAAATACGTATTCATGTTCATCGCTGGAGTCATCGTTGCATTGATACTGCTGAGCACCGTTGTTTCTGAGACCGAGATCTATGTTATCGCAATCGGGTTCACCATCATGGCCGCGGGCGTCACAATTGCCCTCTCTGAACCGATTAGGAATGTGCTTTCTGGGATCGTCCTGATGATGGCAGATCCGTTTGACGAGGGTGACCGCGTGAAGATCCTCGACCACTTGGTCTGCGATGTTCTGCAGATGAACCTGACTTTGACCACAGTGAAATCCCTGAGGGGTGAGGTCATCAGCATCCCCAACGGCGAGGTCATGTCCAAGAGCATCGTCAATTTCACCCGATCTGGTGCCTACGCAATGAATGTTCATGTCGGCGTTTCTTTTCAAATTCCACACAAACACGTCGAGGAGATTCTGATCAAGGCGGCAGAAAGGACTGAAGGTATCATGGAAGAGCCTGAGCCAGAGGTCTTTGGGCGGGAAACCGAGGGGAATACGATCATACATCAGCTCTTGGCATATATTGAGAACCCAATGGAGATGAAGAAGGTCAAGAGCGAGCTTGTCTATAACGTGCAAGACCTGTTTCATGAGAACGGGATCACCGCTCTCTTCAAGGACTAATCATCCTTACCCAGGACCTTCCTGAACATGATAACCGGCTTGTCCACTTTCTTTGCTATCTGATCCGTCACCCCTCCAAACGCGTACTTCCTCAGAACCCATTGGGTTGTGGCTCCCAGCACTACCAGATCGTATTTTGCGGACTCACCCACAACTCCGCTCACCTCCGACCGTGCATGAATCACCTTCAGGTTGTGCGGAATCCCTGAGTCCTCGCACATCATCATCAAACGATTCGAGTATTCCACGTCCTTCAACTCATCTGACTTGTCCGTTGCGACCGTAAGGATGGTTATCTCCGCACCGTGTTCTTTGGCGAGCTGAATGGCCAGCTCCATTGCATGGGACGCATGCCAGGAATGGCCCGAGACTACCAGGATCTTGTTGATATTCTCGGGGAGCCCTTCGGTCTTGAAGACAATCGCATCACACCTGCTTCTCTGTATCAGATGATCGATGTTGGAGCCCAGTATCCTTCTCCCGCTTACCGGCTTGCCCTTCCATCCCAGGACAAGTATGTCCACAGCCCCTTCCTCCATCGAGTTGAGTATGGTCTGATATGGGCTGTGCCCGATCTTGATCATTGACCTTACCTTGGCTTCTTCTTTTCTGGCAATCCTCTCCAGTCTGTCCATCTTCCTGATTCTGGGATCCACCATTGAGAAGGATATCGACTTGGGTGGTGTTGGAGCAGGCACTTCATATACGTTCAAAATGTCCAGTTCTCCCCCAGCGTTTCGAGCTAGCAGAGCGCCCAGGCGGACCAAGTTCTCGTTCTCCAGGTCCGCTATGGGTACCAGTACTCTGAAGATCTTCTTGTCTATTACGGTCTTCTCGGAAGCCAGCAGCTCCAACAATTCCTTTCTCTCTTCCATGTCGATCTCGGCTATTGCCCGTCTCCCACCTGTGGGATAATGGATCACCAAACCCGCAACAATCCAGACAAGCGCCAACGCCCATGCGATCTGTCCGTAGCTCCACAAGCCATCCTCGTAGAACAGGAACCAAACTCCGATTGCGAGGCCCAGGTTCAGGATCATACCGATTATCGGGACCACTGGGACAAATGGAACTTTGAAACCACGGTCCAGGTCTGGCCTTTTCTTCCTGAGCGAAATCAGACACGCATTAGCGACAAAGAACAATAGCAGGAACATGATTCCTGCGGCCGCAGCCAGTATCTCTATCGCGGGAAGAAGCGCCATCAGAATGATGAAAACACCGCTCAAGATGACCGCGTTTGCCGGGGTCCTTCTCTTCTTGTTCACCTTTCCCAGCGCAGTGGGGATCACCTTGTCCCTGCCCATTGCAAAAGACACCCTCGAAGAGGAGTATATGGTTGCGTTCAGAGCGGATGTTGTCGCCAGGAGCCCTCCCACGACCATTAACATGAAACCGAAGAATCCCAGAAGTTCCTGGCCCGCAACCAGCATGCCGGTTTCCGAGCCCCCGACAGACTCCAACTTGGGGAAAGCGATGTAGAAAACGCTCACGTAGAGAATCACAGCAACGATGATTGATATGAATATGGCTCTTGGAATGTTCTTTTTCGGGTTCTTGACCTCCTCGCCGGATTGGGCTATGATCTCATACCCCTCGAAGGCCACGAACATCAGACCCATCGCCAAGAAAATGGCACTGAAACCGCTCGTGTAGATCTTATCATTGAATTCAGCGGCAAGTAATGGGTCTCTGATGAACTGTACCACTCCCGCGACCACGAACGTTCCCAGAACGATGATCTTCGAGACCGTTATGATGCTTTCAGCCTTGCCGGTCGTCTGAGCGCCCCAGTAATTGATGAAAGTGAAGAAGAGGATTATCAGGATCGCAATGACCTTGGTTGTTAAGAAGAAGTCCGTATTGAGGATCCCCATCTGTTCAGGTCCAAGCAGATAGGCGACAAAACCTCCGAAACCGGCCGCATAGAGAGAACATGCGATCATGGCCGCTGTCCATGACATCCATCCGCTTAGGAATCCCGCTGGTGCTGGAAGCCCCTCTCTGGCCCAGAGGTACACCCCTCCAGCCTGCGGAAAGCAAGAACCGAGCTCTGCGTACGTCATCGCTGTGATGAAGGTCACAACGCCGTTCAGGGCCAGCGCGATAATTGCAGCGGACCCCGCTACATCCTTTGCCGCGCTCATGAGGACAAAAATCCCGGCCCCGATCATGGCGCCTATGCCAATCATGGTGATGTCGAAGAGTCCGAGGTCCCGACTGAGAGTAATCTCGACCCTTGATTCTCGGATCTGTGCCATTCCCCGAAAGTATGGGTCGGCAATAGATAAGTCTTTTCTGAGGTTAGCTGGTAAGTTTATTTACGCAAATGAGTATTGAGAGAGCGGGATGAACGCCAAGGAGGCCCTGGCCAGATATTTCCGTGTTCTGGACGAGAGAGAACTGCCCTACTACATGATATGCAAAGGTGTACCGGTGCGGTCATCTCTGGATTCTGAAACATATCTTCTCTGGGATGAGCATGCCGAGCTTGTGGAGAAGGTCAGATCGACTAGAGTTCCTTCCCCGGTTGCGGAGCCGAATCTGCTGGATCTGAAGATCGAGCTCGGGAGGAGGATGCTGAACCCTTGCCGTCTGTGTGAAAGGAAATGCAACGTGAACAGGTTGGAAGGGGAGGCGGGGTACTGCAGGGTCAAGGAGTCCAAGGTCTCATCCAAGTTCGTGCACTGGGGTGAGGAGCCGGAGCTTGTGCCTTCGTACACCATTTTCTTTTCCAGATGCACCTTCGAATGCGTCTTCTGTCAGAACTGGGACATAAGCCAGAGAGACACTGGACAATACATTTCACCAGACGATCTGGCAAACTCGGTAGAGAGGATGCTGGGAGGAGTGAGGAACGTGAACTGGGTAGGAGGGGATCCAACGCCAAATCTGGTCTACATTCTGGAGGTCTTGAAGAACTGCAATGCCAATATTCCCCAGGTCTGGAACTCGAACATGTACCTGACCGAAGATGCAATGGCTCTCTTGGATTGCATCGCTGATGTGTACCTTGCTGACTTCAAATACGGGAATGACAAGTGTGCCGGGAAGCTGTCAAGGATCACTAGATATTTCGAGGTGGTTTCAAGGAACCACGCGATTGCCAACAAGCAAGCTGGGATTGTGTTGAGGCACCTAGTGATGCCAGGTCATTTTGAGTGTTGTACGAAACCGATAATGGATTGGATCGCAGAGAACCTAGACACATCCCGTATCAGGGTAAATGTGATGGATCAGTACCGCCCTGAGTACAATGCCAGAGATTTCGAAGGATTGGAGAAACGTCTGGCCCACAGGGAGTTTCTTCAGGCCTATCGGTATGCCGAGGGTCTAGGTCTGAACATCGTCTGATTCCTCTGTTGGTTCTTCCTCAGCCTCAACGTTATCGGGTTCATCCTCTTTGTCAGAATCCCTCGTCTTCCTATACCAGAGGTAGGGAATAAGAAGTAGAACAACAGCGACTATGATAACCAGAATCACCACAAGAAACACCGGGGGACCATCAGGGTGAACGTGACAGCTTCCCGTTTGGACAGCCGTGTATGATGATATGAGGTCGGTTTCGTTGGATGACACGACAAACAAGTATGTCTCTTCACACTCAAGTGCGTCTGGAATGACGAATGTGGTTGTGATGATTCCGTTCTCTCTGCTGACAGTGAAGGTTTCTGTACTGACTAACGTCGTGTCGAGGTTCTCAAGCTGGAGAATCAACTCGACACCTTCAACCCCTTGATCAGTTCCTACCTCGCGCACCCATCCATCGACCTGGATTTCATCTCCTCTATCAATCCTCTGGTCCTCAAATGGGTTGTAGACCAACACGTAGATGCGCGTTGGAGTCGGAATGTCGGTTGACTGGACATAGAACGTTTCATCCTGCGAAGCCCAGTTTCCACTTGAATCAACAGCCCATATCGTCACGTTGTAGTATCCAGCCAGGGTATACATTTGGCCAAAGTAGTAAGGCGTCCCTGGATTCATACTGTAGTTGGATGCCTGCAGGTTCGGATTCTCAATGGCGATCCAAACACCCGTGAGATCGTAATTGTCGGTGACAATGGCAGAGATGTTCACGTAGTCATCCTGTTCAGGAGTTGCCGGGTCGTACGCCCAGGTGTTGATTGTCGGTGGAGTCAGGTCAACCACTTGGAACTGCCCCGTCATCCAATTCCAGTTCCCGGATGAATCCACTGCTGATATCGTGAAACCATAGGTTCCAAGCACGTCCCAATTACTGACATTGTAGTATCTGGTTCCCAACGAATCCAGAGTCGTGTTGATCGGAGGCAATGAAGGAGGTGTGATCTCGATCCAAGCGTCAAACACCGCGAAATCGTCGAAGGTATCTGCCGAGATGTTGATGCTGTTGAACACCTCCAGTGGGGATGGATTCAGAGTTAGATTCTCTATCACGGGTGGTTGTGTATCTGGTGCAAGTGCTGTCCTGAAACTCCAGCTGTGAAGCGAAGCCAAATTGTTTCCCGGGTCTGAATCATCAGCTGCTAGTGTGGTGAAGTTCGCCGTATGCCAACTGGCGATGGCCAGATCGAAGTCGGGATTGAACGAGAAGGTTGTACCCATCCAACTCATTTGCCCTGTTAGGGTGGTCCATGTTGCATTGTCCTTGAGCGAGAATGACCCGTTCGTTATCGGCATGTTCATTGGTTCGCTCCATGTCGCCTGCAGGAAAACGTTCGTTGGTACGTTCTGTACGCCGTCCGATGGGGTTGTCGAGATTACGGTAGGGTTCGTTGAATCAATTTCGAACACGGCGCTGGTTCCCGAACCAGTTGCCTCTTCTGTGTCCGCCACCTCGGCCCTAATGTACACGGTGGTTGAGTCCACGATCGGCAAAGTCCAGAGATATGGTGAGGAGTCTCCAGCGATTGCCCCTACAATCGGAAGCCAAGGGGCACCCCCTGTCAGAGAGTAGTTGAGCCAGACTTGAAGGGAAGAGGATGGATCCTCCGTGTCGGAAGCAGTGAAAGAGACGAAATGGTTCGAATTGCCCGTCCAGACTTCTCCACCTGTAGGTATGTCCACCAAGACTGTCGGTGCTACGTTCGGCGCTTCGGTCGTGAACGAGAAGCTCAGCATGCTATCAAGCGGATTTCCCGGTGAAGAAGCATCCACAGCGGTCTGAAGAAGGGTCACGAAATATGTTTGGCCATAATTGAACGGGTTGTGATTGCCTGTAAGGTTGTCATCCGGATAGGTGATCGAGGACCACGCCCAAGACCATCCTCCTGGATTCTGTATCACGCCCATGGATGATATGACCGAGTTGGTGTTCATGCTTTCTTTGAACTGGATGATTATGGGTTGATCGATCGGGATGTCGGTCGCGCCGTCTGCGGGAATGGTGTAGAGCACATTTGGCAACGTCGAATCGATATCTGAGACCATTGTCTCATCCCAGTTGACCAGGCCTCCTGGGTCAATGACTGTTATGTTGATTATCACGTCGGTCGCATCGATCGATGGCGTGTTCCAAAGGTATGAGTTCAGATTTGTAGCTCCAGCTATTGGTCCCGCCAAGGTGCCCGTTGCAGCCCCAGCGTTGTAGCTGTAGTTCAGATAAACAATGAGGTTGGCGTTGGGGCTGTCGTCGCTCATGTTCCACCAGATCGTGTGATCGGTATTGCCCGTCCAGTTCTGAAGTCCAGTCGGATGACTGAACGAGACCTGTGGTCTGAAAACTGGAGGCGCTCCCTGCTTGTAGACACGCACCCCGGAGGTGCTTGTGGCCGCTATGTCCTGAATACCATCATTATCCATATCCCCGAATGCAACTCCCCAGTGTATTCCAGTGGTGGGAATCCCTGACACTCCCGGATCGGACCAGATCATCGAACCGCCTGCTCCTCCATTGCCTCTCATGTATCCGATGCCAGTTGCCCCGGGATTATCCACACTTGTGAATATCAGATCGGCGTTGCCGTCAAGGTTGGTGTCGCCGATGTTCACTCCTCCGAATCGACCCGTCGCCGGAAGACCGGTATCTTCTGGTGTCCAGATCATGGTTCCTCCAGCTCCACCGTTGCCCCGCCAAACATGCATTCCTTCCCATCCGGCAGTGAATCCAGTACCGACGAGATCGGGATTCCCGTCATGATTGACATCAGCAAAATCGAGGCCCAGCCAAACGTTCGTCGTAGGCAAACCTGTATCATCCCTCGTCCAACTTCCCGGCAGACCAGTTCCGTCCCCTGTCCAAAGTTGAATGCCAAGATTGTTCATCGCACTGGCGGCAAAATCCAGATGACCGTCATGGTTGACGTCCGCAACTGCAACATCATCCACGTTTATGATCTCTCCAGGCGGCCCCATGTCCGTGGTCCAGGTGAAATCCCCGTTCCCCAAGTAGATCATCGGACCCCAGTTGTTCTCCCAGTATCCGGTTATCACATCTAGATTGCCATCATGGTCAAGATCGACGAGCTCCAATCCCGCACCAGACTCTGCGGCAACCAGCCCCATCTCGGTCCATGACCCAGCCCCATCTCCGCTGTATGCATGGATTCCGTTGCTTCCTCCGCCGCCGTCTTGGGCGACTATCAGATCCATCGTCCCATCGTGGTCAATGTCCGCGAACCTCAAACCGCTAAAGTCCCCTGATGTTGGCAGGCCGTTTGAGGCGAGCGTCCAAACACCGGTGCCATCCCCCAGGAAGACCCTGATCCCTTGGTTCTGTCCCTGGAAGCTTGTGATGCCGATGTCAAGTTTTCCGTCGTGATTCACATCTGAGAACTGTACATCCGCCCATGTATTGAGCGTGGGCAGGTTGATTGAAGCTGAAACGTACGAGTCAATGATGAAATCGGCTCTGTCGTTCTGCCATATCTCGACACCTTGACTAAGGCCTGCTACGAAGTCGATTTTTCCGTCGTTGTTGTAGTCTCCAGCATCCACGGCTAGGTAGCTTCCAGCTGGAAGTCCCGTGGAGGTCTCTGTCCAGTCCATTGTTCCTCCGTCGCCGCCGTCGCCCAACCAAGACCTCAATCCTCCGCCAAAGTAACGCCCTGCGAATATGTCCAGATCTCCGTCGTCGTCGATGTCTTCCAGTGCAACCCCGAGCCATGAGAACGTGTTCGTCTCAAGTCCGGCTGAGTTCTCGGTCCAGACCATCGATCCTCCGGCGCCCCCGTTGCCGAGCCAGATCCTCACCCCATTGCCCGAATAAAAGGCTGTCGAGACCACATCAAGGTTTCCATCGAGGTTGACGTCACCGAGATCGACGCTGGCGTACTCCTCCGTTTCTGGCAGACCTGTCCCCGTGTAAGCGTCGGTCCATAATGCCGAAGGGCCACTGAGCCCGTTCCCGGTCCACGCCTTTATTCCGTTGTTTCTGTCCGTACAGACGATGTCGGGCTTGCCATCGTGGTCAATGTCCCCCACAGCAGGCTTCCAGAAGGCCCCTATCGCAGGAAGGCCTGTGGATGATTCTGTCCATACAATGCTCCCACCGGCACCGCCATCTCCCGCGTAGACGTGAACCCCGTTGTCCTCACCTGCGATAATGTCCATCTTGCCATCGAGGTTCATATCCGCGGCGGTTGCAGAGAACCATGATCCTGGGTCGCTGTCAAAGGTCCATGTCATCGAACCCCCCGCACCCCCATCTCCGAGATACACTCCATCGCCGGCCAGGTCTAAGTTCCCATCGTTGTTGAAGTCTGCCAGAATGACCTCATATGAATTCCCCGCAGGGATCCCAGTGGACTCCTCTGAAAAGGATCCAGCTCCATTGCTGACATAGACATGCATCCAACCTGTAGCTGTGGCCGCGGCTACGTCCAGGTTACCGTCGTTGTTGACATCTCCATAAGCAACGCTGTTGAACTCTCCGGTCGATGGGAGTCCGTTGGTGATAGGCGTCCAGCGACTCTCTGTGGGCTCGGAAATATGGGGAACAACATCGTTCAATGTACTGCCAGATGGGCTTTCAGGTACAGGAAGTAAAGCACTAGCTCCAAGCAAGCAACAGATCAAGATTGCCATTGCCCTGAGCGAGCTTGCCCACAATCGGCTCGTGCGTTTGCGAATGCCCATCGTTTCAGTGCCTCCGGAATCTATAGCTTCTCTTCTTCTGATTCTGACGCGATCAGCGTTGTAGTGGTCGAAACACCCTCGATGTTTCGAATCCGCTCCAAAACAATTTCGCTCAATTCATTTAAATCATTCGATTTCAGTCTCGCAATTATATCATAATGCCCGAAGACCATCTGGATTCCCTTCACTTCGGACACGTTCGTGAGACCATCGAAAACCGCTCTCTCCTTCCCCGCACCAACCGTTATCAAAACGAACCCGTTGACCATAGACTCCCCATATTGTATGTTCGGATGACCATTAATAAGTTTTTCTATGGTCAGGATGACCATCGAACGTCATGGCTTTGTCGTAGCGGCCTAGACTCGGGTGTGAACGATATCGCCCCGCTTGATGACCGTGTCAACATGATTGGATGCGAAACGATAGGGGATCTGTTCGTGGTTCTCTATGTCCAGTATTATGATGTCACCCTGTTTTCCGATTTCCAGCGAGCCAACATCACGGGCCCTTCCTATGGCATGGGCCGCGTTTATGGTCGATGCCACCACGGCCTCGGTCGGGAACATCCTCATCTTGTAGCATGCGAGGGAGATCATGAACTGCATCGACTTGGTCCAGCAATTGGGGTTGAAATCAGTTGCCAGGGCCACCGGAAGTCCCAGATCTATCATCCTCCTCGCATCCGCGTAGCCGATGTTCGTAGAGAACGATGTCCCGGGGAGGAGTACACCCACGACATCTGCTTCTGCCATCTGGCCTATCCCGTCGTCCGAGGATTTCTCAAGATGGTCCGCCGAGATCGCGCCCACCTCCGCTGCGAGATTCGCACCCCCCATGTCACTCAGTTCATCCGCGTGCAACTTGGGAACCAGACCGTATATCTTACCTTCCTCAAGGATCGCCCTTGATTGTTCAACGTCGAAGAAACCCTCCTCGCAGAACACGTCGCAGAAATCGGCAAGTTCCTCGTCAGCAACTCTCGGTATCATCTTATCAATCACCTGGTCCACATAACCTTCGGGATGGTCCTTCAACTCAGGCGGAACCGCATGTGCGCCGAGGAAGGTCGTTGAGATGTCCGCCCTGTGTTCCTCGGACAAAGCTCTGGCAACCTCGAGAATACTCATCTCGGCCTCAACATTCAATCCATATCCGCTCTTGACCTCGATGCTGGTTGTCCCATGGCGCATCATGATGTCAAGTCTATTACTTGCTAACGTTAGGAGCTCGTCGCTCGAAGCTTCCCGAGTGGCGTTCACGGTGCTCAATATGCCGCCACCTTTGGAAGCGATGTCAGTATAGGACGCCCCCTCGATCTTCCAGCGAAGTTCATTCTCTCTTGATCCAGCAAAGACCAAGTGCGTGTGAGGGTCCACGAAACCGGGCATGACCGTCTTTCCAGTTGCATCTAAGATCATGGCATCATCGGTGTCAATCGAGGTCAAAACCTCCTTTCTTGGACCGACTTCCGAGATGATCCCGTTCTTGATCACGAGCGCCGCTTCCTTCATGACGCCAATGTCCTGAAGCGACTC
>JAUVGH010000085.1 GCA_030593885.1 Methanomassiliicoccales archaeon
ACTCCATGAAGGGTGGAACCTCGTAGGTTTCCCCTCTTTCAAGTTCACATATACAGAGGCTGATCTCAAGGCGGATACCGGTGCGACAAGAGTGGAGGGATATGACCCGAACTCAAATCCATATTATCTTCGGGAGCTTGCTGATTGGGAGATTCTGGAAGCGGGATATGGATATTGGATCAAGGTGGACTCTGGAACTGTGTGGACAGTGGATCCTATCTGAAGATGCGCCCAACCTCAATCTGAGGAAAACTTATTCTCTAACATTCCGTTTCTCATCCAACAATGGCTGTGTTCGGGTTCGTAGTCAATCCAATTGCGGGAATGGGCGGTCGAGTTGGTCTGAAGGGGACGGATGGGGTCCTGGATGAGGCGATAGAGCTTGGAGCAGAGCCAGTGGCCCCCCACAGGGTGCATTTGTTCCTGGAGAAACTTGGATTGTTGATCGAATCAAGGAGAATCGGCGAGAGGATCGAGTGGTTGACGTGCGCCGGAATCATGGGCGAGGATGACCTCGACACATCTGAAATCGACTCAATGACTTACGAGGTCGTCCACACACCGGCCGAGCCAACTGCAGCAGAAGATACTAAGAAGGCCTGCAAGAAGTTCTTGGAAAAAGGTGTGACCCTGATAGTATTCTGCGGAGGAGACGGCACCGCGAGGGATATCTGGCAGACCGTTGGAGAGAATATCCCCATCATCGGCATTCCATCGGGAGTGAAGATGCATTCCGGTGTTTTCGGGATGAACCCCGAAGCGACCGCAGAGATAGTTGCAGCGTTCTTGTCGGGAGAGCTGGACATCGCTGAAGGAGAGATACTGGATCTGGATGAAGAGAAATACAGAGAGGGGGAGTGGCACATCAGACTTTTCGGCACTGCAAGAACACCATATGAGCCAACCTACGTCCAGGTCAGCAAGGTCCAGGTGGAAGCGGTGGGAGAGGATGCGATCAAGGAGGAGATCGCCGAGTCAATAGTCGAGGACATGGAAGACGATCCAGACACATTGTTCATTCTCGGTTCCGGATCCACGGTTGGAGCGGTCTCAAAGGAACTGGGCATAGAGTTCTCGCTACTGGGTGTGGACGCCGTCGTCAACAAGAAACTAGTCGCAAAGGACGTCAACGAATCGAAGCTCCTGGAGCTGTTGAACGAACGCAAGAAGGTCAAGCTGGTCATCTCACCGATAGGCGCTCAAGGCTTCATCCTGGGCAGAGGCAACCTGCAGCTCTCACCCGAGGTCATCAAGAGAATAGGCATTGACAACATAACCATCATATCACCGCCCGCAAAGCTCGCACAGACACCACTGCTCCGAGTGGATACAGGCGACAGGGAACTGGACGAGATGTTTCACGAAAAGCAGTATCTCCGTGTCGTATTCCGATACAAAACAATGAAACTGGTCAAGATTGGGAAGTGAAGTTTTTTAAGTCCTTTGACTATCCCCACGACACAAGGGGGAAAGGAGGCGTCCGATTGACCGAAGGAAAGATGAAGGCCATACTCAAGACAGCACCTGGGCACGGTATGACAGAGATGCAGGAGGTTCCCATACCGAAGGTCGGCCCGAACGATGCATTGGTGAAGATGGAGGCTGTCTCGATCTGCGGCACCGACGTACACATCTACGAATGGGATGACTGGGCTGCGAACAGGATCAAGCCGCCGTTGATCTACGGTCACGAGTTCTGCGGTTGGGTGGAAGAAGTCGGTTCAAATGTCGACTGGCTCAAGAAAGGTGACCGCGTTTCAGGAGAATGCCACGTTCACTGTGGACAGTGCTTCCAGTGCAGGACCGGGAACGCCCACATCTGCGAGAGGATGAAGATCTTCGGGGTGGACACAGCGGGGATCTTCGCTGAGTACGCATCACTACCAGCAGCGAATCTGTTGATAAACGGAGACCTGGATGCCAAGTATTACTCAATCCAAGATCCCCTCGGAAACGCAGTTCATACCGTCTTCGCGACAGATGTGCCAGGAAGGTTCGTTGCAGTGCTCGGTCTGGGCCCGATAGGTCTGATGAGCGTCGCTGTCTGCAAGGCGATCGGAGCTGCAAAGGTGTTCGGAATCGGAAGGAAGAACAAGTACAGGATCAACCTGGGGAAGGAATGCGGCGCTGACTTCGCTCTGAGCTCGCTGGACGACGACGTCGAGAGGATCATCCTCGAGAACACCGAGGGCAGGGGAGTGGACGCATCCCTGGAAATGACCGGCAACCCGAACGCCATCACAATGGGGATCGACATCATGAGACCGGGCGGTACGATAGCCCTGTTGGGCGTCTTCGCCAGTGACTGGACGGTGAACGTCTCCGAGAAGATCATCTTCAAGTACGCCACCATCAAAGGCATCAACGGCAGGCTGATGTTCGACACCTGGTACCGGATGAGAGGACTGATGGAATCGGGAAGTCTGAACCTTGACCCGATAATAACACATGAGTTGAAGTTCGACCAATTCGAAGAGGGAATGGACGCGATGCGATCTGGGAATTCAGGAAAAGTTGTTTTGTATATGGAGTGAGAACATGAGAGACCCAAGCGGATTTATGAGAACAGAATACGAGGATCTGGTAGAGAAAGGATTTGACTGGAAGTTGAGGGTGTTGGAAGGACCTTCGGCACCGAGGTGTAAGGTGGACGGGAAGGACGTGATAATGCTCTGTTCCAACAATTACCTGAACTTGAGCAACCACCCGAGGTTGAAGGAAGCGGCCAAGAGGGCCATTGACACTCACGGAGCCGGATCGGGATCGGTCAGGCCCATCGCCGGAAATCTGGACCTGCACATTGAAGCGGAGAAGGCCGTTGCCAGGTTCAAGGGTACCGAGTCTGCGCTGATATATCAGACGGGTTTTGCCGCCAACGCAGGTCTCATTCCCCAACTTGCTGGCAAGGGAGACATAATAATCTCGGATCAGCTGAACCATGGGTCCATCATCGATGGTGTGAGACTTACCAAGGCTGATAGGGCAATCTTCGCCCACAGGGACATGGGTGAACTGGAGAAGGTCCTCGCGGATGCGGACAAGAAATACGAGAAGATACTCGTGGTGACCGATGGCGTCTTCTCGATGGACGGGGACATCCAGCATATGGGCGAGATCCAGAAGCTGGCCGATGAGGTCGGCGCGATGACGTTTGTCGATGATGCTCACGGCGAGGGCGTCATAGGTCCGGACGGGAGAGGTATCGGAGCTCACTTCGGCATTGCAGGGAAGATAGACGTGGAGATGGGCACTTTCTCCAAGGCGTACGGTGTCGTGGGTGGCCTGGTTGCAGGTTCCCAGGATTTGGTGAATTACGGACTGAACAAGTCAAGAACATGGCTATTGTCCGGTTCCCATCCTCCGGCCGTTGCGGCTGCGCAATTGGAGGCCATCAAGGTCCTGGAAGAGGAGCCGGAGCACGTCAAGAATCTGTGGGACAATACCAAGTACTTCAAGAACGAGCTTATATCGATGGGGTACAACTGCGGGAACAGCGAGACGCCGATAACCCCTGTGATAGTGGGAGAATCCCATAAGGCCAAGGCATTGTCGGACCGCACATTCGAGCTGGGTGTTTTCGCACTGCCAATCGTCTTCCCGATGGTCGCCAGGGACGCAGCGAGGATCAGGACCATGATGAACGCTGGACTCACTAGAGAAGATCTGGACGAGGCTTTGGGAGCTTTTGAGAAGGCTGGGAAGGAACTGGAAATCATCTAGATGCAGGGTTCCGTGCGTCGCCTCCGCATCTTGTTATTAACTCGGCTTGTGCCTCTCATGCGCGCTCTTCCCACTGTTCTCCGCTTTGTGTTCAATAACTCTCCTGCTCAATAGCGTCAAAGTCTTGCTGAGCACCAAAGAAGAAAGAATCCAGTAGAGAAAGGTCAGGAAGTAAAGCGTTGCATATTGCTGAGGAGGTGATGTTCTTCCATACGGGTCATTCAACACGTCAACATAAACACGAAAACTTCCAGAGGCTCCGTATGGAGCCCAAATCACGGGATTCAAATCCCACA
>JAUVGH010000055.1 GCA_030593885.1 Methanomassiliicoccales archaeon
TCTGAAGCTCTTCAGTTCCTTCTTCTTGAGTGTGGCGATGTCACCTTGCTCGAACAAGATGTGTCCGGACGTGGGATCCTCCAATCGCACAATCAGAAAGCCGATTGTTGTCTTCCCGCAGCCGCTCTCCCCGACGAGCGCCATTATCTCTCTCTTCCGGACGTTGAAGGTCACGTGATCGACCGCCTTCACGTAGGTTGACTTGCCACCGAATATCTTCAGGCCTCGGCCTATCTCGAAGTACTTGGTGAGCTCGACGATCCTCATCGCAACTTCTTCCATTCGTCCTCTCTCCTTTTGTGATACAGATCTTCAGCCAGGAAACATGCTGCGGTGTGGCCAGGTGAGACCTCCACGTCAGGCGGGAGGTCTTTATTGCACGGTTCGAAGGCATACGGACAGCGTGGATGGAAAACGCATCCTGGGGGAGGTTCCAACAGGGAAGGTGGCGAACCCGGTATCGAAGCGAGACGTTCGGCCATTTCCTTCCTATCCCCGGTCAGGCTTGGTATCGAGTCAAAAAGACCCATCGTATAAGGGTGGGCGGGATTCTCGAACAAGTCCATGGTCGGAGAGGTCTCCATCAGTTTGCCGCCGTACATGACGATCATCCGGTCGGACATCTCGGCGACAGTGGTGACGTCATGGCTGATCACGATCATGGCCACGTTCTCTTCCCTCTGGATCCTCTTGATTTCCCTGAGGATGTTGTATTGGGTGACCACGTCAAGTGCGGTCGTCGGTTCATCAGCGATGACAATGCTCGGGTTCAACGCCAGAGCCATCGCGATCATGGCCCTCTGTTTCATGCCTCCGCTGAACTCGTGGGGATAGTGGTCGAACCTGTCAGGCCCGATGCCCACTGTGGCCAGCAGTTCACACACCCTCTTCTTGGCTTGTTCATATGTGACCTTCTCGTGCACACGTATGGCCTCTACCATCTGGTCCCCCACTTTGTACACAGGATTGAACGAGTCCATTGCGCCCTGAAATATGATGCTTATTTCCTTCCACCTGGTCTTCCTGATCTGCTCATCGAAGATGTCGATGGTCTTGTCCTTCTTCACATTGGTCAGCAGACTCCTGCCCTTGAATACGATGTCTCCGCCCTGGATGGTAGCGTTCCTGGGCAGCAAGGATGTGATAGCGTAGGCGGTGGTCGTCTTCCCGCAGCCGCTCTCGCCGACCAGTCCGATGGTCTCACCTTTATCCAGGTGGAACGAGACACCGCTGACGGCCTTGACCATTCCTTCGTGGACCCTGAAGTGACATTGAAGATCCTTGACTTCCAGAAGATGCTTGAGTTTGGGTGTCATCTGGCTCTCAACCTCGGATTGACAACTTCGTCGAAGGCCCTACCAATGAGATAGAAGCTCAGTGAAAGGAGTGTGATCGCTATTCCAGGGGGCAGGAACCACCAGGGTGCGTCCAGGGTGTGACCGCTGATCCTCAGATACTGCAGCATCATACCCCAGGTGATGGCTGTCGGGTCCCCCATGCCCAGGAAGGATAGGATCGCCTCGGTAATGATGGCGCCTGAGATGGTATAGGCCATATAGAGGAAAGTGAGGGGCAGGACGTTGGGCGCAAGATGTCTGAACATGATCTGCCTGTGACCTGCACCAGAGACCTTCGCCGCCTTGATGAAATCCCTCTCCTTGAGCGTAAGCGTCTGAGCCCTGATGACCCTGGCTATTCCAGCCCAACTGAACACGGAGATGACGATGATCAGATTGATCAAGCTGGGTCCAAGGACAGAGGCAAGTAGCAAAGCTATGACGAGAATGGGAAGTGTCAAGAAGATGTCCGTGAACCGCATCAGTACGGAATCCACGATCCCTCCGAAATATCCCGCCATAAGGCCGATGAGCGTCCCGATCCCGACGGCTATGAACGCCGCGGTCAGACCAACGGCAAGCTCGTTCTGGGTCCCATAGACGAGCTGAGTGAAGATGTCATGTCCGAAGACGTCGGTGCCCAGGATGTACACGTTGCCAGAGTTGCCGACGCCGGGAGGTAGCGGGGCTATGTATGCACCCGTCAGAGACTGGACAAAGAGTGCAGGTTCCCTGGTGATGATGCCGTAGTAGTTGCCAGCTATCTGATGTTGCGTCATGATGTTCCCGATGTAGATGACGGGGACGAGAATACCTTTCTCAATGGAGAACACGATGTCCGACTTCACATTCTCCCTGAGCATGTATACCTTATCCTGGTCGGTGCTCAGAATGTACCTTCTATTACCGCTGACGAACTGCGGAACTGAAACGACCTTTCCTTCAACAAGAGAATAATATGTCAGGTTGCCGCTGATCCGGCCAGTGTCCCCCTCGATTCCGGCTACCAGACCTTGTGGCGACTGCCACGCCGTGACCAAGAACCCCCTCCTATCGCTGGCATGTACACCTTCAACCGAGGCGCTTCTCATTTCGGGAACGGTCACCGTGGTCCACCAGTCAAAGGTCCCGTTGGCGGTCCAGAAGGAAAAGAGATTCCCAGCCTCGTTCCCTCCAGGATTGCTTGCCAGCGCAATTCTGTCTTTGCTTTCGGGCTTACGGGGACCGGGGTTCTCAACCGCAATAGTGTGTTTCTCTACCGGATTGATGGTTGTGCCGAGCGTGTCGCCGATGGCTCCATAGTCGACATACCAGAACAGGTCCCCTATCGCCACGTCGTCAACCAGACCGGGGAGCAGACCACCCGTGCGTATCGATATGTCAATCTTGTATGCCAGGAGTGCCTTGTCGGTCGGTACTATGAGCAAAGTGTCATTGTCGAAATTGGCGTCAAGAATGATGATGGGGTCTCCGATTATCTTCAAATCAGTCAAGTTAACGTCCGGAACGCTCACCTGCTTCGAACTCACGAAGAACCTCTCAATGAACTCCCCTATTCCGGGATGTGCCTTGGCGGTCATGAACAGGGTCGTCTCATTTGCCATTGCGAAACAGACTATCTCATCCTGAACCACTTCAGTACTTCTGGGGATCCACCACAGATTGGACAGATAAATCGGTGTGAAACCGATGTTCACCTCACGTCTGGGGATCAGATCATCGTAGGTCAACTCCCAGTAGGTTGAGTCCGATACGATCATGTAGTATTCCGATCGGAAGTACACATATTTCATGAAGCTGGTGTTCTGTGGGATTAGGAAAGCGGTGTCCAGGGTCACTTCTATGCCCAAAGCGGATCCGGACTCAATGGATATGAAGTCCACATCATACCTAATCGCATGACCTTGTGATGAGTATGCCAAAACTGAGACAAGATTGGATTCCGGCGGTGGCGTCCACTTTGGAACGGGGTCGTGCCAGGTCTCGTTCAGAGGAACTATCGGTATCCCGGTTCCGGTGGCGTTCAGAGGTTGTGTCGAAAGGTCAGCGACGAAGACGTCCTCATTGGGTGCAGCGAACTGCGGGTCATATGGAGCAATGATCGGTGCGAAGACCGCTACTACCACAAATCCTATCATGATCGTCAATCCGATCAGGCCTATCTTGCTGCGCTTGTACAATTTCCAGGTCTGAGTCAATCTTCTCCAGTTCCGACGGAGGATGATCTTGAGAGAATCTACTGATGACACGAGTGCACCTAACCTGTTGCCTCCACCCTTATTCGGGGATCCAAATAGCCATAGAGGATATCAGCTCCCAGATTTCCAATTAGAACGAAAAGTGAGATTATGTAGAGAGTGGCCAGCGCAACCGGGAAGTCCAACTGGAACAGGGCGGTTATGTACAGGAATCCTATCCCAGGATAACTGAACACCTGTTCGAGAACCACGGCCCCTCCAATGGAGAAGGCTATGGCGATCACAAAACTCGTTATCAGCGGAAGGGATGCGTTCCTTGCCGCGTGCTTGAACATGACGGTTCTCTCTTTCAATCCCTTTGCGATGGCGGTGAGAATGTAATTCTCTCCTATCACGTCCAGCATACTGGTCCTCATCAGCAGCACCGTACCTGCTAAAGTGAGCAGGACCAGTGTTATAAGTGGAAGGAATAAATGCCACGCAACGTCAAGCGCTGGGTGGATCGCGTAGTAGTCTGACGTTGGATCAGCATACCCCGCAAGCGGGAACCATCCTAAGATAAAGGCGAATAAGAACAGTAGAATCAGTCCTAGCCAGAAAGAAGGCATGTTGTAGAAGACAAGAGAGGCAACCACGGTACTCCCGTCAGTGACACCACCTCTACGCCAAGCTATCAAGGTCCCAACGGTAGCCCCCACCACGTAGGCGATAATAGTGGCTAAACCAAACAGCAACAGCGTTCTAGGTATCCGCTCCTGTAAGAGGTCCATCACGGGTCTTCCGAACGATATGGAATAACCGAAGTCGAAGGTGAGCATGTTCTTGAGGAATATGAAGTACCGCTCTTCCACAGGCCTATCGAAACCGTACAGCTCGCGCAAATACTCCTTCTGAGATGGTTTGATCAGGGGGCTTTGGGACAGCAAATCATCGGGTCTGGCTGGAAGCGCTTCAAAGAGAAAGAAAGTTATTGTGAGAATGGCGAACAGCGTAATAATGGTCTGGATAATTCTACTGGCCAGGTAACGACGCATTCCCGCCATGAGGCTCTTTCTCCATCCGCTGCGAGCGGTTCAATCCGCGGAATATCAAGTCTGCTAGTCTGCGCCAATGGTCGCGCAATCCCTTCTATGGAACGCGTTCTTCTTAACCCTTTTGGCTTCATTCCTCGGGCAATGATTCGACCTCTTCTGAGGGCGTCTCTTCTGAAATGGGCTCCTCTTCGGTTACTTCTTCTTCGGTTACTTCTTCTTCAACTGCCTCTTCATCTGGAGCCTCTTCTTCAATCATCTCTTCTTCCTCAGGTTCTGTCGGGACAGCCCTCTTCCTTGAGAGAACGACGACCATGATAATGACGACGATGATGATCACAATCGCTATGATTATCCACAGCCACGGGAATTCGTCCGCGGTCGTATCGACAGAGAAGGTTATGGTCCTCTCAGTAATTTGGCCGGTCGCATCGACCATACGTATGACTACAGTATAATCTCCATCATCCAGGTCCTCGAAGTCGTAGGAGAAGGAGCCATCGGCCTCAACCGTGACGTCGATTGGCGTTCCACCATCCAGGATAAGTTGGAATGTGTCTATTCCAGTAGGTTCTGTTGCCGTGCCTTCAATGGTTACCGAGTTGTCATCGGACACATGCCCGGTGGCGGGTATTGAAGTTACATCCACGACACCCGGGGTATTGTGAACGCCGATTCTGATTGAGTTGACCGCAGCTATGTAGCCGGCCTTCACGACGGAAGCCGAGAGTGAAGCGACTTGGAAGCCGCTTGGCAGTAGGAATTCAAACTCGGAACTTGCCAGGCCGTTGGAAGTGGCTGCCATATCAGGATCCAGTGTGCCGTTGTCCGCTTTGAACTCAACATCGAATCCTTCAACGGGATTGCCGAACTCATCTGTAACGGTCGCCTCCAGGGTCACCACGCCAGCTTCGAATGAACTGTCTGATGGGTCCAGAAGTACGAAGAGCTGTATGGGTACAGCGAAGATCTCAGATGAGGCAAATATGGTAGCATGGTCCGGATAGGTTGGATTTGCGTACAGTGGTTGCTTGACAGGATTCGATAGAGGGTTGCCGCCTCCATCCTCGGTCAGTGCTTCGATTGTTGCGGTTGTCGCGCCCGTCACGTCTGTGTCCGGTACGGTTCCGACAATAGAGAAGAACGGAGATCCACCATAGACCTGGACATAAACTGCCACCTCTGCTCCCATGACAGGAGCGTTGTCCTGGTCGTAGACGCCTACATCGATGTTCGATGTATTGCCTGTACCAAGTGATCTCATGACCGGAGTGTCCAGTGTCATCGTCGTTGAGATGATGCTCATTGCCCTTGCAGCTGCGAACTCGGTGCTGAGTGTGGCCGGGCCTTCCAGCCAGTAGTAGAAGTTGCTGTAGTCAGGTGTGACGAGATAGCCCATCTTGCCGTTTGGAACGACCAGGATGTGTGGTACGGAATCGCCCAGTACCAAGTCTGCAGCGCTGATTGTGAACGTTCCAACACCGTTAGTGATGTCAGCTCCAATCATGGTAGTGTGGTTGACCGTAGAGAGTCCGAAATACTTCTCTCCCAGGAATATCCAATCATCGTCGTACAGATCTTGCCAGCTCCCGTAGTCGGCGTTCATGGTGTCGATCTCAGCGTCCGACACCAGATCGGCTCGGAAGAATCCGCCGCTGATTATGGCGCTGTCGTCGTACATCGTGCCCAACTGCAGTCCGGAGTAATCCCACAGAGCATTGTATGACTCGGGTGATGTCATATCCAGACCTGCGACAACGCCCAGCGGGGGTTCCCCAATCACAATGGCTGCGTCGGTCACTCCGACCGGTACAGCGCCGTCGATATCGTACAGGCTAACGTCGAAGTCCAGTGTTCCGGCCCCGTTGGGATCCAGAAGCGGAGTGGCTGCGAATGAGATGAGCCCTCCGTACAGCGCTGGTGTGGGTATTGTCGTTCCCTTGTACAGCAGTGTCAACGATGCTGCCACGCTGTTTGGTATGGTCTCGTTCTGGAAGGTTATTCTGGTTGCATTGGTGTCGATTCCGCCCAGGAACTGGACATCGAAGGTGGCAAGACCCGCCCCGTTGGTTGTCACGTCGGTTACCGGGTCGAACAGCACGTCCTCGTTGCTATATGTGATTTGAATCATGCCGTTGTTGATGTTACCTGCCATGTCGAATGCATGTATGGTCACGGTGGATGTGTTCATTCCGGCATCCACAGCATAGTCTGTGACAGTCTGAACGTCGACGAACTGCCAATCATTGGGTGATGGATTGTATATGGTGATGAACTGCGTCCAGGTGTTGGCATTCGTTGTGAGATATCCGGTCTTGGTAGCAGTGAGTGATAGCCTGACCTCCAGGTGCTTGTTCAGAGCCTGATCTAGATTTGCTGGGGCTGTGTAGGTCATTGTACCGTATCCGTTCGCGTCCGTTTGCACGGTCGCGCTGTCAATTGTACCGTAGCCCATCAGACCCTCGTCCAACTCGATCGAGGCATCCTGCACCGCGGCCCCATATCCGTCGGTCACGTTCATGTGAACGACCGTGTTCTCGCCCACTCTCAAGAACGTCATCGCAGGGGTCACATCCAAGAATAGGATGTTAGGTATGCCTTTGACACATTGTATGGTCTTGGAATAGGTGAAGTCGTTTCCTCCAAAGGAAGCGGTTGCGTCTAAACTGTTGTAACCTTCTACCGGTGCATTCATGGTGAATTCAAACACCCCGCTCGCATCAGTGGTGCCAGAAGTCGCTGACAGGGTCAAGTTCACGCTGGCAGTGAGAGTCACATCGGCTCCCTCTATGGGTGCTCCTGTTCCATCCACGACCACCACCGAAGCGTCCATGTCCGTGGCCATGAGGATCTTGTCAGGCGCAAACAACATTGCAGTGACTTCGGCGCCCACCACTACCTCCTCACCCAACGGCGCCAGTTCGCCCATTGTGTACACGTTGAGCAATTCACCGAGATAGTTGACCCATGTATCGTCCTCCCATGCAGTTGAGACAGCGTAGATGTTCACTCTGTAATACAACACGTTGACCGGAAGTGCATCAGCGATCACACCCTGACCAGCCTTGGTCCAGAGAATCTGCTCGTCCCTGATGAATGATTTCTTGGCAAGATCGGCATACTGCTGAACCAGATCCGCCAGATACTGAGTTTGGGCGTCTGCCAATGTCGAAACTCCGCCAATTGTCTTGTACAGAGGGTTATCGTTGGTTGTCGACCAGAAGGCGAAGTAATTCTGTGTGGCCTTCGGACCCAATATGTCAAAGACGTTGCCAATCGGGTCAGATGACAGCGACCAGCCAATGATGAGCATGTCATAGTCGAAAGCGTTCATCTTTGCGACCAGTGCATCGAAATCGAGCGGCTTGGCAATCACACTGATACCAAGACTTCTCAGATTCTTCGCAATCAATTCGCCCGCCTTGATTCGGATGGGGTCATAATCGGCTGGGGGCGTCAGGATCACGAGGTCGGGTACTGGTTTTCCATCAGGCATATAGAGAGTTCCGCCCTGAAGTGTGAATCCGCCTGTGTTGAGATTGGCCATGGCTTGGGTCAGCGCCGGGTCGAACGGATATGTCTCAACTGAGTCGTTATACCAGTCCGCCCAGAATGGCGGCTCGCTTGAATCTCCCGCCCTTCCGTAACCTCCCATGTACCTGTTGACGATGGTCTCCTTGTCAATGGCGAGGCTGACGGCCTTTCTGAAATAGATGTTGTTCATCGGCTCTCTCTTCATGTTGAAGGCCAGATAGAAGTAGCCATTATCGGAAACGAATCTCAGGTCAACATTCGGATCTTCTGCCAGGTCAGGAACATACCCGGGCGTAACGGTCCAAGGAAGATGGTCAACCTTGCGGCTCTTCAGAGCAAGGATTGCAGTGTCAAGTGAAGAATAGAGTTTGTAGTGGATGTGCTTCACATGTAGGGGGTACAATCTGTGGTCTGACTGGGTGATCACGTCCTTGCCCCAGTAATCCGTAAACCTGGTCATTATCCTGTAAACATCCTGTTCTCCTTCTTGATAGAAGAATGGCCCAGTGCCGATGGTTGCGTCCTCATGTGACCACAGTGTATCCAATCTACCTTCTCCATCAATGTTGTCGGGGGCCCATATGTGCTCGGGCAGGATTGCAATTCCCAGCGTATTCAAAAAGAACTGTCCATAAGGCTTGGCCATGACGAATGTGACGTTATAGTCATCAATCTTCTTGACCCCTTCGAATTCCCCATTGCCATCGGCATCTATTGTTCCATCGACCTCTGAGGCATTCGCGACACCGTCATCATCTGCATCGAAGGCGTCAATGATGGACGATGACAATGTCGTTCCATCTCTCAGGGACATATATGAGAAGACAACGTCGTCGGCGGTCATCTCCGTCCCATCGTGGAACAACACACCCTGTTTAAGGGTAACGTTCACTTGGTAGGGTGTGACTGTATCATCAAACTCCGTGCTCAAAGCAAGCGCGGGGTATAGGTTGCCAGCAGGGTCCAGCCCTATCAAGCTTTCAAAGCAGAACTTTCCGATCACATAGTCTTTCCACACTGTGTTGGAAGCTAGATCGAAGTAGTTGAAATTCGGCATATCCTGCTGCATAGCAATGTATACCGTTTCACCTTCGTCCTGAGCGGTCGCCACGAAAACGATCGATGACATAGCTCCAACAACCATAAACAGCGCTATGGCACTAACAATTATTTTTCTTGACCTCATCCAAATCCCTTCTATGACTCCTCGGAGTCTAAAAGCCTATTCTACAGGTCATATAAATAATTTCTAGTCCCTCTCTCTAACCCTACTGGCTATGCCTTTGAAGATGATGGCCAGACGAAAACCGAACAGACACATCCATATTACGTTGTTATGCCTGGCTCAGAAGCGGAAGTCCTTTGTTTTCCGGTATTCGTTAGCTCCTTCGAAGGACAGTTCGATGTCCCGTTTCGTAAGGCTCTTGCAGCTTCTGGGAAGTAGCATCTTCTCACCTTCTATCTCCATTTCGACGAACAGGTTGTCCCTCACGATGGGCATCATTCTTGTCGATCTCTCGGGTTCTATGAGTATCCTGATATCCTTGTGATAGGGGCGTATCGCGATGAGGCCTACCCCTTCCTTGGTGAACCAGTACCGGTTCTTGTACGCCTTGCAGGCATTCTCGAACGGCATAGCGACAAAAGAGAAGTCCGCTCCGAGCTGATAGGCGACCGCCTGTCTGATGGCCTGCTTCCAGTCACTGAGCTTGAGCTCCACCGCAACGACCTCGTCGTCCTTCACCGCCACTAGGTCGACCCATCTGGTGATCATCCTAACCTCGGTGTACGCTCTGTAGCCATGGTTCCGGAAAAAGGACTTCATCCCGGCCTTCAGGTCCTCCTCATGTAGATTGCATCTTCCCATCTTCCTTCAACAACACCATTCCGCCGGAGAATATGAACATCGTAGGGAGAGGTGGGTGAATCTAATCACGCGGACTCTTCATGAGCGGACAGGAAGACATAGATGGCAATCCACAAGGCAAATGCGAGGAATGTGAGAAGGGTAACATCCCATCTGGAAGTCGTCAAACCCTGGAATATCTGCCACATTAGGACCGCAGCAACTACAAAGATTATCAGGATAGCAGCGACAGTTCTCAGCCTTGAAGGTAGTCTGTCCGTCAAATGAGCCAATCCCCCGGTCTCCGTACATAAAAGTGAACACTGATATGAAGGTCTTGCTGTAAGTAAAGCCCATTGGCTTCTAGGTCAGTTGGTCAGAACCCAATCGAACTCTTCCGATACGTGGATCCAATAGCCCTCGCCCGCGGTCATGAGGTCTGTGTCAGCAAGTCGCTGGAGATACCACGGCGGGTCAAGTGGATCGAATGTCTCCATTGTCTGGTGGAAAACTGTTATCGTGTCCGAGACGGTTCTATCAACGAAGGAAGGATATCCTACGAAGTTCCATCCCACAACGAGATGAATGGTGGTTTGCTGCGGGACAAGACCTGCAACCGTCAGATAGCCGTCGGAGATCACCTCCACCCAGACCGCCATCGTGTGGTCAACATCGAAAACGTCCGAGTAAGGTTTCCTGGTATCGAAGGTCTTCCAGTTGTGCCTCTTGCCAGCATTAGCATCGTAGTAGATGACCCTGACGTAGTTCACTGTCTGGAAGACGGTCGTGATCAGGGTATCGGAGGTCACCACCGGCACGGACATGAGGACCATTCCACTTGCCATGTGCTTTGCGAACTTGGAAGCCTGTTGGCCGTCCAGCGTCTCCTGACCGGCGTCGTCAACCGCGCCAATGCAGTAGAAGTATGTGTTCGGATCGCCATGGCCGCCCAAGGTGTCCGTCCATCCACTTGAGCCTGAAGGTGCAGTAGACACCAGAATGTAGCCGAGACAGTCTGGATCGTAAACTGTTCCTCTATAGATGTTGTATCCTGCCAGGTCATCCTCGCCTGCACCATCATCGCCAGAAAGCTCCCAACTCAGGTCCACGTCCTCCTGTTGAAGGCCGGTAAGAACGGCATCGGTCAGACCAGGAGCATCTGGGTAGCCGTCAACGATCTCCACATATGTGGTATCGTTGTCGCTCGCACCGTTGTTATCGGTGACCTTGAGAGTGACATCATAGATCCCAGCGGCGGAGTATGTGTGGTTGGTGGTCTCACCGTATCCCTTTGGAGAACCGTCACCGAAGTCCCATTCATATTCTATTATCGACCCATCCTGGTCGTACGACCCAGTTCCATCGAGATCCACCGGCCAGTACTTCCTTCCGGAGTATGGTCCGTTGGCATCAGCGACCGGATCCAGATTGGACACGCCGCAGCCACCGAGCGGATACATCAGAGGATAGTTGTCTACGCTGTTGTTGTCGATGTTGTAGGGTGTGTCCCCAATGCCGTCTCCATTGGAGTCGGAGCCGTTATAGTCGTCCCAGTAGTTCCCCTCAGAACCATCGTCGAACTGATTGTAGAGGTCGTCTATCGCATTGGCATGGTTGGAGATGAAATCGTTGTGGTGTGTCGTCACCATGTAGGAAGAGTGGAGGCTGAGGCCCACGCCGTTGTTTGACATGACATTGCAGGAGACCTGGTCGTACATGGCCCCCAGGAGATGGATACCCGCACCGCTCCAGCCAGGTGGC
>JAUVGH010000040.1 GCA_030593885.1 Methanomassiliicoccales archaeon
GCCGGCATGCAATTGTTGTCAATACCAGTGTCATTATCTAACACCAGCATACCGAAGGTCCTGCAAACGGTGGATTTTGAGAGGGTCATCTACTATGATGCTATGGCGGGAAAGAGACACAATTGGAGGACCTTCGACACAAGGAAACCGTACAAAGACCTGGAGCACCTCAACCATACAATGGCGGTCTGGATTAAGGTGAACAGCGACGGTCAGCTCTCGGTTGCGGGTCTGGTGCCTTTGAAGACGACGATTCATCTGGTCGTTGGTTGGAACCTTGTGGGGTATCCTTCGTTCATAGACAGGACGGTCAGCGACGCACTTTCAGGAGCAACATATCAGAACGTCGAGACTTTCGATCCAACCGATCCTCCATGGTTCCTGAAGAGGCTCAGCGACACCGACTTGATGTTGGCAGGCGAAGGCTATTGGATTCACGTTTCGTCCGATTTCGATTGGGTTCTTTCGAATTGATACTCAATAGCGGGGATTCGAAAAACAAACCAAAAAGAGTATATCATCCAGAGTTCTAGAGGAAGTCCATACTTCGGTGAGAACCGAATGTATAAATACGGGGTAAAATATGCCAAGACCAACTCATATAAGGTGTTTCTATGGGTAGTGAGAATAGTAAGAGGGTAAATGATATGGGTAAGGGACATGGAAGGTTTGCAAGGATATTTGCGTTAGTGGTTCTTGCAGTGCTTCTATCAGCGACTCCCGCCATCTCATTCACTGCAATCGCAGGTTCGGAGGAGAATGTAGATGTCAACGCCGTTAGGCCAACGGGGACGACGTACTACACCCCATCCGAGTCTATTGTGGATAGCGCGGCGAACGTTCCGGCCAATCTGGCTGGGAAGAGTTACGAGCGAGCTGGAATGCCTATGACAATGGTCCCCATGGAGGGACTTGAGGATATGCTCCAGCCAGGATACGCGGATGGCGCCTTCGAGGACAAGGGCACAGGTCCCTCACCAATGGGTGGGTCAGATCCAGAGCCCAACGATCCGCCATTCCTGACCAATGACGTTCTGGTCTACAACGATCCAGGCACCCAGAGGAACCCAAGCATGGGACACTGGGACAATGGGGATATTATGATCTCTTACGATACCCCCGGAACTGGCGGTGCGGATGTCTTCTCTTCATTGTCGACTGATGGCGGAGCTACGTGGAATGATTATCCGGTCGTTACCGATGCTGGCGAGGACGAAGCTTGCGCTTCGATCGCTGGCGACGACAGCCCCATATTCGGCGGAGAGATGTTCTATGCCTGGTACAGCAATCCGACCATGGAGTTCTCGTGGACTACCGATGGAATGACCTGGGCTCCGGTTGACTTCGGCGCGGCGTTCTGGTCAACAGTCAGTTGCCCGTATGTTGCGGTCGACGGTGACGCCATCGTCATAGTCGCTCAGAAGTACGACGACCAGACGTCGTTCCAGGACACCTGGTACATCCTATACACTCTGGACAACTTCCAGACAACGCTCTCCGGATATTACTGGATAATGTGGACCGACGGTCTCGCATACAGACCCCGGGTGACCATAACCGATGTTGCAGGCTCCCTCTTTGTGATGGCTGCCGTTGATATTTACGACGTATCCACTCCAGGAAGTGAGTGGCACGACACACTGATGGCATACGGGGAGCTCACTGGGGGAGGACCGAGCGTGGATACCTGGGACTATTGGGTCTGGGGATCCGGTTTCAGCAACCAGGTCTTCTCCAACCCGACTATCGCATCCGACGGCGCTAACGCTGTGGTTGTTACCCAAGAAGTACTGGATCCACTAGTAATACCTGTGTCCACAAGCATGCTGTTCTGTGCATGGACCGACGTCGTGTCGCATTCTGGAGCCACTTGGAGCGGCTGTAACAACGATGCCTGGTTCTTAGCGTATGACCCTGCGGATACCAAAGATCAGAAGTACCCGCATTTCCACAGGGAAGGTGCTACTGTTCATGCCGTCTGGGTGAACGGCACTGATATCAACTACAAGTACTCGCCAGACGGTGGAAATACCTGGAACGGTGATCCATCGACCGGAGATCCGATGAAGGTCAACGAGGTGGGTGTGGGCACTCATCTTGATGCCTGGCATTCTCCGGACATTGATCTGGTCGCTGGAAGACCATCCGTTGCCTGGCATGACGCCAGGGGAGGCGACGACATTTACTTCCAGAGCTTTGGAAACGTCGTCATTTACACTATCTACACCCAGCCACTCCTCTGGGACCTTTGGGTGAGAGAGGTTGGCGATGTGTGGCATCCACCACCGTACTCTTATCTCTGGACCGGCGGAACTAATCACGATGTTGAATGCATACCCAGCTACGAGATTCCCAACGACACGAGGTACACCTTCAGCCAGTGGTCCGATGGAAGTATGACGAACCCCACCACCATTACAGTAGGACCGGACACAGAGATAACTTGCATCTACGACGTCGAATACTGGCTTGAGATGATCAATCCTGGTGGCACCACAACTCCCGTTTCCGGCTATCAGGCCGAGAACGCATTGGTGACCATCGAGGCGTTCCCACCAACGGCACCTCAGGGCGCACGATACGTCTGGCTGGGATGGACCGGAATCGGTCCTGGAAGCTATACCGGCACAATGAACCCATGTGCCAGCTGCGTGACCATGAACGGAACCGCCACTGAGATCGCCAACTGGCAGTTGCAGTGGGAGGTCAACTTCTTCACTCAGCCGGCCGGACTGGTCGTCGAGGTGAGCGGACAGGCCTACGTCACACCGCACACGGAGTGGTTCAACGATTCAGAGATGTACACCATCAACGCGCCAAGCCCGCAGGCAGGTGGACCTGGACTTCAGTTTGTCTTCAGCAGCTGGAGCGACCTCGGACCGCAGTCACACAACGTCTTTGTGATGGCAGCTTTCACGAACTTCACGGCCTACTTCACACCGGAATATTGGTTGACGGTGGACACCAACATAGCAGGTCTTATGGTGAGGGTCAACGGCATGGACTACCCGGCACCTTACTCGTTCTGGTGCCCGCAGTGGTCCCATCCATGGCTCGAAGCCACATCACCGCAGTACCTGGGCGTGCTCGGTGAACGCTTCGAATGGTCGGACTGGGATAATGGCGGCAGCCAAACTCACCAGTACAACTGCACTGGAATAGCCTCGGTGGTAGCCAACTACGTGAAGCAATACTCTGTCAACATAACGACCAACCCTGTAGGCTTCAACGTAATCGTTGATGGGCAGACCTACGCCACACCACAACAATTCTGGTGGAACGCAACCACGGTGCACGACATCGAAGCGCTCGCATCCATACCGGTCGGGGCAAACAACCGATACAATTGGACCGGTTGGTCCGACTTCGGAGCCAGGACACATCAGGTCACGGCGGACACCCCCGACCTGGATCTGATAGCCAACTACAACTTCCAGCACAAGATAACGTTACAGACGGACTCTCCGGGGACCACAATCGAACTTGACAGCTCACAGATAGCTCTGCCATACGTTTACTGGTGCGATGAACTAACTTCTCACATCCTCAATGCGCCGGATCCGCAGACGTTCGGTGACACACGGTATATCTTCAACAGCTGGAGCGACTCCGGTGCGCAGATGCACAACATCCTGTGCGACGCCCCGATGATCATCCAGGTCTCCTTCGATGAGGAGTACAAGGTCTACATCAACACCACTCTGGATGGCGTCGGATCGAACCTCGATGTCATGGCTGGTGTGACAACATATCCAACCCCCGCGGAGGTTTGGTGGCCCGCGAATACCATGATGGCCTTGGACACCAACGAGTTCCAGCCTGGTCAGAACCCTGGTAGCGGAATGAGGTACAAGTTCGGGGTTTGGGACGACTCTGCGCTCAAGAGCAGAAACATCAACGTCAACGCGCCCGGATTGGCATTTGTGGCCAACTTCGGGACGCAGTATAAGCTGACCTTCGTCAACCCACACGGTACACCAACTACGACACCGGCCGGCGACGCTGTAACAGATGGAATCTACTTTGACGTGGGAACTTCTGTTGACATAGGGGTTGACGCAACGTTTGCTGATAGTGCTGATCATAGATGGCGATTCGATGCCTGGACCAGCACAGCTGGTGGCTATGCGGGAACGGATAATCCAGCGACCATCACTATGAGTGCAGCGATAACTCAGACCGCTTCGTGGATGGATCAGTATCTGTTGACTCTTGTGTCCGCTCATGGAAAGCCTGATGCAGGTGGATATTGGGGCGTGCCACAGTCCGCAAACGAAGAGTTCTGGTATGACGCAGGCGACACGGCGACCTTCTGGGTCGAGGTAGAGGTCTTTACCTCAGGAACCGACGAGAAGGCAGTGTTCGATGGTTGGCTCGGAGCCACCAACGGAACGACCATGAGCGCGGCCAAGACGGCTGAAGCGGACTGGCATGAAGAATACCTAGTGACTGTCGACGATGGCGGCCATGGAATTGGAACGACATCTGCTGATGCGTGGGTTGAGGACGGCGATCCGTATTCATTGTCGATAACCGATATCGATACAGTAGGGGATACCAGATATGTCTTTGCTGGTTGGGAAACCTTGGATTCGGCCAACGGAGGATACGCAGGAGACAGCCCCACCTATCAGATTACCGCCGTGACCGGTGCAATAACCGAGAAGGCCACTTGGACGACCGAGCACCGCCTGACCATCGTTTCCTCGAGCGGCGATGAGGTCGGAATAGGCGACCCACGAATCGTCCCACCTGGGGAATGGGTGGAGGAAGGCGACCAGATAACCATAGAGGTAGACAAGACGGTCGAGATAGGCGATACAAGGTACAAGTTCAAGAACTGGGCTGGTGCAGTAGTTGCCGATTCTACCTCGCCTACGACCACTGTCGTGGTAGGCGGACCAACGGCGCTCACGGTTGAGTGGGACAGCGAGCCAACGTTCAGCATCATGGACCTGTGGTGGTTGTTCGTCGTAATAATCATCATCGTCGTGGCGCTCGTTGCAGTGCTTCTGATGAGGAAGAAGAAGCCAGTGGAAGAGGAGGAGATTCCACCCCTGGAGGAAGAAGAATTCCCCGAGGAGGAGGAAGCTCCTGCTCCCCCCGAGTAGTCGAACCTTCTTCGTCTGATCCGGACTGAAACACAGACATCAGCATCAGCCATGTCGCCCTAACCGCAACAAATATCACCAATCACCACAATCCCTGTACTGCCACAGTGATGACAGCTACATCTCTGAACCGTGATGAATGATGGGCGATCTGAGTGGCTCCGCTCGTTCCAGTCCGATTAACATTTTTATACTAGGAATCCGATACACGGAAGGCAGGGATGGGTGATAGTTTGGTCACAGGACTCGACCTTATAGGACATAATCGACCTCTTCAACGGCATTGGTTGAAACGAACAGCGGCTTTCATGGTGGACGCGGTACTGGTATTGTTCCCTCTGTGGATCGTTCTGGAGCTTCTACAGGTCCAGGCCATCCAGGTCTATGGCTTTGCATCGGGGATGTTCTTCTTCCTCTACTCGGCCATCTCAGAGGGACTGTGGCAAAGGACGCCTGGCAAGGAGCTCTTGGGTCTCAAGGTATACTCTCTCGTGGGCAACATGGACCTCCACAAGGGAATGGTCAGGAGCGTGGCGAAGTTCTTCTGGTACATACTGCCGCCATTGGACACGCTCATAGGCTTGGCCACGGGCGGGGATCCAAGACAGAGACTTTCGGACAGGATAAGCGGGACAACTGTGGTCGGCGCTACCGTCCCCACGTCCGTGCAGATGGTCGTGGACAAGAACCTGGTGAAGGCCGTTAGAAGGGAATGATCGGAACCGGCGGTCAACGCCTGGGAACTGGACATTCTTTATATATCCCAATCCAAATGCTGCATTGTGGGAAAGATCCTTGTGGGGTATGACGGCTCGGAGGGGGCCAAGAAAGCACTTGACAGGGCAGTGACCATGGTCAAGGAGGGTGACGAGATAGTCGTCCTTTTCGTCGTTCCTCCCGCCAAGATAGAAGAGTTCGTTGGATTCGACACCGATCTGACCGTGGAAAAGGCCCAAGAGGTGCTGGACGAGGTCGTGGATTCGTTGGAGGAATCCGGTATCCCGGTCACCAGCTTGGTCAAGGAAGGTGACGTTGCTGGGGAGATAATTGAACTGGGTGCAGGACTTGAGTGCGATCTCATTGTTGTTGGTTCTTACGGGCTTTCCAAGGTGGGCGCCTTTGCACTTGGCGATGTTGCTGAAGAGGTTGCGAAGAAGGCAACAAGACCCGTCCTTCTGATAAGGTGATGACTACCTTAAAATACTACAACCACCTTATAATCAGCCTGGTGAAAGTGTGCTTTTTGTAACCGTTATGAAGGCTCTTCCAGGCAAGTATGAAGAGGCAACTAGACTGTGCCGACACCCCAAGATCCCGGATGATGTCGAGATCAAGATGTTTCTTGGGCTATTTGGCAAGCCAGATTCAATCGTCATCTTCGAGGCCCCCGATGCCAGCACGGCCGCGGACTTTGCTATGCAGTTCGGGCGCGTCGCGGAATCCTCGACCTCGTTGGCTCTGCCTATAGAAGAGTTCAAATGGACTTGGTAGTCCGATCCAAAGGACTAAGGCCTCTCCTCGCTTTCTTCTTCTGGTGGGTTTTCCGGTGGGGGCGCTGTCTTCTTTTTCTCATCCTTGCGCCTTTGATACATAAGGTACACCAGAAGGGCCATCGAAAGCCCTTGTATTATGACGGCAAATACGATCGCCCAAATCACTATGTCAGGTATCTCAGCCATTCTAAGATCTCCTAGTATCCCATCTCATCCCGGCAGGTCTATGCTCTTGGTGACGATCATTCCTCCGGTCCTGGCATCCAGTACATATATCTTGACCTCTGATCCCGATGGAACGTTGCTCACTCTCAAGAAGTCACCAAAGCTCACGTAACTGTCGTCCGCATTATCCGTGTAATCGATGTCGCAAATATCGGTGCCGCTGACGAATAACAGTTCGCCGTCACCGTTCGTCTGGAAGTTGTAAGTGCCTTCACTTGCGTTGAACTCGATTATGATCTCGAGGTCCACCGGCCTGGCTTTGGGTTCGATCTTATTGAATATGGCGTCGAACGTGGTATCATTGACTGTTTGAAGCTCGACGGACCCCCATCTTCCAGTCCCAATATCTCCTCCGGTCATATCAAGGACCATGATGTAGAGAAGTGCGGTCAGGACCACGGTCATCGCGACCATGAGAATCGTAGCTACAACGGGTGAAACTGCCTCTATTCTCTTCCTCAACTTTCTCAGTCAATCTCCTCCGATTGATGCGAATAAAAAAAAGAAAAAGGGTGTGGAACTAGTCCACTTAGGCGGGTGTCGTGAACGACGTTGAAGTTATCTGGTCACCAGTTGATGACCATATCATCTTCAGCGTGTAGTCTGATCTGGGGGTCAGGCCGGTTAACTTCAGCTGATCGCCGATGTTGACCTTCTGGTTGTCCGCCAGGTCCGAGTATGTCAGAGTACCGAGATTCACACCGCTGGCAAACTTCAAAGCTCCGTCGTCATTGCCGGAGAAGGAGTATTTACCCTCATCCGTGCCATTCCTGATCAGAATGAGCTCCAGATCCACTGGCTTCGGCTCAGGATTTACCTTTCCGAAGTCGACGTTATATGCAGTGTTGCTGACCAAGGTCTTCGCTCCCCATGTCCCTGTCGGGATAACGGAGCCAGTCGGGGCAAGCCCGATGACCATTATGTACAACACAGCCGCCAATACCACGGTAATCGCGACCATCAAAATGGTAGCAATAACCGGAGACACACCTTCCTCATCCTTTCGGATGAAAGACTTTCGTTTCATGTGTTATGTCACTCCTGTAGGTTTTCCTACGAGGATAGTTTAACTCCCAGTCAATATAAAGGTTTTGGTCAGAGCGTCCATTCCTGATTACTATCTGGCGAAATCCAGATGCTTCGATTCGAGAACCAGGCACGATTCTGGGCTATAATGGCGTTATTCCTTCCTTGGTGATGGTGTAGGGATGGATCCAGGTCTTCTCAGGGTGATTCCTGACCTTCCTGATCAGCAGGTTCCTCTTGAACTCGTCGTCCACCCTCTGGCGCTCCAGTTCGATGATCACGTCCACTATCTCCTCCACGCCGCTCTCGGTCCGTGTGTCGTGCACGTCCGTCAGCATGGTCAAAAGCGCAATGCTCCTGTTGTGCTGGATGTGCGCCTTGATCGTCCTGAGGGCCGAGAGAACGTTCCTGTCAGCGTAATACTCCAAGAAGAAGTCCAGGGAATCTATGACGATCCTAAATGGTGGCTTCAGCCTTGACACCTCATAAGTGAGCGAGGTCAGTAGGTTCACGCTCCTCCTCATCTCCCCCTCTTCGGTCTCATACCTCTTGATGTCCTTGGTTTTGAGTCCTTCCTGCCTGTATTTACTGATCTCAAGTTCCCTGGCCAGAACCTGTTCGTAATACTGCTCTCCGATGTTCACTATCTGCATATCCGATTTCCAGCCGAAATGCTCCAGCGTGGATGTGACATCCTCGTCCCTCTCTGTGGTGGTGAAATAAACGACGCTCTCCTTGGCAGTGGCGGCACTGGCGAACTGCTTTGCGAACAGTTCAGTACCGGCTCCCGGTGAGCCCGTGACCAATATAACCAGCCCATCTGGTAGCCCCTCCATCAGCGACTTGTCAAGAGCTGGTATCCCTATTGACGTCATATCACACCTCCGCTGCCGAGATAGTCTCATCGCACACCAGGTTCAAGATGTTCCTTATATCATCCGATTCGTACTCTTCCATGGAGAATATCAGCGTATACGACTTCTTGGCCCTCAGGCTGTTGACCAGTGTGTGGAAGAACTCTGACAGCATTTTGGTGCTGTTGTGAATGGCCATGGAGTTAATGGAATCCAGTATTACCAGGTTGTTGCGGCCCTTGGTCTTTCTGATCAAATACTCGACCTTGAGCATCACGTTCTCCAGCATCGTCGGACTTTCCACATATATGGCGTGGCCGTGTTTGGTGGACTCTCCCATCATGAACTGGGAGACAGAGTCGACGAAGTAGATGTGTTCAAGGTCTATCTCCAGCACCTCGAGCGCGTTTATTATCGACGACGCCGGTATGGTGGACGTGACGTATATCGAGTCCAGGTTCTTGTTGGGTGCGAACGAGTCCAGTATCCCCCTGATCGTATCGAAATAATTGTCCGCTCTGATCCTCAGGGCTATGGCCGATGATTCCGGAAGGGTCTCCAGTCTTTGTGCAACTCTCACTGAAAGACTCAATTAACCACCATTCACACTTCCACCTTTTAGCAGCGGCACCAAGAGCACGCCACAATGGGTCAGGTCCAGCACGTACTTTGCTCTGGAATGCATCGTTCCCCTCATCTTGACCACCTGAAGCGTTCTCAGAAGGTCGCCTCTCCTCTCCAGGTTCCCCATGAATATGATGCCGTCAGCGATCGCCTCTTCGACCCCGAAAAGGGAATATCGCTCCTCAGCCGGAGAGATCTCCGAAACCAGCAGGCTCGTGCAGCCCTTGGATGACAATACGGCCCCAAGTCTCAATATGAACTCCCTGATCTTCTCTTGGGTACGAAGTCGGTAGCAGACGGATGTAATGGAATCTATCACTAATCTGGAGGTCTGGAGCTCTGAGACTATGTCGCTTATCGCGTCCACCAGAACGTCCACCTCCTCCATATCGAACTCGAGCTGTTCCAGGCCCAGCTGGGAATAGATGACTGGCATATCCAGAAAGACGAGCTTTCCTTCCCTGATCAACTTTTCATCGAAGAAATCGTACGGAATTATGTTGTTCATGAGCTTCTCGCAGCTCTCTGTGACCGAGATGAAAAGGCAGTTCTCCCCTGCCAAAGCTCCGTGGACAAGGAACTCCATCGAAAGCGTGGTCTTGCCCGTTCCGACGCTTCCTGTGATGAGAACGGTGTTCCCACGGGGTATGCCGCCATCAACTATGCTGTCTAAGGCGTCTATGCCCGTAACGCATCGGTCCCGCTTTCTCTCCCCGGTGATGTCCTCCGGCATCTCAACCCCCTATGACAACCGGTCTTATATGAGTTTTCTTTCCGCTGTCCACAAGTGCTGAAAATCGATATGTTTTTATGTAGATTGCCCGCTTTTGACCCCGCATGCCAGATAAACCCGTGCTCCAGGTGGCACTGGACCTGATGCATCTCAAACGCGTTCTGAAGATCGCAGAGGAGGCGGTGGAAGGTGGCGTCGATTGGTTGGAGGCCGGCACGCCTTTGATCAAGAGCGAAGGAATGGACTCCGTCCGTGAGCTGAAGAAGATGTTTCCAGGCAAGAAGATAGTCGCCGATATGAAGACCATGGACACTGGCACCTACGAGGTCGAGATCGCTTCGAAGTCCGGGGCTGATATCGTCGTACTAATGGCCCAGGCGGACGACAGCACGATCAAGGAATCTGTCAAAGCTGGCAGGAGATATGGCTCTGAGATCATGGCCGACCTGATAGGCGTGGAGAGGAAGGCGGAACGGGCGAAACAGGTCCAGGAGCTCGGAGTGGATTATCTGTGCGTTCACGTCAGCATCGACGAGCAGATGGTTGGAAAGGACCCTCTGACCGAACTGAGAGAAGTGGCCGAGGTCGCGAAGATACCCATTGCCGTGGCGGGAGGATTGAACTCGGAGACCGCGGTGCCAGCTCTCGAAGCGGGCGCCTCTATCATAATTGTGGGTGGAGCCATAATCAAAGCGGCGAAGGTGGCCGAGGCAACCCGATCGATACGAAAGGCCATAGATCAAGGCAAGGCCGTTAAGACCGAGCTGTACAAGAAGTACAAGGAGGACGAGCTTCACGAGGTTTTCTCGAAGGTGTCGACCCCCAACATAGCCGACGCAATGCAGAAGAGGGGGACCATGTTCGGTATCCTGCCCCGTATCAACCACGGGACCAAGATGGTCGGACGTGCCCTTACGGTCAAGACCGCCAACGGTGACTGGGCAAAACCCGTAGAGGCGATCGAACACGCCAAGGAAGGTGATGTGATCGTTGTGGACGTTGGCGGCGGGAACATAGCCATCTGGGGGGAACTGGCATCTTGGAGCTGCAAGCAGAAAGGCGTCGCAGGCGTGGTCATTGACGGGGCAGCGAGAGATATCGACGAGATACTGGACATCGATTTCCCGGTATTCTCCAGACACATCGTTCCGAGGGCCGGGGAACCCAAGGGACACGGCGAGATTGGATGCGAGATCGAGGTCGGAGGCCAGCTGGTCCGAAACGGCGACTGGATAGTCGGGGACGAGAGCGGCGTGATAGTCGTTGCCCAAGAAGAAGCGGTGGAGATGGCCAACCGTGCCCTGGATGTTTTTGAGAGGGAGAACCGGATAAGAGAAGAGATCAAGAGAGGAAAGACCCTATCGGACGTTCTTGAGCTCGAGAAGTGGGAGACCGTGGACTGAGCGTTCTCAGGGCAAGTACAGCATCACCATAAGTGCGACAACGGCGGCCACTAGCGATATGTAGACGCCCATGTTCCATCTGTAGATCTTTGAACCGTCCAACGGAGGGAAAGGTATCAGGTTGAAACCCCCAAGGACTATGTTTATCAAGGCCAGCAGGCGGAATATCTCACCCAGGTCAAAGACACCCGGAAAGACCGAAATGTCCAGGGGATTCGTCAGGAAATAGGATAGCACGAAGACAGTGCCCACCGTGAGATTCGTTGCAGGTCCAGCAGCGCTTATCTTGCCGTTCTCCGCTTGAGTTATCGGCCCTCCGATGATGACCGCACCCGGCGCCGCGAATATGATCCCGACCGCGGAAGTTATCAAGGCGAGAATCAGCCCCATGAAATAGTAATTGAACTCGGCCCAACACCCATACTTCTGAGCCAGGAACTTGTGGGCCATCTCGTGTAGGAAGAACGCGGTCAATACCGCCAGGAACGATATGACGAAGTAATAGGCGAAGGTCATGTCGCCGATGGCGGCAGGAAGTCCGTCCAGTCCTCCGGAAAACAGTATGGTGAACGCCAGCGTCAGTACGAGAACCGATATCGAAATCTCTCTCAGTTCTCTGCCGCTAAAACGAAAGCCCCTGGCCTCTGGGTAATTGAAGGGAGGGTACGACACAATGCTTCTATATTGCCTCCGTATTTATTTCTATGCTTCTTCGAACCGGGCTCCGCAGTTGTAGCAGAAATGCGCATTTTTCATCACCTCAGCATCGCACAGGGGGCAGATCATCACAGTCTCCTGGGGCTCTGGCGTCTCTTCAAGTTCAAGTGCCGTCTCCTCCTCGATGGGTCCATTCTCGAGCTCCGCAAGGTCGGAGTCCAACTCTTCCCAGAAATCGTCAACGTAATCCTCGATATCCTCGAGTTCAGAATCTTCAGCCTCAATAAGCACCCTGGACAGCTCCTCCTGGAAGTCCTTGGGCATCTCCCTGAATGCCGCGTCCCAGCATATCTTCTCGCTTATCTCCCCCATGAACGGATCCAACTCGCTCTCGGGTTCATCCTCGGGAACATCAAGCTTGATCCTCGTGAAGTGGCCGCATATCTCGCATTCATCTGAGGACGCGTCGATCATGCTCTTGCAGATGGGACATTCCATCTCTTCGATGACCCTCACTTCATGGTCTGTTTCCAGCACATCCATGAGCATGATCCGCCTTGCGATCACATGATGCAAGCCATTCATCCTCTGGGGTTCTGTAAGTGCCATTCCGACCAGGGATGCAAAATCCTCCACACCATCGTCATACAGGTCCCCAGCAGTTTCCTCTGACAGGCCCGGGACCAGCATGAAATGGTGAATGGCCTCCTTCTTCTCGCGACTGCTTTCGGGCTTGGACGTGACCTCCCTGGATGAGCCGCAAGAAAAACAAACGATGGAATAAGCATGCAACGGGTCCCCGCATTCTCTACACTGGACCTTCCCCTCGACCAGGATGGTGCCGCAGATATCACAGCACCCGCTGGCGCCTGCGTGCGATCCGCAGACGCCACACATGGACAAAGCTGCCTGGCTCATATCCCATCCCTGAGAATCGATGGACTTCGCTATCTCTCCTCTATGTGACTTCCAAGGGTTTCAAAGAGAATAAAGCTATGTTTTAGATTATCACTTCATGAAAGGCGTCTCCGGAGTACTGGCTGTACATTCACCCACCTCCCGTACAAAGTGTAGTATATTCTCCCACAGTTTCCCTCATCATGGCATCCTCTCTCCAGTCCAAGACATCTATGGAGGAACCTCTTGAGAGGGGGCTGTTCCCGTTCGAGAAGGTGAGGGAGGGCCAGAAGGGCGTGCTGGAGGATGCCAGGATCGCCCTCAGGGAAGGAAAGCATCTGCTGGCCAATGCTCCCACCGGCCTGGGAAAGACGGTTGTCGCGCTCACTGCCTCCCTGGAGGTCGCACTGGACCAGGGCAAGCTCGTTCTCTTTCTTACTTCAAGACAGTCCCAGCACAAGGCTGCCATTGATACCATACTTCTCATGAACAAGGCTGGGACCAGGGTCACGGGCGTGGACGTCATCGCCAAGCAGGCTATGTGCCAGTTGCCCGAGGCCCGGAAGTTCAGGAGGGCGTTCTACGATTACTGCTACTTCAAGGTGAAGACGAAGTCATGCCCGTGGCACAACAGGGACCACGAAGCGGTTGCTGAGATGATCTCAAAGGAGACCATGCATGTCCACGAGCTCATAAACATGTGCAGAAGGTTCGGAGTGTGCCCCCACAAAACCGCGATGGCCGCTGCGGGAAGATCGCATGTCCTGGTGTGTGACTACAACTATATCTTCTCGGACGTCAGCAAGCAGGTTCTCAAGTCGATGGACAGGGACCTGAGCGAGATCATTCTCGTCGTTGACGAGGCTCACAACCTTCCCGACCGCGTTCGGAGCCATTTGTGTGGAGATCTCAGTCCGCGCGACCTGAAGAGGGGGATCAAGGAGTCGAAGCCATATGATATGGCGTTGTCGAAGTTGCTGAGGTCGATCCTCATCAGCTTCCTGAAGACATTCAGAGATAGGGAGGGGGAGGAGAAGGCGGAGAGGGCGCTGTTCCTGGACCTGGTCCAGAAGGCCATGCGGAAGGTGTCGGGAGAGGACTTGCGGATAATGGACCTGATCGTACATCTGGAGGAGGTAGGCCAGACAGTCGTCAGAGATGGGGGATCTTCCACCCTGATGGAGATAGCCAACTTCATGAAGAAATGGAACGAGATGGACGACGGGATGGTGAGGATACAGACCCACGGGAACGACAAGAAGATATCCTACAAACTGCTGGACCCATCCATTCTGAGCGCGCCCATCTTCAAGGAACTTCATTCTTCCATAATCATGAGCGGCACCCTCCACCCGGTCAACATGTACCGGGACCTGCTGGGTCTGGAACCCGAAAGGACGATGTCCGGTAACTACCCTTCGCCTTTTCCCAAGGAGAACAGGTCGGTTGTGGTGACCCCAAGCCTAACAAGTTTGTACGCCAAGAGGACCGAGAGCATGTATGCTTCCTACGCCCAGAACATCAAGTGGATCGCAGATGGCCTGCCAGGGAACATCGCAGTGTTCTTTCCGTCCTACGCCTTTCTGCAGAAGATCAAGGAGGGAATGGGACAATGGAAGGGCAAGGACCTGCTGCAAGAGAAGTCGAGAATGAAGAAGGAAGAGAAGACCGCCCTGCTGGACGAACTGAAGGAGAAGAAGGAGAAGGGTGGAGCAATCCTCATGGGTGTCCTGGGAGGTTCGCTCTCCGAAGGTATCGATTTCAAGAACAACCTGCTGCACTCGGTCGTGGTCGTCGGTCTTCCACTGAGCCCGCCCAGTATAGAGAACCAGGCCCTCAAGGACTACTATTCCGACAAGTTCGGTCCCAGGAAGGGATTCGAGTATTCGGTCATCCATCCGGCTCTGAACAAGGTCCTCCAGGCTGCCGGGAGGTGCATCAGGAGCGAGAAGGACAAGGCGATCATCTTCCTCATGGACTCCAGATTCGCTCAGGAACGCTATTCCAAGTGCATGCCCCAAGGCTTCGATTTCGACGTGTCCAGGGATGTGCGCGGGAACGTCTCCAGCTTCTCTAAAAGGGCGTTCCCGGAACTGATCACCGTTCACGTATCTTAAGTTATTTCTATTCGGTCGGCGATTAGTGCGCCGATGCACATTCGGACCGGGGCGGAGGCCGAGATACACCTGGATGAATGGGAAGGCCGCAAGGTCGTGAACAAGATCAGGGTAAAGAAGGGCTACCGGGACCCGGAACTGGACGAAAGGCTCAGGTCGAAGAGGATCAAGACAGAAGTCAAGCTCATGAGGGAGTGCAGGAAGCTGGGCATATCGGTCCCGGTAATCTACGACGTGGACCTCACTGGGAACAGGATAATGATGGAATTCGTGGAGGGTGAAAGGGTCAAGGACGTCCTGGATTCCGACCACAAGGACAAGAAGAGTCTGTGCTGGGAGATAGGGGAGAAGGTCGGCAGGATGCACAGAGAAGGCATCGCACACGGGGATCTGACCACCTCAAACATGATACTGAATGGAGAGAGACTGTATTTCATCGACCTCAGTCTGGGGGAGAAGTCGGAGGAACTGGAGGTTCTGGGTGTGGACCTTCACCTTCTGAGGGAGGCGTTCTTGAGCGCCCATTCCAAGGTCTTCGATCTTTTCGAGGAAGTTCTCAGCGGTTATCTCACCTCATATCCAGGAGGCTCTGATGTCATTGAGAAGATGAAAGATATCGAATCCAGGGGGAGATACACCTGATACGGTTCGTGACCACCAATGAAGGCAAGTTCAGGGAGGTCTCCAGGATGCTGGCTGAGGCCGGGATCGAATCCGAGATGGTCGATCTGGATTATCCTGAGATTCAGTGCGATACACTGGAAGAAGTGGTCCAGAATGCTCTGAACTGGTTATCTGGCAAGGTGGAAGGGGATCTCTTGATAGACGATTCGGGATTGTTCATATCCTCTCTGGGGGGCTTTCCTGGCGTGTATTCCTCGTATGTCTTTCACACCGTTGGTTGCGAGGGCCTACTTAAGATTCTTGAGGGAGTGGAGGACAGGGACGCTGAGTTCAGGTGTTGCTTTGGTCTGCGCTGGAAGGGCGAGGACAGGTTGTTTTCAGGCGTTTCGTCCGGGACAATGACCAAGGATGAGAGAGGCGAGGGAGGATTCGGCTACGATCCCATCTTCGTGCCGTCTGGACATCAGAGGGCTTTTGCCGAGATCTCCACCAAAGAGAAGAACGAACTCTCCCACAGGGGGAAGGCACTGGAAAAGGTGCTGGAGTTCCTCAAAGGACAGTGAGACAACCAGATAGGAACGTTAATATCCCCGACATACTTTCGAAGAATGCTTGATGGTGATGAGCAGATGGATGAGAACAGAGTGCTACTAACTGGCGGTGCCGGGTTCATTGGCAGCCATCTTGCCGACAAGCTCATTGAGATGGGCAAGGATGTCGTCTGCATCGATAACTTCAGCTCCGGGAAGATGGAGTACATCGACCATCTGATGACGAACCCGAAGTTCTCTCTCATAAGAGCCGACCTTTTCAAAGAGGATTTCACCGAGGCCTTGAGGGACTGCGATATCGTCTTTCATGTTGCTGCCAACCCGGATGTTAGGTTGGGAGTGGACGACACGAGGGTACATCTCGATCAGAACGTAACCGTCACCCACAACGTGCTTGAGGCCATGAGGAAGATGGACGTTGAGGGGATTCTATTCACATCTACATCAACCGTTTACGGAGAAGCTTCTGTCATTCCAACGCCTGAGGATTATGGCCCCTTGGAACCCATTTCGCTTTACGGTTCATCCAAGCTTGCCTGCGACGCTCTGATCTCTGCGTACTGCCATACCTTCGGGATGAAGGCGGCAACCTACAGGTTCGCGAATGTCGTGGGACCGAGAAGCACTCACGGGGTCACGTACGATTTCGTTCACAAACTAGGGAAAGACCCCCAGAAACTGGAGGTCCTCGGCAAGGAGCCAGGGACCCAGAAATCGTATTGCCACATCGACGATTGCGTTGCAGGGATGATCACTGGTTGGGAGAAACTAGAGGGCAGGTTCGAAGCGTTCAACATCGGCAGTGACGATTCCCTCTTCGTGAAGCAGATCGCGGACATCGTGTGCGAGGAAATGGGTCTGGAGAATGTTGAGTACTCGTGGACCGGCGGAGTGGATGATGGACGGGGCTGGAAGGGCGACGTGAAGACCATGCTCTTGGCCAGTGATCTGCTCAAGGGCCGGGGATGGATGCCCAAGTACGACAGCGAAGGTTCGATAAGGGAAGCGGCTAGGTACATCATCCAGGAACTCGGCTGAAAACGGAATGGCAACCTTTATTAGACGACCTTTTCTTTGCTGGTAGGCAGGGGCCCGTAGGGTAGTTTGGCCTATCCTAGTGGCTTTGGGAGCCATTGACTCCGGTTCAAATCCGGGCGGGCCCATACCCTTCTAGGTTCAGAACCATTAAGTAATCGGGGAAATATGTCCCAAATATGGCGAAAAAGGGAAGAGGGTCCCGTTTCACGAAGTTACTAGACGATTCCGAAGTCCGCAGGTGGTATGAGAACAATGCAAGAGGATCTGTTGTTACTGCCGATGTCTATCTTCGTCGGTTGGGCAATTTCTGTGAGGCTCACAGTTCGACTCCAAAGAAGTTTGCCGCTAGGAGTGAGAAGGAGATATATGGAGTCTTGCTGGACTAT
>JAUVGH010000017.1 GCA_030593885.1 Methanomassiliicoccales archaeon
ACGGCAATGTTCAAGAGATTCTTCTATGAATTCGTGGTTCGCGAACTCGAGGACGCCGACACGATTAGACGCTATTTTGATTCTTCAGATGATGGATTCATTGCTAGATTATGGGAGAAGAGTGAGAATCACAAAGATATCAGGGACTTGATTCATCCGTTTATGAACAGAGGGAGAGAACTGTACAAACCCGCGTACGTACACCAACATGGTTCAACGCTCCATGCGAGGTCTAATACTGGAAGATTCTTCAAAAGAATCGTCAAAAGTTCTCACGAAGAATTGATGGACATGTCATCCCGCCTGACAGAAGAACTAAGAGAACATTTACCAGAAATCGGTAATCTTGACGTCTTGATTGAGCTGACTCCTGTCGAATCCAGAGAGATTATCGACCTTGATGGATTTCAGATTTGGGATAGCAAACTCGAAGGATATGAGAGTTCTTCCGTTGAGAGTGCCCAACTGGGCAAATATCTTGATAAGTTTCGAAGATCGTACATTTTCTGCAAGCCCAAGCATTATAAGAACCTTCAGAATCTTGTTAGGAAAGGAACTCTGAACCGAATATTGGGAGATTTGAATTAGAGATGTGGGGACACGAAGAAGAAGAGGTATCACATTCCTGCTGCTACTAGGCTAATGCGAATCCTTCATGTTTCTGGACTCATTCTCAGGTGGTTTCCTGATTGCATGTAAGGCTGAAGATGAACTTGTCGTCACTCTCAACATGAGAAGGTTTATTATCGCTGGGTCTTATGCACAAAGGATAGCATGACCACGATTTCGAATGACTTGTGGAGGAAGATATCAGAAGTGCTACGATCATCTGAAGACCTGGATGAAGAGAACACAAAACGGAAAATAATCGATCCACTCCTTCTCGAGTTTGGATGGGACCTCTTTGGCGACAACGTCAGCAAAGCATTCAAACTACAGGTGGGTTCCAAGGTAGAGGAAGTGGACTACGCACTTCTGGTTGACAATTCCCCGAAAGTCTTCTTGGAAGCAAAGAGATTGAGTTCGAAGCTAACAGACTCAAATGCAAAACAAGTCCTAAGCTATGGAAGGATTGGTGGGGTACGCTGGTGTGTGCTTTCGAACGGAAGAATATTCAAGATATTCAATAGTGATTGGGGAACCGAGCCTGAAGATGCGTTATTCCGTAGCTTTGAACTGAATCCAAGTAGTTCTCCTCCAGACGACATTAGTCTTTTGTCGAGAGATCTCATTCGAGGTGGAGAGCTTGATCGGAAGGCGAGAGATTCTCAATTTGACATGAGAGTAAGGGCCGTTCTATCCGAAATCCTTGATGAGCTGAGACAAGAAGTTATGAAGAGCGCTCGCAACAAGATATTCTCGAGAGTCAAGCAAGACGTGCCAGGAGCGACCAGGCAAAGAATTGCCAAGACTGTTGAGCCTATCCTTCAAATCAGATTGGCAGAAGAGGAAGCCGAGCCAGACATCGAGCCGCTTACACCTGCTAGTCGCATTACGACAGTGAGTCGCAGTGGGATTGACTTGCCCGACGACTTGGTGATAATCTGTCCTGGCAGACCTGCTGGTGCAGAGTGGATGAAGAATCATAATGCCTGGGGATATGTTCGAGTCGGAAGAGAACCCAAATACTTCGCACTCTATGTTTCCAGACCTGTAATGAGCATCGAGTACTTCGCTCAGGTGGACAAGATTATCGATCCTTCCGATCCAGATTCACCCTCAAGAGACAGATTCAGGAATGACCCTGATTACAGACCGGGAAAGAAGGTCATTGTACTGAAGAGAGGGAGCTTGGTGAAGCTCGATCCGGGAATACCATTGGGTGAATTAGATAAGGCTGCTATTCAAGGCTTAAGGTACTGTAAACTGGATACATTGAGAAAAGCCATGACCGTAGACGACCTTTGGTGAGATGCGACAATGCATGATGAGGGCCTTTCGGATCGGTTTTGATATCCTCTGTCCAGTGTTATTCTTCTTCCGAATTGTCGATTCTATACGAAATCACTCTCTCTTCGTAGTCGTTCCACAAGTCCTTTCGCAGAATGTCCTCCATCGAGTAGGGATATTCTTCTTCGTTGGCCCAATCCATGAACTCCCTAAATGAGTCAAACCTTGCATATTCGTTCTTCCAGATCATTCTAAGCTCAGACATCGATATTCTTCCGTTGTCAACGAGCGAATGATGTGTCGGGCACAACGCAATTGCCTCCGTTCCTCCCTTTGTCTCCGGCTTCGGAAAATGTGCTCCATGTGTCAGTCGATCTTCTCCGCAGACTATGCAGGGCTTCTGAATCCCCTTTCCTTTCGACCTTTCCATCAATCTTCCCTCCTCAAGTTCTGAGTCGAAATTTATGCGTCTTCAACAATAATACACTTTTGGTGAATGATCTGATTCAGGCCATAGTCCTTCAAGCGGAAAGTCTCAAAGGTAATCCTTATGAAAGGGTCCGAGTATTTCTCCGAAGGAGGTGAAAACGATGCTCACTGTGTTACGTGAGATACAGAGGAGAATGGAGTCCAACAATGGAGAGGAGAGGGGAAATTGTGAGAATTGTCCGCTGGTGGAATATCACACTGGACCAGTCTTCATAGAACACAAAGGGGCGGCAACACCAAAAGTGGTCATAATATCTGAAAGTCCAGCTGGATTCAAGAAAATCGATTGGGACTTCTCAAGGTTAAATGAGTGGACGGAAGGAAGACTGAACTCGGTTAAGAGTCCCCCTGAAGAGGATAGAATTGGACGATGGGGGTCATTCACTGAGTTCTTGGGAGACTTGACCGACTACAATATGGTGCCTAAGTCCGAGACGCATGCCTCGATTGGAGACATATACTGGACGCATGCAGTCAAGTGCTTCATTCAGCGGAAAGGAGAATCTCTTCGAGAGGCGAAGAATAGATTGAAGAGGGATGGCAGAAAATTCGATGAGGCAAGTAGGTGCTGTGCAGAATATCTGAGAGAAGAAGTCAGAGTCGCTGAACCTGAACTCACCATAATGATAGGCGAAAAGGCCTTTGATGCGTTGATGCCTAGCAACAAGGAAAGGCTGATTGGAGAATCAGTGTCTAAAGGTGAGTTGATCTTTACGTATCATCCAAATGCTCCGAAGAAGCGTGATGTGAAGATTGAAGGATTCAATTATGCAAGAGAGAGATTGAGGAATCATCTGAGTTATGAATGCGATATCAAACCTGAGGGGGGTTGAGGCATTTGAAAGGACCTTTCATTCTCGGCGACAAGCGACGCAGGTTTATACCTCAGCTCTTTGAGGAATGGGACAAAATCATTTGTGACTATGAGAACAAACTAGACAACGACTTGCCTTACGCATACGGAGAACGCACGAATGTTGGCATTCTTGCGTTAGCTGCGAAGAGAATTGGTGGATATCCGCTCGAGGAGTACTCTACTGTCAAAGGAAGCAAGAAGGACAAAGGGGCTGGCCGGGCAGATCTATGGATTCGAGACAAGAACGAGAACGGATGGGATTTTGAGGCGAAGCATCTTTGGAGGTCCTTCTTCCGACCGAGGAATCTAACAAGCGTCACTGCAGAATATCTTGATGAGGCTGTCTACGATGTCAAACAATTGACATACCCGTCCCGATATCAAGTTGGACTTGTGTTCCTTACATTGTACACAAGATCCAATAAGGAGGTTGAACACACTCTGAATCGATTTGATGGCGGAGTAAGCGAGTTCAAAGATAAACTTCGTGATTTGCATTCAAAACTTGAGTCTGGAGGATATGAAGGAGAACATTACATCGCTGCTCATTTTGCCACACTGGACCTTCTGAATAGCACGAAAAGCAACGACGACAATAGTTGGCATGATTACTACGGGGGAATTGTTGCCATCTGCAGGTTTTGGGAGCCCGAGAAGTAGCAGTCTCAATCAAAGGCACTGTTTCGACTCCTCTAAAGCGAAGAATGAACCCCTCGTCCTTTCCATCTCCACCAATTCCAGCCCCAACTCCAAATCCCTAACGTAATCCTTTAATGCCAAAAACCCGAATCCTCCACAAGGAGGTTGATGCAAATCAAGCTGAACGCGGCGTTGGAGGGATCGAAGACCATGCCGATCAGTCTCCTTCTCTCGCAATCCAGATACAACCGATCCAATGACGGGGTGGTGGCCACATGAGAAGGAAGAAGGCAGCCCGATTAGTAGCGATGCTCGTCTTCACGAGCACGTTCTACCTGTGCCTTTCCATCCTCCCCGAACCTGCAAAGGCCACCACCTTTTACGTCGGAGGATCCGGCCCCGGGAACTTCACATCGATACAAACCGCCATATCCGCCGCAACTAAAGGCGACACCGTCTTCGTCTACAACGGGACCTACTTCGAGCACATCAGCATCACCAAACCGCTTTCGCTCATCGGAGAACGGAAGGAGACCACGAGGATAATCAGCAACGGTAGCGCAGAGGTGGTCAAGGTGACCGGGAACTGGGTGAACATCTCCGGCTTCACCATCGAGAACAGCGATAATTACATCTCAATCCGGCTCAGTGGTTCCGAGAACACCAGTCTGACATCGAACGACTTCGGGGTCAAAGGCGTCTACATATACGGGACCAGGATGAAGGACTGGAACACCCACAACATTGATGACACGAACACCGTCAACGGCAGGCCCGTCTACTACTGGAAAAACGTCACCGGTGGTACCGTTCCAACTGGTGCGGGACAGGTGATCCTAGCCAATTGTACAGGGGTTTCGGTGAAGGATCAGAACATCTCTGGGGTCTACACTGGGATACTTCTGGGATTCTCATCCGGCAACAGGATCTCGAACGTGACCATATCGGAATCAAGAGTCGGCGTAGACCTGAGGAACTCCCATGGGAACATATTCGAGAACAGTCTTCTTATTGAAAACAGAATTGGATTCGCATCCTCAAAATCCGACGCCAGTCTGATCGCCAACAACAGCATTTCAGAATCCCTTTACGGGATTTGGATCTGGGAATCCAAGAACAACACCATTTCCAACAACACGATCTTCAACAACAGCCACGGAGCTTACATCTCCTATTCGGACAACAACACGGTGGTGGACAACAACTTCTCCGGAAGCCCCTTCTCGGACCTATGGCTCCAACATACAGACGGGAACAGAATCGAGAACAACACATTCATATCGGACCTGTGGAGACCTTTGGGGGACGAGTGGTACAAGGGCGGATGGAGCATCAGGCTTTCCGTTGGGAGCAACAGTTCTGTATTGAACAACCGAATCTGGAGCTACAGGCAGGGAATGCTCGTGTGGGAGCAGACATACACGACCGTTCTGAACAACACGATATCGGGCGGTGGGATTGAGATCTTGGGCCGTTCTCTCGAGTACTGGAACACTCACATCATCGACACAACGAATACGGTCAACGGCAGACCCGTGAGATACTGGAAGAACATTACGGGAGGAACGGTTCCTTTGGACGCAGGTCAGGTCATCTTGGCGAACAGCACCGATGTTCTCGTCGAGAACCAGAACGTGTACAACACCAGTACCGGGATCTACATGGCCTTCTCCCAAGGGAATAAAGTGGTCCACAACATCGTCACAGGTAGTGAAAATGGCTTCGGTATGTACAACTCCGCCAACAGTTACATGTCCAACAACACCGCATTGAACAACTCATATGGTATCGGCGTGGGAGGCACCAACAACACCATAGCCGGCAATACAATCGGAAACAGTGTTCTGGGAATGGGTGTGGGGGATTGCAGCAATTGTACGGTGGCCGACAACACAATCTACCTCAGTGATGAGAACGCGCTCAGAATGCTCTATTCAGAGAACGTCACAATCAGAGACAACAACTTTCTTGACAACGTGGGGGGCATCAAGGTCTGGTATTCAAACAACAACAAGATCTACCATAACAACTTCATCGGGAACCAGGTGCAGGCCTACAATCACCTCTATCCGAACGTTAACCAGTGGGACGATGGCTACCCTTCGGGCGGCAACTACTGGGACGATTACACAGGAGTGGATGTGAAGAGCGGCCCGGGCCAGGACATACCCGGCAGTGACGGCTGGGGGGACACTCCCTACGCAATCGACGCGGACAGTCAGGACAGGTACCCTTCCATGTATCCCTTTGGTTATCCTCAGACGCCAGATATACTTCGAGCAACCCTCACAGGAAATGACCTGGAGAACGTCACCATCGAGTGGTCCCTCTCCCCCGATGACGGGGCTGGTCTGAGAACGGTGGTAGGGTACAGGGTATTCAGGAACACCACATACAATTTCAGGGGACTGCACTATGAATCGATCGCCACGATTCCCAATGGCACCACGTCCTTCGTCGACATCCAGACGGGTGAAGGGGATCCGAGCAACTACTTCTATCAGGTCTGTGCGGTCGACGTGGCCAACAGAACGGCGTGTCCGAGGACCCAGGCAGGGAAGTTCACTGAATCTCTCTCCAATGGAATGAACCTGGTATCCATCCCGTTGAAGCAGTCGGATGAAGGCATAGACATGGTATTCCAGACCGTCGATTGGGAGGAGGCCTGGACATACGACTCGAACACAAGCATATGGGATTCGCACATGAAGTCAAAGCCCTACCTTGGCGTCCTGAAGTCCATTTCTCGGATTGAAGGCATCTGGCTGAACGTCACTCAGGATTCCAACATGACCGTTGCAGGACTTGTTCTGTTCGAGACGGCAATCCAACTGAGATCGGGATGGAACCTCGTCGGCTTTCCCTCCTTCGGCCTCAATCTCTCAGTGGGAGACCTGAAGAACGTCACAGGAGCGACACATGTTGAAGGATTCGCTGCCTCAACTCCTCCATACTTCCTGAGGAGACTTCCAGATAACGAGAGACTTGGACCGGGGAACGGGTACTGGATCCACGTGGAGAGCGACGTGACCTGGATCATCCGCAATTCCTAACGCCCTCACAACACATCATATCCAGACCTACTCCAATTTCCTGATGCAACTCTTAAATAGAACATATCCCAATCCATTTGCTGGAGGCCGATGCATGCTGTTGAAGAGGATCTCAGCAAAAGTGATTGGCACTCACAAGAGCAAGATATTCACCATAGACATCGCGGACGGTACCACCCCGAGGGACATCAAGAAGCAGATAAACATACCCAAATCATACCGAACGTTCAGAAGGAAGACCAAGGAGTTCCTTTCGGACACCGACGACCTGGGGAACGTGCTGGAGACGGGGGAGCTCATAGAATTCTCGCCTGAAGCCAAGTTCGGGGCATGAAGTATGAGCGAGACATCCTTTTGGAGAAAGATCGCGTCACATCTGCCCGTGATCCAGAGAAGGCGGAGGGTCCGCGTGGCACACATCGTGGAGGTTTACGACGAGCCGATAACAGTGTACCCCCAGCGCCCCAAGAAGAAGCTGTTCAGACGGGTGAGGACGCCCACGAAGGTCGTCGGCAGGATAGGCACCATAGACCAGAGCAAGGACCTCTCGAGATTGGGCTGGAAGCCGGTGAGCGACGGATACGTGGGATACGTGCACTACAAAGGAGAACCCATAAAGGCCCGGCTGAAACTGCGTTACGGGAGGGAGTTCCACATCTACCTGCACAAGCCGGACAAGGAGATCTTCAACAAGCACGACCTTCAGTGTCTCAATTACAGCGGGAGGGGATGGTACTACGTCCACATGCTGAAGGGGAAGGAAGGGAACGGGAATCCACTGGCCCTGATCAACTGCGTGCAGGACAAGCTGAGCAACAGCGAGAAGGAGGAGAATTAAGTGAGCCCGGGTAGAGAACCATCACTGACCTTCTTGCGGATAATGTCGGCGCTGTTGGTGGCCATTTCCGTCGTTGGGGTCATATTCGCTGGCGCTCTGATGTTCGGGACGTTCCCTCGGACGTACATGAACGCGCTCATCTATCTGATGCTGCTGCTGGTCTTGATCCTTTCCATGCACGTCGCCTTTGAGGCTTCAAGGGGACCGGCCCAGGTCAGAAGAAAAGCGGTCCGTTTCGCCAGGGAGTTCCCCAGGTATGTCATCTCGACCATGATGATCGAAGAGCTGTACAACTACCTCGTCGATCAGGACGGCGGACCGACGAGCGAGAAGATGTGTTTCGCGTACGGCATTGTGGATGATGAGACGAACACTGTGACTCCGTGCGGAAAGCTGCTGCCGGACATGTCGGAGAGGAGCTGGGCGAGCGTCATTGGAGATCCGCGTTCGGTGCACGAGGCCTTGAGCAGGATAGACAGGCACCTGCCGGACCATGCCCTGGTGCTCACCTGCCATCTCCATCCGGGTCACGGCCCCGGCTCGGTGGTTCCTTCCAGCACTGACAGGAGGACCCACAGGGACATGGAGAGAGGGGGCTATCCGGTAATAGGCGCCATATTCTCTCAAGACGGTTATGTTCACTTCTTCAGCGTGGGCGTCAAGTTCGATCTTTCAGTAACAGGTGGAGGTGTGAAGAGAGTTGGAAAAAGGACCTTTCGTATCAATTCCTAGAGTGAGCTTCAAGAGCGAAGGCATGCAGCCCCAGGCAGAAGGGGAGAAGAGCGTCTCCGACAGGCAGGAGATGATATCTGGATGGGTTCAGAGCAGGGTGAAGGAGGCGAGGATCACATGCGTTGGAGCAGGCGGCCTTGGTAGCCATGCCCTCCAGAGCATGGCGAGGATCGGAGTGAAGGTCCTGAGGGTCTGCGACGCGGACCAGATAGAGCTGAGCAACCTGAACAGGCAGTTCTACCACTACGGGCAGCTGTACCAGAACAAGGCGCTGACCATGGCCGAGAACCTGATCAGAGAATGCACGGGCGAGACGGTCATCGAGGGTTATTCAATGGACTTTCAGAACGCGGTTCGGGAATTCCCGGATGCATTCAAGAACACTGACGTCCTGCTTTGTCTGGTCGACAACGATGAATCCAGATACGACATCTCCCGCTACGCATTCGAGCGCAAGATCCCGGTCGTCTTCGCGGCCATCTCGGACACCGCTTCGAACGGATACGTCTTCCTGCAGGACAACAAGTCTGGATGCTTCTCGTGCCTCTGGGATACCGAGAAGGGTGAGGACGAGGAGAGGATGTTCTGCGTCGCACCGAGCGCGATCTACATTCACGCGATACTCGGAGGGATGGCGGTATACCAGACAATGGCTGTCCTGATGGACTGGGAGGTTCCCTGGAGATACTGGGAGGTGTTCCTGGACGGGGACACGAGGGCCTTCACACCCGAGAAGATCAAGGACTGCCGGATTTGCGGAGAACCCAAGACATCAACCGAAGCCGCACCAGAAGTGGAGGCTGCGGGTGAAGAGCAAGAATGAAGCTCTCGGACCGAGACTGTCCAACCTGACCAAGGCGGAAAGAGGTTGCCTTATCATCTGGCTAACGAAAGTGATGCCGCCGCATTCCCTGAAGATATTTGAAGCGTTCATTTCGGAAGAGGAGCCCTACAAGGAGAACAGGGACATCGTGAGAAGGGGCATTCCGTCCGCGGAGAGGGAGAGGTTCGACCTCGGGGATATGAAGTACAGCGAGATCAAGAGGACCATACCAGGGATCTCGGACGGTTCGCTGAGGGCGGGATTGAAGTTCCTTACTCAGAAAGGTTTCCTGGTGCACAGGAAGAAGCTCTACAGGATTTCTCAAGACCCCAACCTGCAGGGTGCAATGAGGAACATGGCCCAGCTGGCGACCAGGCTTTACGGGATCGATGACCCGGAGGTACCCGACATCACATTCTATCCAGTGGAGTTGGAGAAGGACCTCGTCAGGCTGACCGTCAGAGAGGTGAACCTCGAGAGAATGCTTCCGGATTATGGGGCCAGACTTGAAAGGAACCGCAAGGTCATCGGACGCCTGTGGAGTCTGGCAGAGGAAAGCGATGAACCAGGAAAGCTGGCCTTCAGCGATGAGGACGGAAATCGGACCATGAGCTCCAGGGATTGTTTCTTCTCATGCACGGTTGAGCCAGGCAACTACAGACTTGAAATCACTTACAAGGAAGAGAACACAGCTTCGCTGGAATGGCAGATAGATGTCAGAAGAAGATTGAAGAACGTCCAATGATGAGCCTTACTCGTTATGGAATTCCTTGTCCCAGTGACTCTGAGCAAAGGACGCGAGTTTCTCCAGCATTTCGATGAACTGGGGGTCATCATTGAGTGTGAACATCTCCTCTCCGTCGGTCGTCTTCTGGGTTTTCAAGAAGCCGGTTTCCATGAGATTTCTCAAACCGATTGCGATGTCGGCTGAACTCATGCCGGTGGCCTTCTCCAGCTCTTCGAAGGAAATCCGCCTTTCGGAGGGCTTGGGCACCTTCCCGTCGTCAGATGAGGCTTCGTCGAGGAAGATCTTGAGCACCTTGACCATCGAGGAGTTCTCGTCGCTCAATCCCTGCAGCCAGCGGTAGAGATTCCCTTTGGCCTGCGGCTCCAGATCGTCGATCTTGCCTGGCATCGAAGTTGGATGTAGTTTTCTGCTATTAGATGATTACTACACCGTTTGAATGTAGGAAGGAATCAAGGGGAATTCGCCAGGACCTCGGTAATGGGAACTTTCTATGTTCATTGCCTTGGCACTGTCCTCGAAGTTCAATATGGAGAACGGAGAGGTCCATCATGTTCTTGGACAGTGCGGATGGGCCCCCAGCCTTTCTCATAATATGTCCAGAAACAAAATACTTATATCCACTAATGAATATATCTATTCATAAATGAAATACATAAGTCAACCTCAAAGAATTGCAGAGAAGGATGTCTTGGAGGCAGTAGAAGACCACTTCATGTCCAGAGGTTACGTCATCACCCCAGAGATGAGGATAAGGACCTGGAAACCCGATCTGGTCGCCTTGAAGGGGAAGGACCTGGTGATAGTCGAGGTAAAGGGCTCTCTGGGAGACATCGAAAGGGCCATAGTCCTGGCAGCGGTCTACACCTTTGATGCCACCTTCACCTACATCGCAATCCCCGAAACAAGACTGATGAAGGACCTGGAGGAAATGGCGAGGGTCCTAGGAATCGGAATCCTCACGGTCAACGAAGGTGTCCGCACGGCCGTCAAACCTCAGAAAAAGTCCCCAAGACCTTCCCTTCTAAGGAGAGCTCATGCAGCTCTGGAGAAAGGTCCCAGTACCCCCGAAAGAGAACAGCCCCGAGGCGGAATACCGTACGACAGGTTCCTGAAGCACAAGGGAGTGATCGACGTCCTCTTCTCGGTCCCGGGAAGAAGGTTCACCATTCGTGAGGTTTCCAAAGAGGCTGGCTCATCTTACGCGACCACTTGGAGACTTGTGAACGCGCTCATTTCAATGGGAGCCCTCAGATCGGAGGTGGTCGGCCCGAGCAGGCTGATATCCATCAACGAGGAATCTCCCATCGTGGCGGATCTGAAGAGATTGAAAGAGATGGATCTACTCCCCCATCGAAAGGTCGCGGAGCGCTTCGCTGAGCTCGTGAGGACGATACCGAACGTGCAAAAGGTAATACTCTTCGGGAGCGTTGCCGAGGGCAGAGCGACCGTGGATAGCGACATCGACATCGCGGTTGTCATGAAGAGGAGGTCCGACAAAGTCATGAGAGAAACGTACGATACGGCGGCCGACATCCAAGACGAAACGGGCATGAGGTTGGCTCCCATCCAGGTCCTGGAACGGGAGCTCGAGAGTGATGATCAACTGGTTCGATCGTTGAAGAGGGGTGTGGTTCTCTTTGAGAGAGATTAGGGAGGCAGAGGCCTGGCTTGCAGGGGCTAGACATCTATTGGATGTTGAGATGAGCAGGGAGCGGTTCACGGCCATCTGGGTACCCATGACAGTACATATAGACACATTAACCTCAATGGAAATATATAAGTACAATTAAGTACATGTATGCTAATGGTGAGCTCAAATGGCGAAGAAGCGTCAAGTATGCTTCATGATAGATGAAGATGATGCACAGGCGATGGAGGAAATCCGAAGGGAAACTGGCTTGCCTGTGAGTCGTCAGATTGAGATGAAGCTCAAAGGCTACAAGATCGTGAAGGAATAGCCTGGAACCCGTTGTGTCGTGTCGGCAGAAGGCTCTGAATGGACTGGGCATCGTTCTCGTTGGGCATTGTGGCAGGGATTGCTATTGGTGTTGTCTCAGGCATCATCCTATATGAATACACGTCCCGTCGTGAAAGAAGCCAGGAAGAGAAGAGCGCCAGAAGACAATGGAATACCGATCTTGGTTGGGAACTTGTGAATTTCTGCGAAGAATGGAATGAATTCAAAGGATGTCTGACTCCCAGCGTGGAACTCAGAACGGAACTCATTGCGCACGCCAGGGAGATCAAACAACGATCGGCGCAGGCGTTCATCGAGCCTAGTCATCGGAGATCGATTAAGAAGTCGATCCATATCTTCTTGAAACAAGCGAAGAAACTATCAGGCACAGATGACCAGACCTGGAGCAATCACGTGATGGAAGAAGTCGACGCCGTCTGCAACAACCTTCGGAGGTTATCCAATAGACTTCGCAAGTAGCACTTCAGGGTCTGCAGATTGCAGAGACATGCATGTCTAATCGAGGACGCGGGGATGCCCAGACTCAAAACCTCACAATGACTTCACTAGAACCTCGGCGACATCCAAGATGTTCGTGGAATCATCTCTCGCAATTCCTTTCGAACTGTCCTCAAAATTCAGCGAACAGAAAGGACAGCAAGTCACAAGAATCTCGGCACCGGTCCCAAGAGCCTCCTCTACCCTCATATTCGAGAACCTTTCATCAGCTACAGTTTCAGTCCAGAACCTCCCTCCACCCCCGCCACAACACAAACTGGACTCCCTGTTCCTTTCCATCTCAACCAGTTCTAACCCAGGGATCGACTCCAACACCTTCCTCGGCTCCTCATAGACCCCATTATGCCTCCCCAGATAACAAGGATCGTGATACGTCACCTTCTTCTCCAACCTTCCCGGAACCAGCTTTCCCTCATCCACCAGCTCCGCCAGCAGCTGCGTGTGATGCACGACCTCCAACTCTGACCCAAACTCCCCGTAATCGTTCTTCAACGTATGAAATGTATGGGGCGATATCGCAACCACCCTCTCCACCCCCATCTCCTCGAACTTAGTAACATTCCGCTCAACCATCGTCCCGAACGCCTGCTCATCACCGATCCTCCTCGCAGAATCACCGCAGCACCTCTCCTCGTTCCCCAGGACACCAAAGCTCACCCCAGCCTTGTTCAGAACCTCCACCAGCGCCTTCGCCACCTTCTGGTTCCTCGGATCATAGCTCGGAGCGCACCCGACGAACAGCAGCCAGTCCATATCCCTCTCGAAGATCCTAACGTCCAACCCTTCCGCCCAGTCCATCCTCTCCTCCGCCGGGTTCCCCCAAGGGTTCCCCTCCTGCACCATGTTGGACACCGCCGATCTCTGCATCTGCGGTATCATCCCCCCGCCCACCAGCATCCTCCTCATCGACCGGATGACATCTATCAGCTCCACACCCCTCGGACACCTGTCCACGCACGCTTTGCACGTCGAGCACAGCCAAATATCGTCCGACTCCTCCACCAGCCCCAGCTGCACCATCCTCAGCATCTTTCGTAAATTGAAATCGCGAACCGTCCCCCAGGGGCACGTCCCGCTGCACAACCCGCACTGGTAGCAGAGGTTCAGGCTCTCCCCGCCTTCTTTGGCGACCTCGTCCATCACCTCGTCGAACGGTCGAACCGCGTCCATCATTGCTGCCTCTTTTTCTTCGGCTTGAAGGTCTCCGCCGCCTTGTCTATCTCCTTCGGGTCCACCTTCTCCACTATCTCCTTCATCTCCCCGATCTTGTCCGCGAACTTCTGGCCTTCGGCCGCCGTGAACCACTCCAGGTGCAGCCTGCTCGTGTCCAGTCCAAGCTTCTCCATCTCCTTCCACAGCTTCTCCACCCTCTTCTGGGTCTGGTAGTTCGCGTTTATGTAATGGCAGTCCTGCAAGTGGCATCCGGATACCAGCACCGCGCCGGCCCTCTTCTCGAACCCTCTTCTCACGAAGTTCTCACTAACCCTTCCGGAGCACATGGTCTTGATTATTCTCACATTGGACGGATACTGCATCCTCGAAACACCCGCAAAATCAGCCCCAGCGTAAGAGCACCAGTTGCAGCAGAAGGCCAGTATCTTACCTTCAGGGTTCTCGTCCAAAGCACCGTCGATCTGCGCCACTATCTGCTCGTCGGTGAAGTGCCTCATGATCAGCGCATCGAACTTGCATTCCGCCCCGCACGTCCCGCACCCTGTGCAAGCCGCTTCAATGATCTTGATCTTCTGGTTGGGCTTCTTGCCAATGAGCTCTATCGCGTTGTAAGGGCACACCTTCACGCACAGCCCGCAGCCGTTGCAGTTGTCCTCCACGTACATGGGGGTTATCGCTTCTACGGTCACCTCCCCTTTCGCCATCAGTATGTTCGCCCTTGACGCCGCGGCGCAGGCCTGGGTGACGCTGTCCTTGATATCTTTCGGGGCTTCCGCACAACCAGCCAGGAAGACACCTTTCGTCGGAGTATCAACAGGCAGCAGCTTTGGATGAGACTCCATGAAGAACCCGTCCGCCGTCTTCGAGAGATTGAAAAGCCTCTGCACGACCTCGCTGTCCTCCCGCGGTTCAATGCCCACCGAGAGGATGACCATGTCGTACTCTTGGTCATATATTTCCGATAGCAGAGTGTTCTCGCCTATGAGCCTGAGGTTATCGCCTTCCAGGTGCAACGCCTCCGCCGGGATACCTCTGATGAATCTAACTCCCTGTGACCTCGCCCTCTTGTACAGGTCCTCGAAGCCTTTGCCGAAGGCGCGGATGTCCATGTAGTAGACGTCTATTTCGGTTTCAGGCCAGTGCTCTTTGATGAGCAACGCATCTTTGATCGTCTCCATGCAGCAGATGTTGGAACAGTACGGGTTGCCGTCCTTCTCCGTCCTCGACCCGATGCACTGTATGAAAGCAACATTCTTCGGCGGTTCCAGATCGCTTGGTCTTATCAGGTGGCCTCCGCTGGGTCCTCCCGCATTGATCAGCCTTTCGAACTCCAGAGTCGTCAGAACATTGGGGTATTTTCCATAGCCGTATTCCTCCAGTACCTTCGGATCGAACGTGCTGGCGCCCGTCGCAATGATAATCGTGCCCACTTCCAGGTCGATGGTCTCGTCCCTCGCGTTGAAGTCTATACAGTCCTCGACATCGCACGCTTCGATGCACTTCTCGCATGCCAGCACCGGGCCGTCGTTCAAACAATTAACGATGTCCACCGCATAGGTAGATGGAACGGCCTGCGCAAATGGAGTGTAGATCGCCTTCCTGGATGCCAGTCCCAGATCGAACTCGTTTGGCACCGCAACCGGGCACGCCGTGGAGCAGTCCCCGCATGCCGTACAGTTCTTGTTAACGAACCTGGCCTTCTTCTTGATCGTGATGACGAAGTTGCCGACGTAGCCGGAAACGCTCTTTACTTCCGCGCAAGTGAGAACCTCCACGTTCGGGTGTCTTCCGACCTCAGACATCTTCGGAGCCAGGATGCAGATGCTGCAGTCCATCGTCGGGAAGGTCTTGTCAATCTGCGCCATCCGTCCCCCGATGCTCACGTCCTTCTCTATGAGGTACACCTTGTATCCTGAATCTGCAAGGTCCAGAGCCGCTTGAATGCCAGCAACACCAGCACCGATCACGGCAGTCTTCCTGAGAACCGGCACCTTCTTCTCCACCTGGGCCTCCAGCAATCTCGCCTTTGCGACAGCCATCCGCACCAGTTCCTTCGCCTTCTCCGTCCCGCCTTCCTTATCGTAAAGGTGAACCCAGCTGCAATGCTCCCGGATGTTCGCCATCTCCACCAGGTACCTGTTCATGCCGGCCTCTTCCGCCATGGCCCTGAAGGTAGGCTCGTGCAACCTGGGACTGCATGACGCGACCACCAACCGGTTCAACGCGTGCTTCTGGATGTCCTCCTTCATCATCTCCTGGCCCGGGTCGGAACACGAATAACTATAGTCCTTCGACAACACCACGCCCGGCAGTCCCGCGGCATAGGCCGACACCGCTTCCACGTCCACCGAACCGGCTATGTTCAGCCCGCAGTGGCACACGTACACGCCTATTCTCGGCTCTTCCTCTTCCCTTGCGACACCCGTTTCGGATCCTTCTTCCGCAACGTCCATTCAAACACCCCTTAGGGTCTTAGAGACAAGGACGGTCCAGTCCGTGAACTCGATCTCCTTGTCGAAGCCATCCTCATTCTTTACGCAGTTGAAATGCGTGAGGCACTTGGGGCAGTTGGTTACAAGAGTTGGCGCTGCGTTCTCCGCCTCCTCCAGCCTCTCCATCTGCATCCTCTTTGAGTTCTGATTGCAGTTTATCCATGCGCTCACGCCGCAGCATCTTGATCTCTTTCCGCTGTGTTCCATCTCTACCAGTTCTATTCCGGGAATTTGTTCAAGTACCTTTCTTGGTTGGTCGTAGATCCCTAGGAATCTCCCCAGTCTGCACGGGTCCTGGTAGGTCACCTTCTTCTCCATCTTGTCGAAGGTTGCGACGCCGTCGTCCACGGCATCCGCGACCACTTCAGAGATGTGGGCCAGTTCGATCCCCATGTCCGGATATTCGTGCTTCATGACCTCGTATCCCTCCGGGCAGGTGAAGACCAGCTTGGTTATTTCGGATCTTGATATTACTTCCAGGTTCTTGTCCATGAGCGCCTCGAAGGTCTCGTCCTCGCCTATCCACAGGGCGTCATGTCCGCAGCAGACCTCTTCGTCCAGCACCCTGGGTTTGATCCCGAGCATGTTCAGTACGTCCAAAGCGGCATTCGAAATGTTCACCTGGTCGCTGCCGTGATCCTTGAGGGCGGTGTCCACGTACGGGCCGCATCCGATCCACAAGGCGACCTCCCCGTCGTGCGATGTCTTGCTCCTGTCCAGCCACTCCAGCTTGTTCTGCTTGAACTTCCCCGAAGCGAATATCCTGGCCATGGTCTGCATCATCTCTCCGTGGGTGTACTCGGGCTTGCCGCCGTTGTCCCTGGATATGCCCCTAATCTCCCGAATGAAACCGATGAAATCCACGTCTTCTGGACAGTAGTTCTGACACAATTTGCAGGTCAAACAGTTCCACACCAGATCATCATTGGTCAGGTCCCTTCCCAACTGGGCCCTTTCCACCATCTCCCTGGGGGATTCTGAAGCTCCGACTCTAACAACAGGACAATGAGCGGTGCATTTCCCGCATGAATAGCACATTTGGGCGTTGGTCCTCTGCATGGACTCCTTCATGGTCACGGCCCTTCACCCCCGTTGGCAGGCCCAAGCCGTCTTATCTTGCCCACGAAATCAGTGATGACGTTGGCGAACCTCTGCCCTTCGGCAGCGGATATCCACTCCAGACCCAGCCTCTCGGATTGGATGCCCAGTTGACCCAACAATGTGTACAGCATCTCCACCCTCTTCTCGGCCTTGTAGTTCCCGTCCTGGTAGTGGCAGTCACCCAAGTGGCAACCTGTTACGAGCACACCATCTGCACCCTTGTTGAAAGCCCTGAGAACGAATCCTGGATCGACCCGCCCAGAGCACATGACCCTGACTATCTGAACGTCCGGAGGATACTGGAACCTGCTGACGCCGGCAGCGTCCGCCCCGCCGTAAGAGCACCAGTTGCATGCGAACACCAGTATCTGCGGGTCCCAGCTCATACCAGTTCCCCCATCATGGCGTCTATCTGCGCCTCTATCTGTTCATCCTTGAACCCCTTGAGGATCATCGCTTTTGTTGGGCACTCGACCACGCACGCGCCGCATCCGGTGCACATGGCCCCGTTCACCCAGGCGACCTTTCCTCCCTCTATCTCGACGATATCAATGGCAGAATATGGACACACCTCGGAACATCTGGCACACCAACGGCAGTTGTCCTCTCTCACGAAAGCCACTATCGGACTGACAAGTATCTCGTCCTTGCTCAACAACGCGGCGGCCTTGGCGGCGGCACCGCTTGCACTTGAAACGGTCTCATCCAGCCTCTTGGGACCGGAAACACACCCAGCAAGGAAGACACCGGCAATGCTCGATTCCACCGGACCCAGCTTCACGTGCTTCTCCATCAGGAAGCCCTCTTCGCTCAGCGAGACCTTAAGGACCTCGACCAGCTTCTCCACCGTTTCCTGATTTGGGCGCATGGCGACCGACAACACGAGCAGATCTGTTGGCAGAGCCAGCGCCATACCCGAGAACACGTCCTGCACCTTCACCTCGTTCCCATCGAACTCCGGCTGCTCGGTCCACCTGAAGAATCTCACACCCTTCTCCGAAGCGACCTTGTAGTTCTCCTCCGCGCCTTTGCCGAACGTCCTCATGTCCTTGTACAGGAAGTTGACCTTGTTCTTCTCGGCCAGTTGCGCGACCTGATGGGTTGCCACCTCGCAGCAATATCTGGAACACCCAGGATACTCCTCGTTCCTGGCCCCGACGCATTGGATGAAAGAGATCGTTTTGCCTTCGATAGGACCGGCTTCCATCATCTTCTCCAGTTCCAGGTTGGTGATTACATTCTCGTGATCCACGTAGCCGAATTCGGTCGGTTCGTACAGCTCCGCGCCTATGGCCAGTATTATCGCCCCGAAGTCCTTTGCCGTTACCCCTTCAAGTGATTTGATCGTGACCTGGAAGTTCCCCACGTATCCTTCTACATCATCCAGTGTTGCAGAGGTCATCACGTTGACGTTGCTTTTGAGCAGGTCCTTCATCTTCTGGGTCAGGAGCTTGGATGCTTCGATGCCTTCCGGGGACAGTTTGTGCAATTCCCTGAGCCTTCCGCCCAGTTCTTCTTGCTTCTCGATAAGTGTGACATCTATGCCCTGAGCGTTCAGGTCCAGTGCAGCGGTTAGACCAGCAATTCCTCCACCGACTATCAATGCAGATTTGGTAACAGAGCTCGTCTCCGCGATCAACGGCTCCGCAAGGTTCGCCCTGGCGACGCTCATTCTGATGAGAGTCTTGGACTTCTCGGTCGCCCTCTCCGGCTCGTCCGAGTGCACCCAGGAGCATTGGTTCCGGATGTTGGACATCTCGAAGAGGTATGGGTTAATGCCCGCTTCGATGAGCGCGTCCATGAAAAGGTCCCCGTGGGTCTTTGGGGAGCATGCGGCCACTATGATTCGGTTGAGGTCCTTCTCCCTGATGGTGTTGATGATGTCCTCTATCGTGCTGTCAGCACATGCGAACAGAGTGTTCTCGGAATGCACCACATTCGGCAGCTCCCCGGCATAGCCAGCAACGTCCTCGACGTCAACAACGCCGGCGATGTTATTGCCGCAGTGGCAGACGAAAACGCCTATCCTTGGTTCACCTTCCCCACCTTTCTCGGGTATCTCAACACTCGGATGTTCTCTATTCTCAACGTAAGACAAAGCACTGCTGGCAGCGCCGGAAGCTTCAGCGACAGAATCCGCAATATCTTTGGGACCAGTGGCAACCCCGCAGAGGAATATCCCTTCCTTGGTACCGCGCAACGGAAGCACGTTCACCTGTTCCGATCTGAAGAAACCGTTGTCATCCAGTTTGATGTCCAGCACCTTGGCCAGATCACCGATGTGTTCGGCAGGCAGGAGCGGAGGGGCCAGAACCACCATGTCCGTCTCCATGTCCTCTATCTTGCCCTCTTCGGTGTTCTCCACCCGCACGACCAGATGTTCATCCTTTTTCGTAATGTCAGACGCCTTCCCCCTGACGAACTTGATCCCCATCTCCTTGGCACGGTTGTAGTACTCCTCGAAACCCTTCCCGAAGGAACGGATGTCCATGTACAGCAGCTTAATCTCAGCGTCCTTCAGATGCTCCTTGGCCAGTATCGCCTCCTTGATGGAGTTCATGCAGCACACCCTTGAGCAGTAGCCCTGGAAGTTTACGTCCCTGGACCCGGCGCAGAGGACGAAGGTTATCCTCTTGGGGCTCTCCATCCCCTCCAGCTCTACGAGCTCCCCCTCGGTGGGTCCGCTCGCGCTGACCAGCCTCTCGAACTCCATGTTTGTGATGACGTTCTCGAACTTGCCGTAACCGTAATTCTTCATTGACCTTGGATCGAGGACCGATCCGCCGCAGGCCACTATGATAGAGACCACGTCCAAGTCCAGCATCTCCGCCTCCATCTCGAAGTCTATGCAGTTCTCCACCTCACAAGCTTCCAGACACTTCTCGCACGCTATCAAGTGCCCCTTATTCAAGCACAGGTCCCGGTCAATGGTGTATGTAGAAGGAACAGCCTGGGGGAACGGCAGATAGATCGCCTTCCGCAACTTCAGGCCAACATCAAACTCGTTCGGTACGGCCTCTGGACAGGCGTCGAAGCAATCCCCGCACGAAGTGCAGTTATCATTCACATACTTCGGCTTCTTCAGCACCTGGACCTTGAAATTACCAGCATTCCCTGCAACCGTCATCACTTCACTATCGACCAGGACGTCTATGTTGGAATGCCTGTGGGCCTCAACTATCAACGGAGCTTCGATGCAGGTAGAACAATCATTCGTCGGAAAGGTCTTGAACAACTGCGCCATGCGCCCGCCAAGGAACGGAGCCTTCTCTATCAGATACACATGGGCACCAGCATTGGCGAGGTCGAGGGAGGCCTGAATACCGGCTATGCCCCCTCCTATAACCAGAACGGAGCTTGCACTCATTCCGCATTTCTTCCCTTTTTGAGTTGTAGACCGTGATCGTATCCTTTCTCGAAGGCCTTTTCGTTCAGTTCTCTGGTGTGCTCCGGAACGGTGGAAAGGACCGCCTCCTTCATGGCATCCTTGGTGAAGAGTTCAGTGACGGAAGTGAAGAAACCCAGCATCACGATGTTGGCGACTATCTTCCTGCCGAGATCCTCTGCGAACTTGAGAGATGGGATCGCTGAAATGTGACCGACCTGGCCCTCGTCCAGTTCTACCAGGTCCTCGTCCACGAGCACCTTGGTCTCCTCCTTGATCAGAGGTTTGGATAATTCGTAAGCTTCCTGGGACATGAGAACGAAGATGTCGGGTTTCTCGACCGACGGATAGGAGATCATCCTGTCCTCGATGACCACCTCTGACGAACACGCACCGCCCCTGGCCTCCGGCCCGTAGCTCTGGATCATGGCCGCGTGCATGTCGCTGTAAATGGCTGCAGCCTTGCCGACGATGTATCCGCCGAGTATGATGCCCTGGCCTCCGAATCCGCTGAGCTTGACCTCGGTCCTCATTCCCTAACCCTCCTCTCGTCCTCGCGGACGACCTCCTTGAGCCTCCTCTTCTTGACGGGATCCAGCTTGCTGTACAGGTCCGCGAAGGTGGGTCTGTCAATGTCGGCGAAGACGCCAACGACGATGGTCTCATTGAGCTTTATATCAGCCTCCGTGGGGTCGGCTCCCTCCTGGATGATCCAGTTGTCCTCCCTCAGGTCCCAGATCTCCTGGTATTGCTTCATCTCATCGATCGGCTCTCCCCTCCTGTTCGGCCTTCCGTACCCCGTCGGGCACGGCGAGATGACCTCGATGAAAGTGAATCCCTTCTTCTTGAGCGCCTCGGCCATCGAATCCCTGAGCCTTCGGACGTCGAGCGTGGTCCACCTCGCCACGTACGTCGCCCCGCTGGACGTTGCCAGATGTGGAAGGTTGAACGGGTGCTCGATGTTGCCGTAAGGTGTGGTGATGGTCTTGGAATCCATCGGTGTGGTGGGTCCGGACTGCCCCCCGGTCATCCCGTAGTTGAAGTTGTTGATGCAGATGACATTGAGGTCCATGTTCCTCCTGGCCGCGTGGATGAAGTGGTTCCCGCCGATAGCGAAGAGGTCCCCGTCCCCGCTGATCACGGAGACGGTGAGGTCAGGGTTCGCGAGCTTGATTCCGGTGGCGAACGGTATGGGCCTGCCGTGCGTGGAATGGTAGCAGTCCTGGTTGAGGTATATGCACGCCCTGCCCGAGCATCCGATGCCGGAGACCATTATCCTCTTCTCGAGGGGGATTTCAGCTTTATCCAGCGCCCTGATGTACGCCTTGAGAACGATGCCTATGCCGCATCCGGGGCACCAGATGTGGGGGAGCATGTCGGCACGAAGGTGCGCGTCCACCGGGTGGGCATCGAACACCGAGTCTGGTTCGCTCATTTGACCGCCTCCCTTATCCTCTTGAGCATTGAATACGGATCTGGAAGTGTGCCTGGAATATAGGTGACCTGCTCGACCGTCGCGCGTCCGCCGACCACCCTCTCCACCTCCAGCACAATCTGGCCGAAGTTGATCTCGGGTACAAGAATGGTCTTGACGTTTTCCGACAGTTTCCGTATGTAGTCCACCGGGAAGGGCCACACGGTTATCAGCCTGACGAGACCTGCTTTGATGCCTTCCTTCCTGGCCAGTTCCACCGCCCTGTTGGCGATACGACCGGTAATTCCGTAAGCGACCACTATGACGTCCGCGTCCTCCGTCCCGATCTTCTCATACTCCATGATCGCCTCGGCATGCTTGACCACCTTGTCCAAGAGCCTTCCAACGAGTTTCGCTTCGGTCTCGGCGTTGAGCAAAGGCCTCCCGCCCTCGTCATGGATCAGACCGGTCATGTGAACTTTGCATCCATCTCCCGCGAGCGCCATTGGAGGAATAAGATCCTCGTCCGCACGGTAGGGCAGGTATTTGTCCGGGTCCCCATCGTAGAGTTTCCTTTCCACGATCTTGATCGCGCTTTCCTCGGGGATGGTCACCCTCTCTGTCATGTGCCCAACGACCTCGTCGGACATCACGAGAACTGGCGTCCTGTACTTCTCTGCCGTGTTGAAGGCCTTGATTGCGATATCGAAACATTCCTGAGGTGAAGCCGGTGAATATGCAACTATCGGATAGTCACCATGCGACCCCCACTTGGCCTGCATCATGTCCTGCTGGCTGACGGAGGTGGGAAGTCCGGTGCTTGGTCCGCCCCTTTGGACGTCCACCACGACGCAAGGCACCTCCAGAACCGCTCCGAGCCCAATGTTCTCTTGCATGAGACTGAACCCTGGACCGGAAGTTGAGGTCATAGATTTGACCCCGGCGCATGAGGCGCCCAGGATCGCCGCCATCGAGCCCAGTTCGTCCTCCATCTGGATGTACACACCACCGATCTCAGGCAATCTGCCCGCCATCCTCTCTGCGACCTCGGTGGCCGGAGTTATCGGATAACCAGCAAAGAACTTGCACCCGGCCGCAAGGCCTCCCTCAGCGACGGCAAAATCGCCGTGCATGAAATGGGTACCGGTCAGGACCTTAGGTCTCGTCATCCTCTTCCTCCTCTATCTCCTCGATGTATATACCGAACTCGGGGCATATATCCTCGCAGTGAAGGCAGACGATGCATTCCTTTTCCTTGCCCTCCACGACCTTGGGGATCTTGTAGCCCTTCTTGTTCCTCTCGTCGGACTCCACGAGTATCTCCTTGGGACAGAACTCGATGCAGTAGTTGCACGCCTTGCATCTCTCGGCGATGATGATGACCTTGCCTATGGGGACCTTGTGTTTGTGAAAATCAAGTGGTTTGCGCCAGTACTTCTTCTCTTCACCGCCCTCGGGCAGTGCCATTACGATGGATATCGACACCGGGATTATCAAGCGCTCACCTGCGAATTGTTGCCGTCTGGATTCCTAAATCGCTGGCTATCTGGTGTTAATGCTGTACTCTTCTTAAAGGTTGTCTTATTCGTTCTGGAAAGCGGAGGAAAGGATGGTGAAAGTTGCGAAAATAGTTGGGGGATATCGCGCTAGTCGTCAGCATTCTATAGGAAACCGCTAATATCCGAATTGACGAGCATGAGCGACATCGAAGAACTGAGATCCACATACAAGAAAAGGAAGAACGTCATCGAGAAGAGACTCAAGGATTTCGAGAAGGTGGGGAAGGGGAAGTTCAAGGTCCTGTTTCCGGAGCTGGTCTATTGCCTGCTTACCCCCCAATCGAGAGCCAGGAACTGCGATGCCGCGGTCAATGAGCTTCAGAAGAAGGGACTGCTTTTCAAGGGAGAGGAAGAACAGATTGCAGAGGCTCTCTCTGGTGTCAGGTTCAGGAACACAAAGGCGCAACGGATCGTGGGTGCAAGAAATCTGTTCGTGGGTCAAGGTGCCTATGACCTGGAGATGATCCTCCAAAAAGGAACCAAACCGAGAGTCCTAAGGGAATGGTTCGTGACGAACGTGAAGGGTCTGGGCTACAAGGAGGCGAGTCATTTTCTCAGGAACATCGGTGTTGGCTTTGATCTGGCGATCCTTGACAGACACATATTGAAGAACTTGTGGGAGTACGGGGTGATGAAGGAGATTCCGCCGAGCCTCACAAAGAAGAAGTACCTGGACACAGAGAAGAAGATGAAGAGATTCTCCAAGGAGATCGGGATCGAGATGCGCGCTCTGGACCTGCTGTTCTGGTCGATGGAGACGGGTGAGGTTTTCAAGTAGCCTGCCGGAGAACATAGAGTTATGATTCGGTTCGACGTTATTGGTGTTGAGCATTATGCAACAGAAGGCGAAGGGGGAAGTGGGAATAGAGGGATTGGATATGGAGGAGGAAGTCCGATTGTTGCTGGAGTTCACCAAGGATTGGGAATGGGTGCTTTCCCATGAGGAATCTCTGAGAAAGGAATACCCCAGAAAGGTAATTGCAGTCAGACGTGGGAAGGTAATCTCAAGCTCAAAAGAGCGATCTGGACTGCATGACAAGCTGAATGAGATGGGTGTTGACCCCAAATCCGTCCTGATAACGTACATAACTGAGAAACCAGTGAAATACCTACTGCCAAACCAGTGAGATACCAAGGGTCTTTGATGAGAATCCCAGCGAAGTTTGACCCAGGCAAGACACTGATCTATCTGACATCCCAGATTCTTGTCAACGGTATTGCCCGGAGGATTCGCTTCCTTATTGACACGGACTCGTCAGTTACAACCATATCACAGGGGGATGCGAAGAACTTGGGCATAGACACGTCAAAGCTGAAGAAGAGAGGTCGATCTTCAATGACATTTTGCCGGTCATGTCAAGCCCCTCAGACTCTGCAATGTGGATTTCATAATTGTGGAGAACAGGAGGAGGTTCGTCTTGGAGCATCTCGATTCTGTGGATGTTCTGCCATCAACTGGTGACCGAGAGCTGGATTCATCTCTCCCCAGCGTCTTGGGAATGGACTTCTTGAACGAGTGTTCTTACTCGCTTCATGTCTGTCCGAAGAAGAATGAGGCTTTTTTGGAGAAGTGTTGATTGGTGAGGAGTGGTTCCTCGTCGCTACCCAAGAGGTTCTAGTCCGTATGCCATGAGACCGACCAGGATATGAGCGGCTGCTCATGATCCCGGTACTTCGAAGTATTCACGTACCCTAGAATCAGTTCGAATCCAGCTGAACTTGTAGAAACAGCAATGAAGTAATCCCCGGAATTCAGATAGCCGTTGTCATCCGCGTCCTCAAAGGTCACATTCAGACCGTCAACGCTCTGATTGAAATCGACAGTCAAGTTCTCGAACGATAGAACGGACAATCCATCCTTTTTGATGTCAACCACCATTTTCTGATAATCGCCGCCCAGGAATACCCCAGGCATCCCGTACATCCTGTCAATCTGAAGTTTGTACTTTCGATTGACGGGGAAATCAAGGATTTCGGACTCGAACCATTCTATGATCGGCACATTCGCAGTCGTGGCGCCAAGTCCAGCCTGCCAGCTAATCCCGGAAAGTCTGTTATCATTCTTTTTCACCCGAAATGAGTAGTTGGCCAGATTGGTGAGACCTTCGATTTCGAATACATCCCCTTCGCTTACCATGCCGTTTGAGTCTTCATCAAGGAATGTGACATTGATGCCCATTTCCGAGATAACCTCCCCATTGTCCAGGGTCAGGCAATCCAGAGCCAGGCTTACAGACCAGAGCTCGCATTCGGCATCCTCCAACGGGAGGTCACCCGACATATTCTTCATTTCAATACTCACGGTAACTCCGCCGGATGTCACGATTTGAGAAAGGATCTTCATTCCAACCCAGGTAACGTCAGTCTCTTCTGGCACGGTGAGGTCCAGAAAACCCAGAGTCCCTCTTTTTGTCATAACTATATGAGCCTCTCCTTCGAGAACTCCCGCTCCAAGAACGCCCCCGTTCACCAAGAGTTGGTATGTGAAAACTGAACTGTCTTCGAGTGGCCGAGAGAGGTTGAGCCGGAAGTAATCATTTCTATCCAAAAGACCATCGGAATTCGCGTCGATGAATGCGAGTGTTCCATTATTCCCTGTCTGCTGCTCCAGCGTCTCCATGTAGTCAATCTCGTAGCTTAACGTATAGACATGCCAGCTTCTGCCTGTGAGCTTCCTGAGTGAGGCATTGAATAGCGACAAAGGAAAGCTTTCCGCCCAAACGGGAAGAGTGGCCACGATGGTGGCATTAGATGATGGGTCATCCCTGGGAATAAGGTAGAGACCACCAAACTGGCTGTATCCTAATGATTGATAGTACAGATAAAACTCATTCTCAAGAACGGGGAAATTCAGTTGTGGCGAGAAGACTCCTTCTTCATCGTTGTAATGACCCCATTCGAAGTGAACATCCCTGACTATGTAGTCTCCAATCTTGATATCTCGCTTACCCCATACAACCAAACTTAGATCTCTATAATCATCGAGCTCGACAAAAACCATAGGACCGAATGTGGTCGAGTTCACACGCAGGAAGCCTGTGATTTCACCTCCGACCGTGAAGCTCTTTCCGGCCAGATCGGGATTGAAGTAGGGGGGATCATACCAATCCACAATCTCCTCGCCCAGATCTCTGATCGGTATGGGTCGCAACAGGAAATACCAGATGCTGAAACTTGCCAGGACAACAACAATGACAACTACTATGACCATAATCTTCTTGTTCAAACGTGGTTCCCTATCAGAAGGTTCCTTGATCTCCTCTTCAGGAATCCCTCCATCCTCTAAGTCATCGCTCATCAAACACAGAATTGGAACACGTTCATTAATAAGTTGTGCGGAACCGACACAGAGAAGGATTCTGAGAAGTGCATGTCAGAAACTCGTGATGTTTTAATACTTAATCAGCTCTAAATATTTCGGTAAACCGAAAAATTGTCTTATTTGGCGAGCGGAACGTGGAAATATGCTGGGACAGTATCTCATAACCTTCAGGGAAGTCCTGGAGGCCTCATTGATAACGGCCATAATCCTGGCCTATCTGACAAGGACCGGCAGGGAGCATCTTACGCGTTATGTCTGGATCGGAGTTTACATCTCTGTAGGCGTGAGCCTCGTGCTAGGTGCGATTATCTGGACGGCCTACGGCACATTGGACAAGCCGAGCAAGGTACTGTTCGAAGGTGTGGCGGCGCTGGTAGCGGTCGCCGTGCTGACGTCCATGATATACTGGATGGCGCTCAAAGGCAGGCACATCAAGGAAGAGATGGAGGAGAAGCTCGGAGTGGCGGTGAAACGTGGTGCGATGATCGCGTTGATATCGCTGGCCTTCATAGTGGTCTTCAGAGAGGGGCTTGAGACGGTCCTGTTCTTGACGCCCTTCCTGGTGACGGATGTCGCTGGTACCGTGGCCGGTGCTGCGCTCGGGATCATATCTGGATTCGTTCTGGCATTTGCCATATTCAAGGTGGGTATGAAGATCAACCTCCACAGGTTCTTCTACTTCACGAGCATCCTGCTGATACTTCTGGCTGCTGGACTCTTGGGCTACGGCCTCCATGAACTGACGGAATATGTTGTGGTCACTGGTGGGGACCCTGGATGGCTCGGAGCGAACGCGTATGTGCTTGACATTTCGTCGGATAGCATCTTTCACCACAAGGGCGGGATAGGTTCGATATTTGCAGTGATGTTCGGGTACTCTGTGAAGATGGAGTGGATCAGGGTTATTGCTCATGCGATTTATCTGGCTGTGATGATGCCGCTGGTTGTTATAATCTACAAGAGGCCCGATTTGATTGAGAAGTTCTCTAAGGAAATCAAAAGAATGTTCAGAATATTCTCCCGTCCCAAGACCTCAGATGAGGTCGACAAGGGTAGCAGCGAAAGGTTGGAAACCGAGACCGCTTGATTGTAGATGCGTTGCTCACTCTGCGTCAGCTAGTCTGCCAAGAGATGGACCATGAAATCAAGACTTGCTCGCGTCGAGGGGAGCCAACGAAATTCACGTAGCTGACCGTGAGCAGGAACTCGGCAGGAACAGTTGCATTGCAGACGAAGAAGTCGCCCGCATCTACATACCCATTCCCATCTGAGTCTTCAAAAATCACATTGATGCCAGGAGCAGTATAATTGAAATCATCAGTCAGATTGGCAAATGAAACAACCGACTGCCCGTTCATCAACACATCGACCGCCATTCTCTCTTTCAAATCTCCCAAGGGAACCGCAGGAATCCCGTACATCCTTCCAATCTGTAACTTGAAAGCGCGATTGACAGGAGGGTCCAGAGGATGAGGCTCTTCCCATTCAATGATTGGCAGGTGTCCAGAGAATGCTCCAAGTCCTGCTGTCCATTCAAGATAGGCAATCCCATGTTCGTCTTCCAAGATCGAAAAGGTATACTCCGCCAAGTTGGTCAGACCTGATACTATGAAGGAGTCTCCAGTGTCAAGATAGCCATTCTGATTCACATCGGAGAAGTTTATAGAAATGTTGCCTTCGGCAGCAACCTCTCCCTCACTCAAAGAAGCGCAATTCAACCCGTTTCCCCCATCCCATAGACGGCAGCTTACATTTTGAATCTCAAATGGAGGACCCAACGTACTTGAAATGACCAGCTCGGTGGATACGCCTGCGGGAGTCACTGTTTGGGAATTGATACTCATTTTGGCACTGGTGCCAATGAAAGATTCAGGGGCTGGCAGGAGGATGAGCCCGAACACTCCTCTATTCGTCATGGTTATATAGCATTCGCCCTCCAGCACGCCATATCCTTCGACTCCATCATTTATCCGCATGTAATAGGTGAGCACTGAATTGTCATCACTGGGACGACTTAGGTTGACCTGAAAGAAGTCCCAGCTATCAAGCAGACTATTGGAGTTTGAATCCACGAACCTCAAAGACCCTTTGGCTCCAATAGACTGTTCAAGAGTATCCAGATGATCGATCTCAAGACCATCTTTGTATCCCCTAGAGTAGTCCCAATGATCGTCGGGAGGGCCACGAATCCCCTTTCTCAATGAAACGTTAAACAATCCCAAGGGGAATGTTCCGCTGGTCCCTTCCTTATAGACATCTATCCTGACAGAATCGGAATTCAGATCGTTCCGTGGAAAAAGAGAGATTCCGCCACTTCGGCTGTAGACGGATGCTTCCAGGTATGCATTGAAAGCCGTCCTCACCACCGGATAATCAACCTGAGGCGAGAACACCCCAGAGTAATCGTTGTACGTACCCCACTCAAAATGGACCTCTCTGACAATCGTGTCACCGATTTCGAAGTCGGGTTCTTTCCAGTCGATGAGTTGCAGGAGCTTGGCGCCTTCAAGCATGATGAAAGTCAATGGACCGAGAGTGGTGAAGTTGTATGAATCGAAGGACGCGACCTTACCCTCTACCATAGCGCGAGTACCCGCAAGGCTTGGGGCGAAACTAGGTGTATCATACTCACCAATGAACTTGGCCTCAAGCTCGCCTATGGTCCAAGGGCGAAAATAGGTATACCATATCCCAAAACTGGATAGAACTACGGCAACCACTATTATGACGGCCCATATCTTTTTTCTAAATGCTCTTTGCTCTGGAGTGGGGAACTCGATTTCATCCAGATCTTCTGGCCCTCCTTCCTCCACGTCATCGATCATCCAAAGCCAAAATCACTCTACTTCCATATGAACCCTACGATGGAGCTCTCAAAGGAATCAAGAACCAGCATCAGCCCCAGTCGACCTGGATCCTTCCTCCACACTCGTTACCCAACTCGAATCCCTTGTCCACTGCTTTTGAGTTCAGCTCATGTGTAGCAGGCGGAAGCATGTCCTTCATCGCACTCTTCAGAGAATCCACTTCAACAACGTCGGTCATCGCAACAACGGCACCAAGCATCACCATGTTCGCGGCGATCTTGTTACCCAGTTCAGACGCCATCACTGTGGCCGGTATCTCGCAGTACTCCCCTCCAGGCCTGCTCTTCACCGTATCTGGGTCAACGATCACCAAAGATGTGGGCTTGACATTTTCCCCGAACTTCACGAATGAGGCTTCAGACATGAGGACCAGAACATCCGGTATCGTGACCTCAGGAAAAGTGATCTCCTTCGTCGAGATCTTCACCTCGGCCTTGGTGGCACTGCCTCTAACGCCAGAACCGAACGTCTGGGTCTGCACCACATATAACCCCGATTCCTCCCTCTTGTACTGGTCGTCCGTCTGAACGACGTGCTTGGACTCGTAAAGCGATGCGGCCCTTGCCAGTACAACGCTGGCCATTATCAGACCCTGACCGCCAAAACCCGACAACCTGATCTCGATGGTGTCCATCCCTAATCGCCCCCCTCGATCGATTCGATGTACGACTTCCTCTGGGCATCCCTTATCACGCCGACGGTGATCTTGCCGGCCACGTGAAGGTCGATGTCGTCCTCTGTGGTCTTGCCGTCAGCCCTCATCTGTTCTATGTGGACGCTGTTCTCCTTCAGCCAACTGAGGTGCTCGACCGGGGTCTTGAGCTTGTTGTATCTTCCGAAGTATACCGGACACGCGACCCAGGCCTCGATGAACCTGAACCCTTTCCTGTTCATGCCCTCTTCCATCACCCTGATCAGCTGCTTGGGATGTGCCGATGTGTACCTCGCGACGTAGTTGGCGCCGGCCGCCGCAGCCAGTCTGGCCAGGTCGAAGGGGTATTCCGGATTTCCGCCCGGAGTGGTGGATGTGTTGTAACCGTGAAGGGTGGTGGACGACGCCTGCCCGCCGGTCATCCCGAAATTGTTGTTGTTGACGCATATGACGAAGAGGTCCATGTTCCTCCTGCAGGCCTGGATGAAGTGGTTCCCGCCTATGGCCCCGAGGTCCCCGTCACCGGTGAAGACGAAGACGTCCAGGTCCCTGTTGGCCAGTTTTAGCCCTGTGGCGTAGGCCAACCCGCGTCCATGAGTGGTGTGCAAGCTGTCGGCGTAAACATAGCCAGACACTCTGGAAGAGCAGCCGATGCCCGAGACGAAGGCGGTCTTGTCCAGGTCGATCCCCTGGTTGACGAACGCCCTCTGGAAGCAGGACATGGTGGTGCCGATGCCGCAGCCAGGGCAGAACATGTGTGGCCATCGGTCCTCCCTGTACACCTTGAAGTGCGTCATTGATCGACCTCCATGTCGGCATGGGATTCCATGATTTCCTGAGGGGTGGGTATCTCGCCGTCCAGCTTGGAACATAGGCCGACGTTCTCGACGCCTGCGCGATAAGCATACCTCTCGATCTCCCTGAAGAGCTGGCCTTCGTTCATCTCGACCACTAGCACCGATTCCACGTCCTCGGTCGCCCGAATGAAAGCCTTCGATGGGAACGGCCAGACGGTCATCGGTCGGAAGAGGCCGAAGTCCTCGTTCTGCTGGACGATGTCCTTGGCGCTCCTTGCCGGGAGGCCGTATGCGACTATCAGGTGCTTGGCGTCGGGGTTGATGGTCTCGTACTTGCAGATGGCATCCTTGTTATCGTCTATCTTGCCGATGATCCGCCTGATGAGCTTCCCCTGGACCTCGGTGTCCTCACTGGGGTAACCGACTATGGAGTGAGATAGGCCCGTGACGTGTGTCCTGTGCCCCCGTCCGAATGTGGGGAAGGGTGAAACGCCCTCTTCGTTGGGATCGACCGGGAACGATACTTTACCCTCGGGGAACTGTTCCCTGTTCACGATCGGAATGTCCTCAAGCTTGATCCTCTCGCGCATGTGGGCCAGTTCTCCGTCCGAAAGAATGATGACGGGTGTTCTGAACCGTTCTGATAAGTTGAAGGCCTCAACCGTGAGCTCGTAGCATTCCTTGATGTTGCTGGGTGCCAGAGCGATGATACTGTGGGACCCGTGGGTTCCCCATCGCGCCTGCATGATGTCCCCGTGAGCTGGCAGCGTCGGTTGTCCGGTGGAGGGTCCGCCCCGTTGGACGTCAACAATGACGCATGGTGTTTCTGTGATGACCGCGTAGCCGATGTTCTCCTGCATCAGTGAGAAGCCAGGTCCAGAAGTGGCCGTCATGGATTTCGCCCCGCCCCAGGAGGCTCCTATGACAGCTGCTATGGATGACAATTCGTCCTCCATCTGGATGAGAGTGCCACCGGTCTCAGGCATTCGAGTGGCCATAATCTCCAGTATCTCTGTGGAAGGACATATCGGGTAGCCGGCGTAGAAGTTGCAGCCCGCGTACAGGGCGCCCTCGACGACCGCTCTGTTACCTTGAAGGAAGAGTTCCTCGCCCATCATTCATCACCGTACAGATCGTCCCTTATCGCCTGATCGGGGCAGGAAAGGATGCACAGCTCGCAAGCCTGTTTCAAACCCTTCTTGATCCGGTTGTGGTCGATGCAGTCGTCGTATCTCTCAACGGTCGGGACCAGGTAGCCCATGTCCGAAAATTCTGTGCCTTCATCATACACGGTCTTGGGGCACACCCAGACGCAAATCTGGCAGCCCTTACAATACTCCCTTTTAATGAGCTTCAATCACACAATCCTCCAAGGCCAGCATGTTGCTTTGTTCTCATTGTAGAATAGTTATTTAAAGTAATCGTGAAAGGTCCAGTACAGTGCCTGTTGAGTTCATGATCCACTTGCCCATATATTGGTGAAAACGTGTTTACAATCATTGCATTTACCAGACCCGTCAGGGAATACCGTTATGCTCTCTGAATCGCAGTTCTCGCACTTCAGATGCTCAGTTCGGTCCTTCTTAAGCTCAGCCCTGGGTAGGGTCCTAAGGACGGGCTTCCAAGTGAACTCCCTACGACTCAGGCCGATCAGGATCAGAATCGCGCCATGGACCAGTATGTGGAAGGCCACGACGATCACACCAAAAACGTCAGATACCGAGAAGTATAGGATGAACGACCATATGTAAATCGCGAGAGCGATGGGGACCAGGATGAGCGTTCCGTAATATGCCCATTCATGCCTGTCAAGAAGGCCGAACCCGAGGGCCATATACAGCCCACCGATAATCAGATACGGCCAGGTGACCAGGAGGGAATAGAATCCCACTCCGGACAAGACTGTGATAAGCACTCCAGAGATAAGTTCGATCAAACCATATATCACCAAGACCGCAGCGGCAAGTGTTATGACTGTTCCCCGCACATCACTTGATATGTCCCTCACCCAGAATGGGAATCTGATAGTGCCTATTAAGGATTCTGACAGAAGGATTATAAATGGACAGATGGCTTCCCAATTGAGGATGCTGAGGGATGAAGGTCAAACACCGTGCTCTGTTGACCATTGTGATGGTATTCTTGCCATCTGTGATTCTGAGCTCACTTGTACTGATTCCAGAAGAGGTATCTGCATACACTCCCCATAATCCCATCCGAATCGATGGTGATGGAGAATTCACAGCACCGAACGGAGTGACCGGAGGGAGCGGCTCGCCCACTGACCCTTTCATCATTGAGGGATGGGAGATAAACGCCTCGGCGGATAGGGGAATATTCATAATCAACACTCAAGCCCATTTCTACATACGTGATGTCTACGTCCACTCCGGCAGTATGGACACGCCGGAGAATGATGGCATATCGATCCAGCATTCGGAGAATGGAAGAATAGAGAACTGCTCGTTGTCCCACAACCAGATGGGCATCTCCGTTTCAGGATCCAAGATCGCGATAAGAAACAACACCTTCACATCCAACGGCGTCGCGGTTTCAGGGCGAACGCTCGAAGAAGCAAGAACCAACATTGTCACCTCAGACAACATGGTGAACGGCAGGCCCATCCATTTCCATAAGGATGGAACCGAACTTGTAATAATCGGCGGGAGCATGGGACAACTCCTGATCTTGAATTACACTAATGTCAGAGTTTCAAGTCTGTACATTGACCATACTTCTTCGGGAATCAGTATAGCATACGCGGAGAACGTTATCGTCGATGACAACGAGATCACAAACAGCACTATTGGCATCTCGCTATCAATGGTCACAAATGCGGGTATTTATTCGAACATGCTTTATAATAATGGAGCCGGAATCACAGCAGCGTATCTGGATAACTCAACTGTCGCGGGTAACACGGTGGCTTTGAACAGCTATTGCGGTATCATACTTGACAAGACCAATGATTCGTTTGTCCGCAATAACCACATCTATGAGAACCATGCGGGGCTCTGCATTGAGCACACGCGCAATGTCACAATCGCATACAACACGATAGAGGACAACGAATATGGTGTCGCCTACGACGCCCCAATGAGCATGTTGGTTCATCACAACAACTTCATTGACAATACTATCCAGGTGAATCCCCGCATTGGAACGTGGAACTCTTGGGATGATGACTACCCTTCTGGTGGGAACTACTGGAGCGACTATGATGGGGTTGATGTTAAGAGAGGTCCTTCCCAGGATGAACCGGGTTCGGACTTTATTGGTGACACCCCATACGCGATTGACTCTGATACCCAAGACAGATATCCTCAAATGACTTGGTTGTGGATGAACGGGTGGACATGGAATGAGAGGCCAACATGTCTGATAACAAAGCCAAAGAATGACCAAACCATAAGCGGCGTTTACAGGATTTACGGCGTAGCAAGCGATCCAGACGAAACCGTCCCGAAGGTGGAGATCAGGATAGACTACGGGGATTTCTGGGAGGTTGAAGGAGGTAGCTCATGGTCCTTCGAGTGGGATACCAGATCCACCTGGAAAGGGGAACACACAATCTATGTACGAGCATATGACGGATACGCATATTCCGACTGGGATACTGTCTGGGTAAATGTGGATAACACTACCATTTGGGAGGATGACTGGACCTACGTGAGTATTGCACTTCTGATGGTAATCCTGGCAGTGATTGGGATGGTCATCTTCATAATTGTCAAGAGAAAGAAGAAGCCTCCTGAATTCGAGGAAATTAATGAGGAACGCAATGACGATGAGGTTAGAGCCTAATTAGTCCCCATCCATCAAATCCTCTATCTTCTTCAGTAAATCCTTTGTTCTGATCGCGCGGTCCACTCTTCGCAGTAATTCCTTGTCACCTGTCAGGAGGAAATCCGCGTCAGTGCAAACCAAGCCAGCCCAAACATGAGCATCCTTCTTGTCGTCCAGCAACTGTGAGACATCTTTCAGCGCCTTGTCATCGGGCCTCCCAAGAATTAGAACTGTTCTTTGCAGATAACCCAGAAGTCTCTTGATCTCCTTCCTTCCGTAATCGAATTCATCGCGTCGAATGACTTTGCCAACTTCTTCAAAGACCTCGGTGGATGTGAGCAACTCTATCACGCCCAGGGCACCGAGCTCCAGGATCTGAGATTCGTTACCCTCGAGGATCAATCCACTCACTAGTGTGTTGGCATCCACAAAGACACGCATGGGACACACCCTACTCCGACCGTTCCCTCCACATTTCCTTTCGGACCTCTTCGACTATTTCCTCCACTCTCTCCCGGGTCATTCCCATACGACGTATCTTGGCCCGATTGGCTTTCAAACTTGATTGGCTCGCCTTCATATTTTGCATGAGCACAGCGTCCCCTATCTGTCTGAACTCGACGAGGTCCTCCTCGCTCAACTCCAGCACTTCCCTGACCTTCTTGGGAATGGTGATCTGTCCGGCGGATGTAACCTTGCCAACGTAGGTTGCCATATAACAAATAAGGATTCCTTAGATAATAAAGTTATCCATGGTGGTCACCCTTCCCAGTCGAAGATCCAATCATTCGGCCAGCCACGTGCGTTCCTGTCAGAAAAGTTATTAACAACCAAGTTGCTTTGGATACAAGGAAGTGAGGGATGACGAGAAGAAGAGAATGCTGGATAGTTGCCGCTCTAATGTTAGCGGGCTCTTTCTCAGTTACTCTGACATTACTTCCACAGAATGTGAAAGGGGCCACTCACTACGTTGGTGGGGGAGGTCCGGGTAACTACACGACCATTCAACAGGCCCTGGATGCAGCCAGCCCAGGTGATGAGGTTTTCGTATACAGCGGCACGTATTTCGAGAATGTCAGAGTCTTCAAATCGCTCTCTCTGATCGGTGAGGACAGGAATACGACCGTGATAGACGGAAGCGGAACTGGTGATGTCCTAGATATTTACGCAAGTTCCGTGAGCATTGCCGGGTTCACGATTACGAACAGTGGACCGTTCATCTTCGACAGTGGCATCGATCTATACAACGTGAGCAACTGCTACATCGCGAATAACGTAATCTCCTCAAACAACAACTTTGGCATCTTCTTCTATTTCTCCTCCAACAGCTTGGTTACAAACAACTTCTTCTCTGATTCCAGCTACGCGGGAATCCACATCTCCATGTCCAGCAACATAACCCTGGAAGGCAACATCATGGAAGATGATGGTATCCGAATCTCTGGTTCATCGATAGAGGAATGGAACAGCCATACCATAGATACGTCAAACACAGTCAACTTGAGGCCTATTTACTACATCAAGAACGCACTCGGTGGAACGGTTCCTCCGAACGCGGGTCAGGTGATACTGGCGAACGCAACCAATGTCGTTGTAGAGAACCAGGATATCAGCAGGACTTCAGTAGGTATCCTAGTTGGTTTCTCGTCTGATGTTACGGTATCCAGTAATTATGTCTCCTCAAATCATGCATATGGGATTCTTCTGGACCGGTCAAATGACAACACGGTCACCAACAATGTCGCCTATTCGAACAACAGAGATGGTATCAGATTAGAACGCTCAAGCAGGAACGTCGTCAGGTACAATGAAGTCAACATGAACGTCGAAAGCGGGATCTCACTTGTCTTTGACTGCTCTGACAACAGCATATCATACAACAATGCATCAAATGAGTTTGACAGCGTTGAATTAGGGTATTCTGACAACAACATCATTGCGAACAACATAATTCACTCGTCCGGCAATGGAAATGGTATCCGCTTCAGCTCCTCCGAGAACAACACAATATTGGACAACAACGTTTCCGCAGAGCATTCGAACGGCATCTGGCTTATGACATCCGACAACACCACGATTGAGGGAAACACCATATTCTCGCGTTATAGAACGAGTATTCTGGTTGTGAAATCGAACAACAACGTGATCGTTGACAACAACATACTCTCGAACATCTGGTATGGCATCATGCTCTCTTCTTCTGTCAACAATACTATCAGCAACAACATAATTGAAGATGGAGTAAGAATCGCTGGAGTGCTCCTCGAGGAGTGGAACACACACAACATCGATCTTTCGAACACCGTTAACAGCAAGCCAATCTACTATTGGAAGAACATCGCCGGAGGCTCTGTTCCCACAGGTGCGGGTCAGATTATCCTCGCCAATTGCAGCGATGTAAGGGTCGAGAATCAAGCCATAGGCTCCACTTCCAACGCAATTACTCTGGGTTTCTCCTCACAGAACACCATTTCCAACAACACCTTGTGGTGGAACAGGTTGGGAGTCCACCTCTACGAAGCCCACTACAACGTCATCGTCAACAACAATGTCTCGTCCAACGACATCATGGGCTTTCAAATCGACTATTCGGCAAACAATACGATCAGGAACAACACCATGTGGGATAATTGGGGGCACAGCGCATACCTACGCGAGTCAGTTGACAACAGAATCTACCACAACAACTTCATCGATAACAGCCGAACGGCTTACGACAACACAGACGCCAACGAGTGGGACAATGGTTACCCATCAGGAGGGAACTACTGGGACGATTATGCAGGTTCCGATGACATGAGCGGCCCCAACCAGGATATGCCTGGAAGCGATGGAATAGGGGATTCGCCCTATGTGATAGACTCCAACAGCAATGACGATTATCCGCTCATGAGCCCGGTGGATTTTGCTCCTCCCATTCCGTCGCCCCCGTCGGAGCCGAGGAATCTTCAGGCTCAAGCTGGTGACCAACAAGTGATGCTTGCTTGGGAGCCTCCAGCTTCCGATGGTCGTTCTCCTGTGACGAATTATGTGATCTATAGTGGAGGTTCTACCGGAGGGAGGGTCTTTCTAGCAGAGGTCGGGACTGACCTCATGTACACTGACACGAAAGTCACGAATGGACAAACGTACTACTACGAGGTTTCTGGAGTCAACGCAATGGGAGAGGGGCCCAGATCAAGCGAAGCCAGCGCAACGCCCACCGCACCTCCGATAAACCAACCTCCGACATGCAGCATCATTGTTCCCGAATCGGGAGAAATAGTATCAGGCGTGTACACGATAATTGGATCCTCATCGGATTCGGATGGTACAATTGAGAAGGTGGAAGTCAAGATAGATGAAGGGGGCTGGACTCTTGCCACGGGGGCAACCTCTTGGAGCTATGACTGGGATACTTCTGTCGTGCCCAATGGCATTCACACGGCATATGCACGTTCCTTTGATGGAACGACTTACTCGTTCGAAATGCACGTATACGTGACCATCGAAAATCCACCACCTCCAGGAAATGAGCCCCCGACCACGAGCATAACTTCTCCCATGTCTGGGGCGACAATTTCAGACACGTTCACGATCGAGGGAACCTCGCAGGATTCGGATGGGACCGTATGGAGAACGGAAATCAGGATGGACGACGGGGCTTGGCTGTTGGCACTCGGGGGCAATTCATGGGGCATAGAGTTGAACACGACTGACGTCAAGAACGGGGGGCACACAATCTATGCCAGAGCCTACGATGGGGCGCACTATTCATCGATCGTGCATGTTAACATAACAGTGGACAATCCAACGTCAGATGGATCTGATGATTGGACCTGGATAGCACTTGTATTGATAATAGTGATAGTAGTTATTGTCCTATTGATTGCCTTCTTGCTCATCAGAAGAAGAAAGAGAAGTCCGGAAGAGGAGGAGCCATCTGAGCCTCCTCCACAAGAACCATTATAAAGCCGGACAAACCTTCCACAAAGGGGGTGATGAGGGATGAAAACAAAAGGGGCATTCTTCTTAGCTTCAATCCTACTAACAAGTGGATTCTGTCTTGCCGTAACGGTTCTCCCACAAAACGCACTCGCCGCCACGCTATATGTGGGCGGAGCGGGGCCAGGAAATCACACGTTGATACAGGACGCAATAGACGCGGCCTTCACCGGGGACAGCATATACGTCTACAGCGGGACGTACTATGAGCACCTGACGATCCCCAAGCGCCTGTCCTTGATCGGAGAGGACAAGACAACGACGATCATAGACGGAGGCGGAACCTCGACGGTTGTGAGGATAAGCAGCGACGGAGTGGTCCTCACAGGATTCACCGTGAGAAACAGTGGCTCAGGTGGCGGCGATGAAGGAATATACCTGAGCTGGGTTCAGGATTGTCACGTTGAAGGCAACATCGTTAACAACACCGGAAGTGGGATCTTCCTTAGGAATTCTCACTACAACACGATTGCGAACAACACGGTTCAGAACAGCGTTGACGGAATTTTCCTCTCATTATCCGATCACAACACGGTCACATACAATGATGTTTCCTCCATCGCCTCGCTGGGGATAAATGTAGGGGGCTCAGAGTACAACGTCGTCAGCCACAATCATGCATCGAGCGATTTGTATGCCCTCGCGGTGGGGGGCTCCAACAACTCGGTCATCAACAACACTGCGGTGAACAGTTACGTAGGACTCGACATTGTCTCCTCTACCGACAACATGGTCTTCAACAACACCTTCACCGGGAACGAGTACGGCGTTCAGATCTGGTATGATCACAACAACACGATAGCAAACAACTCGATCTCTCAGAGCACCAAAGCCGGCATCTATCTATACGAGACAGATAACAACACCATCGAGTTCAATTCGGTTCTGGACAACGAATGGGGCATCTATCTGTACTTCTCCGACAACATCACCATAAGGAGCAACAAGGTATCCTTGAACACGGATGACGGCATCTACTTGGATAACTCCAACAGCAGTACGATCACAGAAAACGACATCACCTCAAACGGAAAAAGCGGCTGCAACGTCTATTCCTCGTTCAACAACAAGGTGTATCACAACAACCTGTTGGACAATGCCGTTTTTGATGCGGTCGATCTCATGGGCTTCAATACCTGGGACGATGGATACCCTTCCGGAGGGAACTACTGGGGAGAATATTCCGGTGAAGACGAAAAGAGCGGTCCGAACCAAGACCAGCCGGGACACGACGGAATAGGTGATACAACATACTATGTCCCGCCACAAGGGACGGATCGATATCCGCTCATGAACCCGTACGGGGTTCCTCCACCATATCCTCCGTACAAGCCCCGGTTCCCGAACGCGACGGGAGAGGATGGGCAAGTCGTCCTGAACTGGACAGCCCCAATATTCGATGGCGGTGCTCCCATCACCAATTACAGAATATACCGAGGAACATCAATGGGCAGTACTCAGTTTCTCGTAGAAGTTGACAAAGTGTTGACCTACACTGATTCGACGGTAACGAATGGGCAGCAATATTACTACCAAGTGAGTGCGAAGAACAGCGCGGGCGAAGGTCCGCTCACCGACTGGATCGAAGTCGTACCCAATGCGCCGCCAAATCAGAGGCCGGATGGGACCGTAACGATCCCATCTCCGGGAGAGACGGTTTCGGGCATATGCACGATAGAGGGGGACGCATCGGATCCAGACGGAACGGTTGAGAGGGTTGAAATAAGGATAGGCAACGGAAACTGGCAGACCGCCACAGGCACTGATTCCTGGTCCTTCGACTGGGACACTACTTCCTATTCGAATGGGAATTATTCGATTCAGATACGTGTTTGGGATGGGCAAGATTTCACGACGCTGCCATCGATCCCAGTCACTGTGGACAATCCTGACGATCCCATTTTGGCCTGGGGCTGGTCACCACTTCCTCTCTTGATAGGACTGATAGCGATTGTCATAATTGCCGCGGCACTTATGCTCAGAAGGAGAAGGAAAACGCGAGAGTATGCCCAACAAGGTCCTCAACTGGAAGAACCGGAAGAACTTCCGCCTCCACCGCCGGACATGCTTGAAGAAGAACCGCCTCCGCCTCCACCGGATTTCGAGGAGGAC
>JAUVGH010000027.1 GCA_030593885.1 Methanomassiliicoccales archaeon
GCCCTGGGACCTTGTTCCTTTCCAAGCATCGCGAGGTACAGGTTCCTGAAGAATCTTCTCGTGTTGACAGGGAATCCCTCTCCTTTTGTCATCTGCATCATGGCATCCTTCAACGCGCTCTCGTTCCAATCTGTCTGGGCAAGGGCCTCTCTGAACAATCCCAGGGATTTGATGTCATCATCCGTCAGTTCACCTCTAACTTCATCTGGTAATCTCTCGAGGAGTTCCACTTGATATGTTTCTGGTGCATGTTTCTTGACCCAGTTCTCCGCTAGACCGAGTCTTCCCGAAAGGTGTTCCAGTTCATCATCTGCCAGGTCCTTCTGCAGTATTCCAGTATCGCTCAACCTGGAGATCACCCAATCCAGCTTGTCCTCCGGCGGGGATATCTGGGTTAGCAATGACGCTTCCTTGTAGGACAGTATGAACATGTCCTCTCTCGGCGTTGAACCAACTGCAGACAACTCGAACGTCCTCGTGGCCAGTTCACCCGGCTCATCCTTCTGTTCCTGCCCATAACTGCGGAATCCCGAATCAAGATGGTCATGATAGATGTCCATTTTGGAGAGATCCAGCACTATTCTCTTGGACGGATTGGCTTGAAGATAGACATATCTCAGAGCTTGGGGTTCTCCCATTTCCAACCACTCTCTCGGAGTGAAACCTTTGAAGGCAGAACTGCTCATGTCACCAAGGTCCGAACCCTCGCTGGACATGCCCACCCATTCATAAGGGATCTCGAACGGCGGTTCCAGACCCATGACGTTCTTCGCAATGTCCTTGCAGCTGTCCCTTGAGCCACCTGGCGTTGCGTGATCCTTGCCGAAGGGTTCGATGTCAACTTCCAGCACCTTCCACAGGGACGGCCATTCCAGCCTCCAGTTCAGCTTGCCCTCTTCAATGCTGGACACTCCTTCTTCTCCGCACGAACACCTGTACTTGACCTGACCATCATCCGACACCGACAGCGTCTCTGCCGTGCCAATCTTCATGCATTCCTTGCAGAGCGGTTCAAATGGTATCCAACCTTCAGGGTACTTCATCCTTCCCCTGTACTTGTTGATGGTCTCCCTTATGATATCGCCCTTTCCCAGAAGTTCCAGCACATTCTCTTTCATCTCCAAGGTCTGATAGATCTGAGTTGTGGACGTGATAGCCACTTTCTTTGCGAAGTCATCCAAGACATCCCCGAAATCCTTCCAGTAATGGTCAACCCACGATCCGTGACATCCCTTCGGGTCCGGGACGTCGATCAGCCTTCTGCCGATGTAACTCTCTCCATCACCGTTCTCGAACTGACTCAGCTGACCGCCCTTCCCTTTCCAGGAGTCCTGGGTGTACAGCACGAGTATCTGCTTGACCGCTCTCCCGTTATCCCTTAGGCCTTCCGCGACCGCATTCGCAAGGACGACCTCTCCTCGAAGCCTCCCAACGTGCTGCAGTCCCGAGACAGAGAGGCCGGCAGAAATGACGATCGACTTCTTCTCTCCAAGAAAACTCTCTATTCGAGGATAAAGCTCATCAAACCAGTGCATGCACTCACGCAATCGTTCGAGCCCTGACCAGCGCCCTCAGCGGAATGCCGTCGATGTGGTCGTGCTCAGTCTTGTTCACCAGCACCACTGTGAGCACCGCGGAACCCTTACATTCCTGAATGTCAGCAATGGCCCCCTTTATCGTATCTCCCGAACTGAGAACGTCATCCACTATGACGACTTTCTTTCCGTCCACACCAGCGTAGTTCGAACTGAAGGCACCGCCTCCTCTTTGTCTGGCGTCGCTCGGACGGTAGATCATGAGCTCCTTCCCCAGTTCCTCCGAGATGAAGGTTGCCAATGGAATGCCATTGATCGAAATCCCACAAACCGAATCGAAATCTGCGTCAGTCTTCTCCATTTCCTCCAAGATTATGTCGGACATGGTCGCCGCTATGAGCCCTATCCTGTTTCCGAATACGCCGACCGTTCGCCACCCGATCTTCACGTCCAGCGGGGGCTCCTCGCCCTTCCGTCCTTTAACAAGTAACCAAGTGATCGTGTTCACTGACAAGTGAAGTTCGTCCCCGATCTCCTTCTCCGAAAGGCCCTTTTCCTTGAGCTCCAGCGCCTTGTCTATCAGGGCTTCTAAGTTCTTCAATTCATATCACCTCAAACGACTTTGCTATCCTATCTTCCAATATTAACCTTATGGTCAGAGGCCCATTTCCTGGAGTTTATTTAGGAAGGTCTGGCGGGTAAGATAGATTGGCAGACTGCCCGATCCCAGGAAGGTGTTGTGGAAGAAGGTGTCCGTGAACTTGTCGCCCATCCTCTCCTTGATCTCCTCCTTGAGTCCGACGATCAGATGCTTTCCTATGAGGTAGCACAGTTGGTATGTCGGATACATGGTGTATCTCTTGACCTCCGCCACCGCTGAAGGCCTCTCCATCCCGACATTGTCAACCAGAAAATCGATCGCCTGTTCCATGGTCATCTTCTTTGTGTGAAGGTCCACATCCACTATTATCCGTGCGGCTCTCCACAGGATGTCTATCGTCTGAACGAACCTGGCCTCCGGCGTATCGTCGAATCCCTTGTCCTTCATCCAGTCCTCGCAGTAGTGCGCCCAGCCTTCCACCGTTTCCGTTGAGTGGACCATAACCTGGGTCAGTGATGGGTTCATGTTGGATACCGTAAGCTGAAGGTGATGTCCTGGGTAACCCTCGTGGACTGAGGTGTTCACAATCCCGGCGTAAGAGTGCTCCTTCAGAAGCTCTGGCTTGTCTTCGACCGGGGTCACAATGTATATTCCTTCCTGCTCTTGATCGTACTTCCCCGGCATCATGTATGCTGCGAATGGAATGGTGTTCCTTAGGTACTCCGGGGTCTCGATAACCGTAAGTTTCTCCCCTGCTGGTATGTCAATCATCCCGTTCTCCTGGACGAACCTCCTGGATTCTGCTACAGCCTCTCGGTACTTCTCCAGGACCTGATCGAAGTTCTCCGGATGGTCGGACTTGACAATCTCTCTGACCTCCTCCACTCCCGCACCGGGCTTGATCTCCTCCGCCAGTTCCTCAAGTCTCTTTTTGCACCAATCGAGGTACTTGTCCCCCAGCTCCCGTATCTCTGCCACTGAGAGTCCCAGGTGTTTGAGCTCTATGACCTTGTGGAACATCTCCTCGCCCATTCGGTGCTCTTCTATTGCTGTTGGCAGAAGGCTCTCGCTCATCCATTTCTCGTAGTCTGTAATGGCTGCTTTGGCGTCCTCAACGGCGGTCTTCAGCGTTTCCAGCTTGTCAGTGTCCAGGACTTTTGACCCTGTGTTGAGGATGTCCTCCAGGAACATGGGAAATCTCTTTGAAGATTCCAGCTCTATCTCGACCCACAGCTTGACAGGCTTGGTGATCATCGTCTTGCTCTCCTCCAGAAACCTCGGCAGTGCCTGGATCCTGGATGTGATGCTTTCGAGCCTCTCCTCAAGCGGTGCGAACTCCCTCGCGTACAGGCGGAACAGGCTCGCGCCCAATGTGTCTATGCCCGTGGGTTTGGATTCCCACTGCCGGTAGACCTCTGACATGTAGAGGCCCATGTTCATCATGTGGAGTACTGCTTCTCTCTCGATTCTCTTCTGAGAGCTGAGCCCCGATTCGTCGATCGCCTTCGTCCTCGTCCTGAATTCCTTGATCTTCTCGATATCTCTGAGGTGCGCATCCCTGCTTCCGTCGGGCAATAGGTGATCGTATTGATGCAGACCCAGCACCGTCCCCATTATAGGGTTGGTCTCAACCCACCAGTCAAGATACTCCTGCACAAGATTGTCAAACTCTTCGTCCATGTTCTCCTCTCCCCTATCTCGATTCAATATTCAACTTCTCACTAATCAAAGATTCGGAATCAACGGGATTCTCTTCCCAGCAGGGTCCCTACGGTGCTTGTTGAAGTCAGCTTTCCCGTACACGTCATCCTCCTCAAAGACCGGACCATCCACACATATTCTCAGTCCGTCAAAGGCGCATGAACCGCACACCCCGATGCCGCATCTCATGAAACGCTCCATAGAGACCTGGGTTCTGATGTTGTGCTCTCTCCCGAGCTCAATGACCCTCTTCATCATTGCCTCTGGCCCGCATGTCAGTATCTGATCGTAATCCCCTTCTGAGAGCAAGTCGCCAGCCAGATCCGAGACAAACCCGTGGAAACCTTCCGAACCATCATCAGTAGCTAGCTTCAGATTCGCTCCCGAATCCCCCACCCTTCTTGTGAAAAGGAGTTCTTCTTTTGCAAGTGCGCCGATCGCCACATCCACACTTCTGTTCTTGGCAGCAAGTTCGACCGCAGGCATAAGTGAGGCTATTCCAGTCCCCCCAGCGATTACCAGCAACTTTGAGCCTTGAATGTCGAAGCTGTTTCCGTATGGTCCCCTGATACCTACCTTGTCACCTTCATTGAATGAATGCAGTTTCTCGGTGGCAACTCCAACACTGTGAACTGTTATGCCCATAGTCTCTCCGATCGTGGACAGCCCCATCGGTATCTCGTCGACTCCAGGTATCCAGATCATCACGAACTGTCCTGGATTCGCGTCAAAACCACCTTTGAAGTAGAAGGATTTGGTGTGGTGCGACTCGGTCACTATATTCTCTATCTTCCTAATCAGCACGAATGAGCCGCCCCTAGTACATCATTAAGAGAACTGTGGCCGTTCCTTTCAAGGAACTCCTCTATCTCCTTGCAGACGCTCGCGAAGACCTCGGGTCCCCCTATCCACACCCCGCTGCCTATCTGTACCGCTGAAGCGCCGGCCATCAGGTATTCCAGAGCGTCCATTCCAGAGGATATTCCACCAACGCCTATCACTGGTATGGGAACTTCCTTCCATATCTCGTAGACGCACCTCACTCCTATAGGTCTGATCGCCGTTCCGCTCAAGCCACCGATCTTGTTGGCGAGTATGGGCATTCTGGCCTCTGGTGATATTGCCATTGCTCTGACCGTGTTTATTGCGACGACCCCATCCGCTCCGCCTTTGGCTGCCGCATCTGCAAGTTCAACTATGTCCTTCACGTTCGGCGTGAGCTTGGGGAAGACCGGGATGCTGAGCGAGCTTTTGACACCCTCTGTAATCTCTTTCACATTCTTGGGATCAGCGCCTATCTCGTGGCCAAGACCTTCTGCGTGGGGACAGCTCAGGTTCAACTCCACAGCGGCAGCGCCGAATTCTTCCATCTTCACAGCCAGTTTGGTGAACTCATCAACATCCTTTCCAAAGACGCTACCAATGACGGGAACATCTCCCTTGGTAGCGACCTCCATCTCTTCCTTGAAGATCTCTATTCCAGGGTTCGCGAGTCCGACCGCGTTCAGCAGGCCGTGCTCCATTTCCACCACCGTGGGATTTGGATGGCCTTCTCTGGGTTCCAATCCAATTGACTTTGTGACTACTGCCCCCGCCCCACTGTCAACGACCCTAAGAAGCAATTCCGCGGTCTCACCCAGTATGCCCGAGGCGAGCATGGTGGGATTCCTCAGTTGGAGCTTCCCGACGCTTGTTGAGAGGTCCGCCATTCGCCGTTGAATTGGAATCGTGCCTAATAAGGCTTCGCCGTGTTCCGTGTTCAATAAATGATTTATACGAGCGGATTCGTTATTGTTATGGAGATATGTGGGCGTTCGAATGAGGAGATTTGTTGTTCTAGCTGTAATCATGATTCTCTTCAGCCAGTTCATTCTGGTCCTGATGCCTCAAACAAACGTGATCGCCGAGGAGTTCAGGCTCGATGTCAGAGTGGACAGCAATGTGGGCTCAGGCACGATCCGGTCCTCCCCGTCCATCGCTTCAGATAACGGCAATATCTACGTCGTCTGGCAAGACAACAGGGATGGGGGGTCCGACATCTATTACTCCAGGAGCAACAATCAGGGTGTTTCATTCCTCCGTGACGTCAGGGTCAACGACAACCCGATCGGGGATGGGACATACCAGCAGAACCCGGATGTTACAGCCGAAGATGGGACCATATACGTCGCCTGGGAGGACGGCAGGGCAGGGGTCGGACTGCATGAGATCTACTTCGCCATGTCCACCGACGGCCTAGCTTTCGATCAAAACATCAAGGTTAGCGACGGCGGAACCGAGGAAAGATATCCTTCAGTGGCGATCGACAGGGTCACCGGGAACATCTACGTCGTATGGGCAAGTCAGGAAAAGACCATCAAGCTGGCTAGATCCATCGATGGCGGACAGAGCTTCGAATCCAGCATCTTCGTGAGCGGTAGCACATTGTACGGAAGAAGTCATCCCAGCATCGACGTTGATTCATCAGGAAAGGTGTACGTCGCCTGGAGCGATGGAAGGCTTGGGATACCGCCCTTCTGGGTCGATTACTACGACGTGTTCATAGCCAGTTCTTCAAACGGAGGATTGAGCTTCGGCGCTAACACCCCTGTCAATGAGGTGGACACAGATGCAGTTCAGATGAGGCCATCCATTTCGATCGACGGGAACGATGCCATCCATGTATCCTGGGAAGATGAAAGGCTGGGAAGCCGGGATATCTTCTATTCCAAATCCACCGACGGCTCTACCTTCGGGCCGGATATCATCGTCAACGACCCCTACGTTCATCCAAGGAACCCATCCATCACGCACCAAACCTCTTCGATTTCAGTACACGAGTCCGGTAGCCCCATATTCGTGGTCTGGACGGACGACAGGGCGGTAGGTCACAATGTCTATCTCGCCAAATCAACGAATGGAGGAAGCTCATTCCAGACGGCAACTTCCCATGAGGGCGGGAACTACTTCTTCGACAGCAATATCACATTCAATGGGGGATGGAACTCCAATGAAGCGGTCATACTGGACGACGGGAACGGCATACTCGATCCCGGTGTGCTCAACGGTCTGGATTCTCCGGACAAGATAGTCGTCCCCGGTCAGGCCAACCTGGAAGAGGACCTGGCGGGCCACAGGATCAGGTACTGCGATATCAACGACAATCAGATTTGGGACCCGGAAGAGGACATCATGATGGACGGTCCGGTCATCCTCTATCCAAGGCTGCAACCGACCCGGAAGAACGCACAGGACACGACCATAGGCAACTTTCTATCCTATTTGAGATGGGACCTCAGGAACGGGGACTCCATGTACTATTCAACCGAGAAGGACGAGCGAATGGTGGTTGGCTGGTTCGATCCGGCCAATGCCAAGGACGAGTCCCTGAACCCCTTATATGAGGGGCTGATGCCTGGAGACCCGATATCCGGAGTCGAGATCGAGATTGGGTACAAGACCGACGCTGGTTACGATGGCACTAATCAAATCACATGGTCTGAGGCCCTGGCAATCGAGAGCCCCATCTTCCAGGTGCAGGACACTGGAGGCATAGAGGTTTACGAGAGAGTGGACCTTTTTGCGCTGGGTGTGGACAGCGTCGAGAAGCTGGAGAAGCTCAACGTAAGCTTCATCAATGGTGCGTCCTCACAGTACAACGTTTCCTTCAACAGCATGTTCCTGGCGATCGAGAGGGGCCTTCCAGACGGATACGACGATTACGATTTTGCGGTGTACGACGGCTCTGCCATTCCCCCCCTGAACAGTCCGCTGACTGCTTTCTCGGATTCCGATGATCTCATGTTCATTGACGGCAGCGGGAACGGTTTCTATGACCGGGGAGAGCCTCTGATCATGTCGTCCGGAAATGCTGGTCCAGGCAGTCCGATCAACGAGTCGTTCACAGTTCTTGAGCGCGGGGACAACTCCCACTGGAACGCAGTATTCGAACCCTTTCCACTGAACGACGACCTTAACAACAGCCACCAGGAACTTCCCGATGTGGCGATTGATGACGCGGGTGATCCCTTCGTTGTCTGGAGGGACAGAAGGCACTGGCCACGCTCCGATTCTATCTATTTTACCACAAGTTCGGTGGACCTGGTGCAACCGGAGGTCTTGGACTGCAATCCCACGCAAGGTGCGCAGGAGGTCCCACAGGACGTGATCTTCTCATTTACTCTGAGCGAGACCATGCAGCCAGATACGATATCCCACGTCAACATCACCCCCCAGACATACGGTTTCTGGTCCTGGAAATTGGACAAGACGGTCCTCATGTTCGTACCCGACCCAGCACTGATGGACAACACCACATACACTTTCACACTGTCCGGCGGACGGGACAGATCCGGGAACCAGCTCAAGTCACCTTTTTCCTGCACATTCCGTACGGTTGAGGGCCCTGCAATCTCCCACTACATTCCCCAGGATCCGCTGACGGTGGACGAACCTGTCGGGATCACCGCGGTCATATCAGACAACGACACCGTGACCAGCGCGACCATATTCTACAGGAACATTGGGGAGATCTTCTTCTCACAGACCCCAATGAGCCTTGAATCCGGCTCTTCGATTCTGGGTACCTGGAGCGGTCAGATACCCGCGCAGCCTTTCATGGGTTTTGCGGATTATTATATCGTAGCGTCGGATGCCACGGGCAACACGGGCAGGAGTCCCAGGTCTGGTGAGCACCTCATACTCATCGGGGACACCGTTCCGCCCACTCTGGATCACAGCCCCATAAACTCCGCCTCTGCCGGCTCAAAGGTCACCTTCTCCGCGACTGCTTGGGACAACATCGACGTTTTCACGGTGAAGCTGTATCTCAAACCTTTCGGTTCATCCCGCTTCAACCCCCCCATCTACATGGAGCGAGTAGGTGATACGAGCGAATTCCAGACGGCTTTGAGGATGCCCAATGAGAACGGGAATCTGTACTACTACATCGAGGTCACAGACGAATGGGGGAACGTGGTCAGCTCTGGAGATCCGTCCTCACCTCACAAGATATCCATCACCGATGCGCCTGTCGATATAGGGGCGGTCGCCATCTGGGGCGCTCTCTTCTTATCCATCGGACTGCTGTATCTTGGTTTGTTCATCCTCTACCGGAGACCTGCGTACGAAGAAGGCGAGGAAGAGGAAGAAGAGGAGACAGCGGAAGAATAGGACTAGCAAAACCTTTTCTTTTTGTACGGCGTTCTCACCGCAATGAAGCTTTCTGAGATCGACCTCGGGGAGGGGGTCATCGACATACTTCGCGAACAGGGGATAGAGGAGTTCTATCCACCTCAGGCCGATTCCATCGGGCCAACCCTCTCCGGGAAGAACGTTGTCCTTGCCATGCCCACAGCCAGCGGTAAGTCCCTGGTTGCCTATCTTGCGATAATCAAGGCGGTTCAGAAGGGAGGAAAGGCGCTTTACATCGTACCATTGAGGGCTCTTGCATCAGAGAAGTATGACGACCTGAAGGCATTCGAGAAGCTTGGCCTCAAGGTGGCGCTATCCATAGGTGATTTTGACTCGGCTGATCCAACGCTCGAGAAGTTCGATGTCATCATTGCCACCTCCGAAAAGGCGGATTCGCTCCTGAGGCACAGGTCGCATTGGCTGGAGAGGCTGTCCGTCGTGGTGGCGGACGAGATCCACCTGATGAACGACCCCAACAGGGGACCAACGCTTGAGATCACCCTTTCCAAACTGAAGCAGATCAATCCGAAAGCGCAGATCGTCGCACTCTCGGCCACCATCAACAACTCCCAGGAGATGGCTGATTGGCTGAAGGCCGAGCACATCTCGAGCGATTGGAGACCGGTCCCTTTGAAAGAAGGCGTGTACCACGACAAGAACATCCTGTTCTCGGACAGCACCAAGAGGCAGATCAAGACCCGTGGAGACAAGATCGATTCACTCGTGGTGGATTCCCTCAAGGAAGGCGGCCAGTGCATCGTGTTCGTCAATACCAGACGGTCAGCGGAATCCACAGCAATGAGGCTCAAGAGATATACACAATCAGCTCAGACCCCTGAAGAGATGAAGGAAACGGCTGCATTGGCGAAGAAGGTCGTGCGGAGGCAGGACGAACCCACATCCATCGGTTCCAGGCTTGCGCAGTGCGTGGAGGACGGTGCTGCATTCCATCACGCTGGGCTGACCAACGAACAGAGAAAGACCATCGAGGCCAACTTCAAGAAAGGCCTCATCAAAGTGGTTACGGCGACACCCACGCTGGCGGCCGGGATCAACCTTCCAGCAAGGAGGGTGATCATAAGGGACATCAGGAGGTACGACGGGAACTTCGGTAACATCCCCATACCTGTATTGGAGATCAAGCAGATGGCCGGCCGGGCGGGCAGGCCGCAGTTCGACAAGGAGGGGGAGGCGGTTCTGATTGCCAGGAAGGAGACCGACATCCCATTCGTGATGGAGAACTACCTGCATGGTGAACCGGAGAGGATAGAGTCCAAATTGGGTAGCGAACCCGCATTGAGGATGCACATCCTGGCTTCCATTGCCACCGAACACGTTCGTAACAAGGAGGAGCTCATGACATTCATCGACAGCACCTTCTTCGCTCATCAACTGGACGTTTGGACGATAGAGGACAAGATCGAGCACGTCCTTGATTTCCTGATGGAAGAGGAGTTCGTCACAGGGAACGGACACCTGACCCCGACCGTATTCGGGAAGAGGACGTCCGACCTGTACATCGATCCCTTGTCAGCGGTCATCATAAGGGACGCTCTAAGGAAGGACAGCGATGAGATATTCCCGCACCTGCATGCGATCTGCGCCACCCCGGACATGCCCAAGTTGTACCTTCGGAGAGGGGATTACGAGTACGTTGAAGAAAGGGCCAGGAAGACCACCCTATTGGTGGACATGGAAGATTATGAGTACCTGCTGTCAGAGATAAAGACCGCTCTTCTAATAGAGCAGTGGATTAAAGAAGTCTCCGAGGACAAGATCGTGGAGACGTTCTCGGTCGGGCCCGGCGATATCAGGAGAAAGGTGGATCATGCAGAGTGGTTGATATACTCCATGAAGGAGCTCGGGAAGATATTCAACAAGGACAAGGCCAAACTGCTTACACCGCTCATCCTTCGCTTGCGATACGGCGTCAAGGAAGAACTTCTGAACCTGGTCTCTCTCAAAGGCATTGGCAGGGCAAGAGCAAGGGCATTGTACCGAAGCGATTTGACCTCGGTCGGGGACCTGAAGAAGGTGGACATCAACAAGCTCTCAGGTATCCCTGGCATCGGGCCCACCATTGCGCGCAACATACTTCTACAGCTCGGCAGGAAAGAGGAAAGAGCGGCCGAGGAAAAGGCAGAGGAGATCGCTGGACAATCAAGTCTCATAGACTTCCGTTAGGGTTCCCGCCTCAAAAGTTTTATACACATCTTTGTATATTAATGTGGGGCTTAGGTGCCGGCTTCGATTCTCCCTTCCAGTTCTTCGAATCTGTTGGTTTTCTGCTGCTGATAATTCTTCCTATTGGCGAATTGCTAGTAGTCGAAAGAGAGGACAAGAAGAAACTAGTAGGTTTCATAACCAGGAGCGACATAATCAAGGCTCACAGGAAGAAGATGGAGGAGGAAGGACTTGCAACCCCAAGTGAGGGGGGCTAGAGGATCGATTGTGAGCGTGGATAACGCCCTCGACAAGGTGAACCAGTTCTGCAAAGAGCGGGATTGCGAGGCTCAGATGATGGATGCCGGACTGGTCTTCGGAACGACGCACATCCTCTCAGCTTGTGAGCATGCACAAAGGGCCTTCGATGAAGGTCGGAACTCCTCCAGGACGCTCGCCACCGAGGTTCTGCTGTATGCTTCCGGAGAAAGGCAGATATCCGGATCCATCGAGAAGATGGGGATCAAGGACGGGACGACAGAGTTCTGCATTGTTCTTCTGGGAGAGGTCGATATCGAAGGTCTGATTCAGCACCTTGGTTTGAAGAAGGACGACTCGGTTCTGGAAGGAGATATCAGCAAACTGGAAGCCTTCGGGATATCTCAGAAAGAGATGGACACGTTGCCTGAAGAGAGCGTCTTCGACCTCGTCCTGGAGAGGGTGGCGATGGTCGATCTGATGAAGTGAGCCCGAAAAAGTAATTATCTATTGAATGATTAGAGCATCCTACTTGAGACGCGGGGGTACCCGAGCTTGGTCAAAGGGGCAGGGCTTAGGACCCTGTTGCGTAGGCATCCGCCGGTTCGAATCCGGCCCCCCGCATCCCCAATCATACTCTCGGATTCGCAACTCTGATGATTATGCTCACTGAGTTTATGTTGAAACCTTTGAATCTCGCGTTTCTCTTGACGATTCCTAAGTGGTTGTTTATTTCTTTCCTCCCCACCGACTTATGACTATGATGAATATGATCATCACAATCGTCAGCACCATGGCCGTGACAGCTCCTATCGTCCATCCAGTTAGATCCGTCCCTCCTGCCAAGTTGATTCCAGCCGTGGTCAGTCCTCCTAGGACCACTTCCTTCCACAAAAGGGCAATCACAAAGCCGAACGCCGCTGCCAGGGATGTGGCAATCGTTCTTCTTACCTCGCTCACAGATAGCTTTACCTCTTCATCTTCATCACCCATGATGAACCCCTCTCTGGATTGCGGAGCATCTTGCCTGTAATAAACCTTCTATGCCTGGGAGAATGAATGGAAGGAAATTTCGGTATACCGAAATATTGATATAAGGAGCGCCCTATCATATACTCGTGAAGGATGAGCGAATCGAGGAATACCTGGAAGCATTGTACAAGCTGACCGAGGACGGGAAACCAGCAAAGACCAACGAGATTGCGTCTGCACTTGGCCTTTCCCCATCCAGCGTCACCGAGATGTTGAAGAAGCTGAAGGCAAAAGGCTTCGTGAAGTACAAACCATACTACGGCGTGACTCTGACCCGAAAGGGCCGGAGGCATGGAAAGAGGATGACAAGAAGGCACAGGATCCTTGAGCGTTTTCTCACCGACGTCTTGGACATTGAGGACTCAGACGTCCATGACCAGGCATGCGAGATGGAGCATGCGATTTCCGACGAGGTGGAGGAAGCCCTGTGCAGGTTCTTGGGCCATCCAGAGGAATGCTCGGACGATGAGAAGCCCATACCCCCATGTGACAAGGATGTGGACAGCTGTGTCGAATGCATAGAAAAGGGAGGCCCTCATCCGGACAGGAAAGCGGAGCTCGTATCTCTGATAAGCCTGAGGAAAGGTGAGAAAGGAACTGTCAGGTTCCTCAGGGGTGGAAAAGGGCTCATCAGAAGGCTCTCGGACATGGGCCTCACCAGGAACACCAAGGTTGCCGTCAACAAGATTGCACCCTTGCATGGCCCGATCGAGATACGCGTACGGGGTACCAATCTCGCACTTGGCCGCGGTGTGGCAAACAAGGTTTTTGTGGAAAAGGGGTAATCAGTTGGAGAAGACCCTGCGAATTGCACTGGCTGGCAACGCCAACGTCGGCAAGAGCGTTCTTTTCAACGAGCTCACGGGTCTGACACAGATCATCGGCAACTGGCCCGGAAAGACGGTCGAGAAAGCGGAGGGTACCCTTCGCTTTGGGGAGTACACCGTTCACGTCGTGGATCTTCCGGGAATATATTCATTGTCAACCTACACCATCGAGGAAGTGATATCCCGGGAATACATCGCCTTCGAGAAGCCCGATGTGGTCGTGAATGTGATCGATGCAACGGCGCTGGAAAGGAACCTCTTCTTCACAATCCAGCTCCTAGAGCTCGGAAGGCCGATGGTCATTGCCCTGAACCAGATGGACCTCACACGAAAGAAGGGAATAGAGATCGACGTGGATAAGCTGGAAGAGATGCTCGGAGTTCCCGTCATTCCCACCGTTGCGATCAGGAGCACTGGTCTGCATGAACTGCTTGAGGCCGTGGTCGGCGTCGCGGATGGCGACATATCAGGGGAGGGTGTGATACCTGGGTACACCCCTCAATTGGAGTCGAGGATCGAGACCCTTGAGCCACTGGTCGAGGGTTTGGAAGGGGGGTATCCGTCAAGATGGATCTCGCTCAAGTTGCTGGAAGGTGACGAGGACATTCGGAAGAGGATCGGTTCGAAGGGTGCCGGTGTCGTCGATGCATCTATATCACTCCAGGAAGAGCTTGAGGACCAATTTGGCCAATCTGGTTCCGAACTGGTAGCATCCGAGAGATATCTCCACGTAGGGAAGGTGATTGACGCCTGCCAGGAGATTACCGCACCCTCGGAGCTCACTTGGGGAGAAAGGCTTGATGCCGTGACCACCCACGGAGCGTGGGGCTACCTGATCATGGTCGGAGTGATGTTCTCCATATTTGGCACCATCTTCATAGTTGGAGATTTTCTGTCGCGTTCGATCGACGATGCCTTCAGCGGCCTGGGGCCTGCCGTGATCGACGGTCTGGGTGGTGGACCTATTGCCGAGTTCATCTGGTCAGGTCCGCTGCTCGGCCTCATAGCTGGCGTGACAATCGCCTTGCCCTTTCTCATCCCTTTCTTCGTCTTCCTCGCAATCCTTGAAGCCACCGGATATCTTGCACGGATAGCTTTCCTCATGGACAGCGCCATGCATCGGATGGGCCTGCACGGAAAGGCCTTCATCCCGCTCATGTTGGGCTACGGATGCAATGTTCCAGCATGTCTTGGCTGCAGAGTGATGGAGACTCACAGGGAGAGGCTTGTCGCCGTATTCGTTGTCACCTTGGTCCCGTGCGCCGCTGTCACGGTTGTCATCCTTGGCATAGTTGGGAGCTACGTAGGTATCGAGTATGCTTTCCTATTGTACCTCTTCAATCTGTTGGTGATATTCACCCTCGGCAGGATAGCCTTCAAATCCCTTCCGGGCGAGCCGATCGGCCTGATAATGGAGATGCCCCAATATAGAGTGCCCAGTGCCAAAGTCGTGTTGCGCCAGACATGGGCGAGACTCAAGGACTTCATCATTGTGGCTTTCCCTTTTATCATAATAGGCAGTCTGGTGCTGAGCGCTTTGAGGATAGCAGGGCTTTTGGACCCGATTGGAGATGCTATGAGCCCGATCACTGTGGGTCTACTTGGCCTTCCCGTGGCTGCAGGTATCGTTCTGGTGTTCGGTGTCCTGAGAAAAGAACTAACACTGATAATGTTGGCGACTCTGATTGCCCCTACTGCGGGTTCGGTCGACTTCTCCACCGTTATGGATCCGGTTCAGATGATCGTCTTCACCCTGGTTGTGATGTTCTACATTCCCTGCATCGCCACCTTGGCGGTCCTGGTTCGCGAGATCGGCCTGAAAAGGACAGGCATCATAGTGGTCGTAGAACTTCTACTGGCGCTTCTGATAGGAGCGGTCGCTTTCAGGTTGCTTGACTGGTTATTCTAGTTGCTCTGGGGAACCACCGTGACCCTCTTCTCATCCTTGACAGTGTTCAGAACGACTTGAGTGTTCGATCTCTCTATGTATTCCATCGAGAGCACCTTCTTGATGAACTTGTCAAGCCCATCTCTGTTCCTGAACCGTGCCATGACTACTGAATCCCAGTCGCCTGTGACATCATATACCGCGAAAACACTCTCGTCCTTTGCTATCCCCTTCTGAGTGGTGATCAGCTTACCTTTGGATATCCTTACCCCAATCACAACCTGTAGTTGGTACCCCATCTTGTGAGAATCCAGTATGGGTGCATAGCCGGTGATTACTCCCTCCTCCTCAAGTCTGTGGATCCTGTTGGACACAGTGCTCAACGAGACCTTCAACTCCTTGGCAATGTCTCTGAAGCTCTTCCTCGCATTCTCGTTCAGGCTTTCCAGTATCTGAAGGTCAAGGTTGTCCATGAATTCATCTTCCTAAACTCGTAATATGTCGAGATTCGCTGACAGAATAGTGGACATTGTCTTAAATCTTTCGTCGTCTAATAGTCATTTAGTTGACTTTCTTCTGGAAAACTATTAATATGCGCTTTTCATTTCGGTGCGTTATAGGATATCAGTGAGGTCGAGAACATGGGTAAGAGAGATCTTGATAAAGCGATGACAACGATCGAGGAAGAGAATGTCGAGTTCGTTCTAATGCAGTTCATGGACATACTCGGAATCGTGAAGAACGTCACCATCCCATCTTCCAGATTCGAACAGGCAGTTGCGGATGGCGTGGCATTTGACGGTTCTTCCATCTTGGGATATGCTACCATAGAGGAATCCGACCTCAGAGCTCAGCCGATTCTAGAGACCTTCAAGGTCCTTCCCTGGACGAGCGGTAAGGTGAGGTCCGCAGGAATAGTGTGCAACATCCACGATCCAAGTGGAAGAAGGCACGGCGGCGACCCCCGTTTTGTCCTCGAGAAGATGATGGACAAGGCCAGGAAGAAAGGCTGGATCTTTCATACCGGCCCCGAGTACGAGTTCTTTCTCTTCAGAACTGATGATATGGGCAATCCCACGAGAACGCACAGCGACTCTGGCGGCTACTTCGACCTGCTCCCTCTAGACCCGGGCGATATCGTCAGGAAGGAATCCACTCACCATCTGAACGCTCTTGGCTACAATGTCGAAGCCTCTCATCACGAGGTCGCGCCGGGACAGCACGAACTCGACCTGAGGTATACTGATGCCTTGAGCTCCGCAGACCGAGTTCTGACTCTCAAGCCTGCCTTGAAGACATGTGCTATCAAGCACGGCCTCCACGCCACATTCATGCCGAAGCCTGTCCACGGGATCTGCGGAAGCGGGATGCACATCCACGAATCCCTGATCACTCCCGAAGGCAAGAACGTCTTCTACAGCAAAAGGTCCAAGGACGGTCTCAGCAAGCTGTGCAAGTGGTTCATCGGCGGTTCTCTAAGATACGCAAGGGAAACCTGCGCCATCTTGGCGTCCTGGGTCAACTCGTACAAGAGGCTGGTCCCCGGTTTCGAAGCACCCGTGTACGTATCATGGGCCCACAAGAACAGGAGCGCTTTGATACGAATGCCCCCTGGCAGAGGAATGAGCACTCGGGTCGAGATCAGGAACCCGGACCCCGCCGGGAATCCCTATCTGCAGTACGCTGTCGCGCTGGCGGCCGGATTGAAAGGCATTGAGGAGAAGATAGAGCCCCCCGCGCCTGTTGAACGGGACATCTACAAGCTGACAGAGGCCCAGCACGAACAGTATGGGATCAGACCATTGCCGGAGAATCTTTCCGAGGCATTGGATGAGTTGGAGGGAAGCGATCTTGTGAAAGAGACCTTGGGTCCGCACATAACGTCACACTTCACGTACATCAAGAGGCAGGAATGGGACGAGTACAGGCAGCAGGTCACTAGCTGGGAAGTGGAGAAATTCCTTTCGGCGCTCTAGCCTTCCGCAACAATGATTTACCATTCGAGGCATATTCTTGACCGTGAAAGTGGGTGTTCTCGCTGTTCAGGGGGCTGTCCAAGAGCATCTTGATATCCTGAAGAAGGCTATGTCCAGTCTTGAGATCTCAGGTTCTCCGATAGGAGTAAGAAAACTGGAGGATTTCCAGAAGGTGTCAGCACTCATCATACCGGGGGGAGAGAGCACCACGATATCCAAGCTGCTTCAGAAGAACTCCCTGTTCGATCCGGTCCGAGAGAGGGCCAAGGAAGGGATGCCGATAATGGGGACATGTGCTGGGTGCATTCTTATGGCAATGGAAGGAGACCAAGCGGTGGCCAAGACCGACACTCAGTTGCTATCCCTCATGGATATGGCGGTCATTCGGAACGCCTTCGGCAGGCAGAGGGAGTCATTCGAGGCGGACTTGGATATACTGGGTTTCAACGGTACGTTCAGAGGCGTTTTCATCAGGGCTCCGGCGATCTCCCGTTTATGGGGCGGTTGTTCAGTACTCTCCACATTTGAGGACAATATCGTGATGGCCCGTCAAGGTGCAAGGTTCGCGTTGGCTTTTCATCCTGAGCTGTCTGGAGACACCAGGATACACGAAATGTTCCTGGAACAGATCTAGAAGAACACCAAGAAAACAAGTGCAGAAAGCGTGACAGCAACGAGCAGGTTCATCACTGCATTCCATCTGAGCGTGTGCATGGTCGAATTGACCACCGATGCCAGTCTTGCGGTGCTCTGAGGACCGAATACGTTGAAATCGTGTATCAATCCGGTCTTCATCCCAACCTCCACATCCTCCAGGTCGTTCACAGCCTTTCTCATCAGGTCCTCTGTTATCTCAACGATCCTCTCATGGCTCATCTTCTCTCCCACGGGATTGAAGCCTCCCATGGTGTTGTTCACCGAGTGATTGTCCGTTGTCAGAACCTCCGCATCGTCCAGAATGCCTCCGATCCTGGCAAGTATTTTCTCCCTGAGACCCGCCACCATGTTGTTGCCATCGAAGAGCAGGTAGCCGTTTCTCTTTCCATCTGTCTCGATCACCATGACCTGTATGCCCATGCTCCCCAACCCGTCCTCGTCCACAGAGAACCCGTCAGCTGATGCGACTCCCATCCGAACACCTTCTGACCTCTCCTTGAGAGCCTGACTGACGGCCTTGCCTGAGGCCTCAACTATGTACCTGGCAGTTCGTGAGCCGAAATGGACGTGTCCGCTTCCCCTCTCCAGAGAATTATGAGCGTCTATTACCAGACAATCCTCGACGCCCTGCTTCTTCCCCTCCATCATCGCCGTGTATCCAGTGGAGAAATCCAGATCATCAGTGGGCTTCGGAGCCATGGAAGCCACCACCAGGGAGGAGTTACCGAACAACTGGGCACAAGCGTTAGCCTCTCCCATCGTCCTCTTGATCAGTCCACTTGACTCGGTGCTGTATTCGGTATCGTGAAGGAGGTTGCCCACCATCAGGGATATCTTCTTGCACTCGTTCTGGCTCGAAGGGTTGTAGTCATGGGTCGAGGGCCCGTGAGGGACCAGTACATTGGGCGTCACGCTCCGAAGATCCTCCGCAAGCTTCGCCGGGAGATCGCTCCCGCCTATGTAGCCAAAGGGTCCAGGATGGACGGACGGTACGACAATGAGGGCCTTTGTGTCATCCCCCTTCTTGAAAGAGACAACTCCAACGTGAGCGTCTATTGGCGACGAAATGGACTCGAAGAAGTTGTCGATCTCATCCACTCCGCTGCCCTTCTTGGTGATGTGGTCCAGGAAGTACCCGGCCATAGCAACACCATCAATGCCAAAAGCCCTCCTAAATGGTGTGTTGACCATTCGTACGAGGAGAACCGCAGCCGCTCCGAATATCGTGAACAGGAGGACGCCCACGTAGACGTCTCCAATTCCGAAGCCCAGATATTGCGCAGCGATCAATCCACCGATAAGTGACTGGATCAGGGATGAGGGCATGCTGCCCATGTGACTGCTGTTGGATGTCGTAACGAGAGTTATGTGCCTGAACCACAAGACGGTGGCGAATGAGAACAGTATCATGGACATCCTTATCTCGGAGCCGATGTCCCCATCTATAGCGGTGATGATCCTCCAGGCAATGATGGAAGGGCCCATGATGAGGAGCGCCAGGAAGGCCAAGAGCATCGACCTCCTTGCGTACATGACACCTCCAAGCACCAAGGCCAGTGGTATCGTTATGAGACCTGCAAGAATGCTGGGGAGCGCGAATATTATCAATCCGGATGAAAGCGAGTCCACCGTCAGACCTTCCAGAATGAGGCCGAACACCAAAGAGGCTGCAACAATGGCCAGGATGGACTTCTCAGGAGATGGTGCTCTGAAAACCCGACGTATCACTCTTGCGGTTTCCTCCTGTGCTTGCTGTGGTGTCATCAAACGAAGGGGGTTCATCTTTCTTACCTTGCCGATTTAACAGATTCGATTATTTCGCCCAGGATGGACTGGGTCTTGTCAAGTTCGACTATGGTTCCAGTGACCACTATGTCGGCTCCTGCCCTTGCGACCGTACCTGCATCCTCCGGATTCCTTATTCCACCTCCAATGACAAGTGGAATCTCTATCTCTCCCTTGACCCTGCTGATCATCTCTTGAGGTACCGGCGCCGGCGCCCCTGAACCCGCCTCCAAGTAGATCAACTTCATCCCGAGATATTGGCCTGCGAGAGCGTATTCCATGGCCGCCCTAGGATCGTCCCTTGCGATTAGTGAAGCCTCACCGATTTTTCCGACGGTCATGCCTGGCTCGATTATCAGATATCCCATTGGAATCGGTTCTATCCCCAGTTTCTTGATCACCGTCGAAGCCTTTCTCTGCTCCCCGATCACGTTCTTGACGCTCTTTGAGTTCAGTATGCTCATGAAGTAGATGGCGTCCGCATACCTGCTAATACTGTGGGCACCACTCGGGAAGAGTATCGTCGGAACCTTCACGTTCTCCTTGATCTCTTTGACAGTCCCGTCCAGATTCTCCTGGTCAACACCAGTTGATCCTCCGATCATGATCGCGTCAGACCCCAACTCCACCGCCAGTCCGGCCATTCTCCCCGCTTCCGCTGGGTCCTGCTTGTCCGGATCGATGAGCGTCATGTGCACCTTCCCATCTTGGACCTTCTTGAGGATGTATTCGTACGCTTTCACGTGAATCCTCCAATCACGAAGGCCAGCAAGGCCATCGCCATTCCCATCTTCGCTGCACTGCTTGCTCTCTGGGGATTTCGGGTTAGTAGAGTTGAGGAGTATATAAAGATTATATCAGCCACAATGACGATCGGGAGATAATAGAAGCTCAGCAGGCCGATGAAAGGCGGGGCCAAGCTGAAGAAGACGGCCACAAAGAAGAATAACGCGGCGAACTGCGATGCCTTTCTTACCCCCTTCTTCTTTGGCAAGGTCATTCGATCTACGTCGCCATCGATGTCCTGAATGTCCTTTGCTATCTCCCTTCCAAGTGAAGCAAAGAAAGCGAGCAGAGCGAGATAGAACGTTCTGGCAAAGGCGTCGAAATCTCCGTGGTAAGCAGCTAAACCACCAAAGATGAATATCGATCCGGTCAGCCAGCTCACTTCGACGTTCCCGGGGAACCCCTTTTTCTTAAGACCTCTCTCATAGGAGACCAGAACCAGTATGTTCAAGCCAGCCAGAAGGAAACACTCCACATTTACGAGAAGGGCCAATGGCAATGAAAGTAAGAACATCGCCACCGATAGCGAAAGAGCTCCTTTGGGGGAGACTTGACCCGAAGGAATGGGCCTCTCTGGATGGTTGACCATGTCAGTGTCCCGGTCCGAGTAGTCGTTCAGGACGTTCCCAGCACCCGTCACAAGTCCTGCCGCGAGACACGCGAGAAGAACGGGGATGAGAATGTCCGCGCCCGCAACGTCCGTTCCCATGGCGACAAAAGACCCTATGAATACAGCTCCGGCTGCTAACATGACATTCAGTGGACGAACGAGTTTGAGGAAAGCCACGAGACACTAAAAATGGGTGCGTTTAAAAAGATTTGTATGGGTTCCGAGTCAAGTCGGAACAAGATGTCATTCATCGCCAGAGCCAGAAAAGGCAAACATACCTACTCACCATCTTTAAATAATAGCTCTCTCTTATGTAAAAAGCCATCTACCCAGGGTGAACAATCTTGGCAGAAGAAGAGCAATCAGATTTCAGATTTATAGTTCGAATCGCGAACACCGACCTAGACGGTGCCAAGTCTGTCGTGACCGCCCTTCCAGGTATCAAGGGAATAGGGAAGAGGCTCGCGGAGATCGTGTGCGACCGTACCAACGTCTCCAGGACGGATAAGATAGGCGACCTCTCTGAAGAACAGACCGACGAGATCGAGAAAATTGTCGAGGAGATGTCAGAGGACATCCCGACCTGGCTGTTCAACAGGAAGAAGGACTATGACTCCGGAGAGGACATCCACATTATCGGACCAGAGCTGGAGATGATCAGACGCAGCGACGTCAACAGGATGAAGATGATTCGGTGCTACAAGGGCATCAGGCACGAACGGGGTCAGAAGGTCAGGGGCCAGAGAACACGCTCCAACGGAAGGAAGGGGCTGACCGTCGGCGTCAGAAGAAAGGCGGTCATCAGGCAGCAAGGAAAGTGAGTTGATGGGCGACCCCAAGTTTCCAAGAAGGACATACGACAAGCCCAAACATCCCTGGCAGGGTGACAGGATTAAGGCCGAGAACGAGATCATCAAGAAGTACGGCCTCAAGAACAAGAAGGAGCTGTGGAAGGCCGAGACACTCTTGCGCGGATTCAGGCAGAGGTCCCGAGAGCTCCAGGCCAAGGTCAGGTACGAGGACAAACAGGCCGAGAAGGAGATGTCAGAGCTTCTGAAGAAGCTCGGTTCATTGGGGTTGCTTCCGCTGGAAGGTGCATCACTCAACGACGTTCTTGCCCTGGACATCGAAGCCATCCTTTCCAGGAGATTCCAGACCATGGCATACGTCAAAGGTCTTGCATATTCAACGAAGCAATCCAGACAGCTAATCGTCCATGGCCACGCCGCCATAGGCGACAGGAAGGTCACAATTCCCGGTTATTACGTCAAGAGGGACGAGGAGAACCTCATACGATACTCCCCCGATTCTCCGTTGGCAAATGAACTGCATCCTTCAAGGCCGGACGTTGAGGCCGTTAGTGGCCCGCCAACACCAGAGAAGGAAGTCGGAGCTGAGCCTGAAGCTGAAGAAGCCAAGAAGGAAGCCAAGGGCAAGGTCAAGGAAGAGGAACCGAAGAAGGAGGAGAAGGCCGAGGAAGCTCCACCCAAGGAAGAGAAACTGAAGAAGGAGGGGAAGTAATGCCAAAATGGGCTGTGGCCCACATATACGCTTCATACAACAACGTCATCATCACTCTCACCGACATCACTGGAGCCGAGACCATCACCAAATGCTCTGGGGGAATGGTCGTCAAGGCTGACAAGGACCAAGCTTCTCCCTATGCTGCGATGAAGACGGCCGAAAGGATCGCTGACATCGCGAGGGATAAGGGGATAGACTCCATCCATGTTCGGATCAGAGCCCCGGGCGGAAACAAATCCGCTTCACCCGGACCCGGTGCCCAAGCAGCCATACGAGCGCTTGCCAGGGCGGGTCTTCGAATCGGAAGGATCGAGGATGTGACACCCATCCCCCATGACGGAACCAAGTCACGAGGCGGAAGGAGAGGGAGGAGGGTATAGATTGGAGCTGGAGGTCAGGGAGTTCACCGACACGAGCGGTAACTTCGTGCTTAACAAGACAAGGCCTGTTCTGGCCAACGCGCTGCGGAGAACGCTCATTTCCGACGTCCCCAGAATGGCGATAGAGGATGTGGAGTTCCATCTCGGACCAATAAGAGGCGAGGACGGCAAGGAGTACGAGAGCATCACTCCTCTCTTCGATGAGATGATTGCTCACAGAATGGGCCTGATCCCAATCCCCACCAATCTCGAGCTTTTCGGTTTCAGGGAGGAATGCAAGGCCTGCAAGGGGGAAGGATGTCCCAACTGCACCATCATGTACGCTCTCAACAAGAAGGGTCCGTGTACGGTCTACTCTGGAGATATGGAACCCGTCGGCGATCCCACCCTCAAGGTATCGGACGAGAAGATACCGATCGTCAAGCTCGGCGACGGTCAGGCCGTTCTGATTTACGCCACGGCCATTCTCGGCACTGGCAAGGAACATGCCAAATGGCAGAGCGCTCACGGTGTCGGTTACAAGTTCAATCCATCCATCAGTGTGAACAACAAGAAGTGGGACGGGGAAGAGACATGCATCGAGGTGTGTCCTACTGATGTCTTCAAGGTAGTGAAGGGCAAGATAGTTGTCAAGGATGAGGAGGCATGCGTCTTCTGCATGCTTTGCGAGGAGTCCTGCGGAGAGGGTTGCGTCACTGTCGAGAAGGACAAGTCCAAGATTCTCTTCCAGTTCGAGACAGACGGCGCCCTGAGCTCAAAGGAGACCCTCACCAGAGCGTTGAAATTGCTGGAAGATAATTTCTCAGAAGTCAGTTCAATGGCTGCAAAACTAAAGTGATTTTCTCTTTCTTCTTTTCAGTACGATCGGAACTGCCAGCAGAAGAGGGACGAAGAGGATATTACCGAGATATTCCGGTATGACCATTATCATGACTCTTCCGGCATCCGTTTCTGAAGGGCTTGCATCATCCCAGTCCGGAGCGCCGCCGGCAAGTACGAAGGTGGTGTCATTGGCGAATTCCCCACCGGCCACCGACCAACCGAGATGCTCATTGCTTTGGTTGCCATCAATGCTGTCGTCAATCACGGCGTCCCCACCGATCGGATCATCATAGATGAAGACCGAGCCGTTCGAATTCGTTTGATTATATGGGGCGCCAACAATCGCATCTCCCTGTCCGTCCCCGTAGAAGTCTCCCACGGTCACATTGTATCCTGCCATGCCCCCAACTCCCCATCCTGGAAGATCTATATCCGGGGTGGACTCGGCCAACATCCCGCTTCCATCGGTTTCGGACTGGTAAACATATGCTCTACCGATGTCGGTTCCGCCCTCGTCGTTCTCCGGAGCGCCCACCAATATGTCAGCGTAGCTGTTGGTGTCCATGTGGCCCACCGCGACGCTCCATCCGAATTTCTCATCCGCCTGCTCAGGCACCAACCATTCGTCGGGGGTCTCTGATACCGTGTTTATCTCAGCGCCGTAGAAGATCTGCACCGATCCATCGCCGGTATCGTTGAAAGGTTCACCAACCACGACATCCAACTTGTCGTCGTTGTCTATTTTCCCCAGGGCGATCGAGTGGCCGAAATGGGCTTTGTCCTTGTCGGAATCAGGCCTGAGCAGGTGGTCCTCTCCCGTCTCGGTGGAGCCGAACACGCTAATGAACGCGTACACTGCCCCGTCGGGGTTTTGCTGATTTCCTCCTATGTCCTTGAACGGTGCACCTATCAGAAGGTCGTCGAAGTTAAGTGGGGTACCATCATCGTCGAAGTTGCCGGCCGCCAGGGACATTCCGAAGCCTTCTTCCCCAGTATCACTAGTGATCGAACTCTCATCAAAGGTCACATCGACATCGGATAAGGTCACCCAGGCACTCCAACTGGATGCTCCATAATAGACGTAGACATCGTTGTCCTTCTGGGAAACGGCTGCGTCCCAGTAGTCATCGTTGTTGAACTTCCCGGCGGTAACTGCCCAACCGAGAAGGGCTCCGGTGTTGCCCGCCACGATCTGCACGTCCGGCGTTGTATCTCCAACAGAGAAGGGGCCGAAGTAGATGTAGGCGGCACCGGAATCTGTGGTGTTGGAATCGGAGTAAGGGGCACCCACCAGAACGTCCGCATATCCGTCGTCGTCAAAATCACCGACGGCGACCGAGTACCCGAACCTCTCAGACGCTTCACCCAGCGTTCCGTCGTTCTCAAGTGTGTATGTGGATACTGTGGGGTCTATGCTCACGGGATATTCAGCGCTCACGAACCACTCTGCCGGGCAACGGAGGTCCAGCAATCGCCTCTCGGAGCTATAGAGGTAGTTGCACTCGACAACATCGCCATCAGCATCAATCGCATAGGGGGCCTCAATCGAGAAGCTGGTGCGGGCCGTATCCCTGAATTCCATTCCATCGGTGATTACGATCCATTCCCCTGATTCAGTACCATTGGTCTCTATCATCAGACCGTCAGTGTATCCCAGGTGGCTCATCATGGATAGATGACCATCTCCGGTCAAACCGGCGATAGCACTGTCCAGCACGAAGTTCTCTTTGAGCGCGTTGTTCTCGAATGTGTACTCGATCGAAAGGGGCAGACCTGAGTATGTGTTGGGGTAAATGACCCCGCCCTCGGACAGGACCAGATCGGATGGGACCAGGTCGCCCAGGACCCTCTCCGAGGTTCCGTCATCCCATTTAACCTGCCGTGGGACCTCCCATTCAAGTTCGTTTCCTACCGTTCTGAAGGAGACCTTGTCAGCAAGTTCTGTCATGTAAGCGTCATAGTTCTGGGATATGAACCTGGCGTCATAGTCACCAAAAGACCCTCTGGTCGCCGACCTTCCGCGTCCTGAGAGATTTGTCGTCATGTCACTCTCATCCTCCCAGTCCGATGTTTCAAACACGACCTCGAAACGATCCCCAATCAGATCGGTTGCGTCCGCGGTAGCCTCGATCCTGTGCATATCGAGTGATGCCGAGACTTCATTCCCGGTCGTTGTCCAGTCCCAGTCGGTCGGGGACTCCCCGCTGAACTCCATGAGCGATATCCAGTTGATGTCCCCGTTCTTTCCCCTTATCTCAAGGAGGTAATCGGCGTAGATGGGGCCGATGGCATATCCTTCGACATTGCCGTTTATGTCCACGAAGGCTCGTATGTAGTCCTCACCGGTGACCGTCGGTACGGTCCTGGGACCTGTGTACACTCTCACCTCTCTTCCACCGTATGGTGGTGGGTAATCCACTGGAATGGTGGTTACTAGATAGTAGTCAGGACCGAGTGGATAGTCGAGAATCTGATCGCCGTCAACGTCTGAACCTTCCTCAATGTCTGGTGTGTCGTCGTTGTCGAAGTCGAATGGGAATCTGTCCATGGTGTCCGGCACGGTGTCCCTGTCGCTATCCCGGACATAGACCAGTTGTTTGAGCGGGCCGGGGGACGCGTAGGGAACGAGGCTGCCTCCTGCTATCCTCCCGGCCACATTAACATAGAAGAAAGCGTCAACCCTGACCGAAGGAAACGGCCTTTGCACCGTCTTGGCAGCGAAATCGGTCACATCGATGTTGGGATTGGAGACCGTCACATTATCCTGGTCGATTTCCACACCGTTCCAGTCGGAGAATCCCCCATCGATCTTGATCTGTGAGGTGTCAGCTTGACCTACGTAGTC
>JAUVGH010000009.1 GCA_030593885.1 Methanomassiliicoccales archaeon
AGGAGCCTGGCCAAGACATCTTGTGCCCTTTCACTCAATTCGCTGCTTATCAAGCCTGTCTCGACCGCCTCGAGGAGCTCATCTTCGTCCAGAACGTGATACTTCAGGTCCGGATACACCCACAGGTCCAGGAACAGGTCAGTTATCTCGTAGCCCCCATCGAACCTGACCGGAGGGGCGTTGATGTTGCAGTAATATCCCACCAGATCCCCATCGTGGTCCCAGATCTTGATGATCTCATACCATTCATCGACGAACTCGAAGAGGATCCCCCTGTAGCCGTTCTCTGTCACGATCTTGCCTTCTAGCACAGAGGGTTTGGGCAATCCGGAGAATGTGAATTCCGAGATTATCAATTCAGGCGTATCCAAAAGTAGCTCGTGCTCCCATTCCTCCACATCATCCGGCAAACGCTTGACCCTGACCGTGATCTTGGACACAGACCAGGAACCCAGAAGCCTGCTAAATCCCTTTCGATTCCTTACCGTGAAGCTCGTTGAACTCCCTGTCCAGGATGGACATTGCGAACAGATTGTGGAACTTGCCGTCCTTGAACACCTGTTCCCTCATCACTCCTTCCTGCTTGAAGCCGCATCTCTTGTACGAACTGATCGCCCTATCATTGCCCTGGAAGACCCTGAGGGAGACCTTGTGGAGACCCAGCTCTCTGAAGGCGTACCGTAGAACGGTGACCAACGCATCCGAGCCGTGGCCCTTGCCCCACCTGTCCTTCTCACCTATCACGATGCCCAGCGATGCGCTTCGATTCTCGTTGTCTATTTTGTGGAGCCCGATGTTCCCGATGTGGCTGCCGCCCTCCTCTATGGCGAAGATCCTGCTCTTGCCGGACTTGAGGTAATCCTCATACCATCTCTCCTCTTCGGCCATGGACAGTTGGTGCCTTCTGCCCAGCAAGCTCATTATCTCTGCGTCGTTAAGCCATTTTATGGAAGTGGCCAGATCCCCGCGTTCGAGCGGACGCAATGACACCCTTCGTCCAATGATCGTCCGAACCTCCTTTCCGGAGGTTGGAAGAAGAAGATTGAACGACATAAGCCTTTCGAAAAAATGGACGGACAATCATCAAAGAAAAATGGGGTGGAAACCAGTCCCAGAGGACTGGGCTCCATCTCGCTCTTACTCCCCTCCTCCAAAAGCCCTTAACAGGCAACTCCCCCTCCCAGAGGATACAATATATATCATGACTTTGAGGGTATATGAACCCTGCTAGGTGCTCACCCCCTTAGTTACCAATTACCAATCTCGTGAGAATATCCCGAAAACCTTTTTATACACACGTTCTAATCGAACAGCGATGAGGCTGCTCAAGCTATATGTTGAGGGGTTCGACGAGGAGGTCCTCGGCGTGCCGGAAGGTCATGTTGTTTTGATAGCGGGACCACCTGGCACCATGAAGTCCAGCATTGCCTACAACATCCTCTACAACCATGCGAAGAACGATGGAGTGCGCGGTCTATATGTTACCCTGGAGCAGGACAGGAAGAGCTTAGAGACGCAAATGTCCGGACTCGGGCTCGACCCCAACCAGGTATCCGACAAGGTCAGCATACAGGACTTCTCCAGGATCAGGCGGGGGATACAGGAGCTAGAGGAAAAGGCCGATTCGCTGGAAGAGATTCCACCCTGGATGGACGTCCTCAAGAAACACCTTCTCGACCTGAAGGGGGAGATGGACTATGAACTCCTTGTGATCGACTCATTGGCCGTCCTTGAGACCATTGCGGACATGAGGGACCGCAGGACGGACATGTTCCATTTCTTTGGCTGGCTCAAGACCTTGGGCGTCACCACGTTCATCATCTCGGAGATCTCACCAAACATGGATATCGTCCAGGACGAGGATTATCTGGCTGACGGAATCTTCTACGTTACCATGGACAGGATCGGCGACACCGATGTCTTCAGAAGGATTCGTTGCGCCAAAATGAGGGGAGTGAACCACGACACCGGCTTCTTCACTCTAGAATTCAAGAACGGTCGCTTCCAGGTGTCAAGGGTCATTTAGTCTCATTGATGACCTTCATGTATTTTAGGAGAGCCAGTTCCTCTGGCGTATAATCCTTGGTGTCTATGAGGTCTTCAAGTCTGCCGCTCCCTATGAGGGTGATGTGAAGCGGATTCCCTTCGGTAAGGCGGTAGATCTTCTCGAACTCTGAATCGTCCATCTTCTTGGCCAGCAACTTCTCACAGCTCTTCTTGTCCAAACCGAGGAGGTCGATCTCCACCAGCAGCTCCCGCGTCAGGAACGACCGTCTGTTGGGGATGTCCCTCTTGTCCTGGGTGATCAACATCTTCGTATTCTCGGCTCTTCCGACGCTCTCGATGAGCGTGTTCAGGAGGCTTTCCATGCTCTTGCCCATTACGACCGCCTCATCAAGAAAGAGGACGTTATCGTCATCTCCCAGGCCTCTCTCGATCCAGCCCGAGACATCCCACATGTCTATCTTCTTGGCGCTGTTCATGTAGTCCTTCAGCTCCGGCCTGCCCATGTCCTTCAGGAAGTTGGACAGGGCCTCCAGGAAGCTGTCTGTTGTGTCCCACTCCTGGAAGGTGAACCAGAAGGTGTTCATGCTCGATGTCCACTGCTCATACACGTTCATTGCGAGAGACGATTTCCCGATGCCCTTCGCTCCTGCTAGAGATAGCACACTCTCCCGCCGGGAACTTAGCCACTCTTCCAGAACTGCCATATCGCCCTCTCTTCCGTAGAAGTTAGCAGACCTGGGCAGACCCCTCGAAAGCGTCACGAGCTTCTTGGTCTTCCTCCTGACCGAAATGTCAATGACACCATCCGAATCCACTTTCCTCAGTATGGCTGTGATTGGCACCCCGCCCAGATGCTCCACTACCCCCTTGATCGTGAGCTCCTTGACCACCTTGTCCTTGCGCAGTTCGACCATCTTGGACGCCAGTTCTTCCCTCAGCTCCTCGGCCTTTGTTGCCCCTCGGTCAGTAAGCGAATACACCTTTCTCTTTCTGATCTCACCCTTCACACGCCCTGTGGATTCCTCGACATAACCGTCTTTCGACAATGTCTTCATGGCCCTGGAGACGTGATTCACTCGCATACCCACACTGTCAGAGATTCCGTGCTGGGTAAGGGCATATGGAGCATCCATGAGGTCCCTCAGGGGGGAACTCTCTTTCATATGAATCAAAATCTTCTCGTTGGCCGTGAGGGTCTTGTCCGTAAGCTTTTCTCCTCGCTTCACCATGGGCGTCACGAATACATTGAGAGTGGCAAATATATACTTAACTAAGCCATTTTCTTTATACGTATTCAGTCTGGCCCTCTTGTCCAGCGCTGTTCTTGTCCCACATCACCCAGAATGAACCGCAATGAACCTCTGGATGGATCGGTCATACGTTCTCTCCACATCATCTGGAAACAAGCATGCCGGCAATTCCCTCATGTTCCAGTGATATCTGAGGCACTCGCAACACTTCCCCTTCCTGCTGCACGGTTCGTACGTGCAATTGCAGTTCTCCATGTTGAGCTCGATATTGCACTCCAATGTTCCACCCCGCTATCGCTAACACAATTGAGACCGATAGTAAATTCTTTTGGGTTTGTGCTAGGAGACCAGGACATCTACCGTCTGTGTCAGTTCTCCGTCGTCGTCATCAACCAGTGTCAGATGTACAGTGTATGTTCCCAGGCCCATGTACGACGTCGTCACCGTGTTTCCGGCCGTGAACGGATACGTCCCGCCTGGGCTATACTCGGGATCGGGTTCGGGTCCGACCCCGTTATTGTATACCCACTCGGGTCCGTAGGTCGTTCCATCCCCGAAGTCCCATTCGAAGCTGATATCGTCAGAACCCTGATCAGTGGCCGATGCAATGAAGGTGACCGTGGCTATCTCCACTCCAATACCGTTGTTGATGTAATCCGCGATCTCCATGATCCTCTCGAACTCGGCTTCGTCATTGTTGAGGATCGCGTTCTCGGCCAGGTCCAGGAACTCTCCCACCGTTCCAGTGAAATTGAGCTCCGGAAGATCGGCCTTCGTTCCCAGGGACAAGTTGCCGGAGGCGACGTTCAGCCAATTTGCGATGAGCTGTTGTTTGGCCTTCTCAAGCATCACCGAGTGGTCCACCTGTTCCAGATAGGCACAGACGTCTTCCTTGGATTGGACGTTGGAGAATACTTGGGAAGTGTCGCTTATGAACTGGACGTACTCCGGCAGTATCCCCAGGTGGTCGGGGCTCGGCGGTAGCCAATCCCAGCATTCCCTTCCCCAGTACCCGATGGTGCGCGGTTGGGATGCTGAAACGATATAATCAAGCGAATTCAACGTCGGGGCCACGTTCTCGAATAGGTAGTATGCGAAGGCAACTGAATTGTCCTCTCCGTCGGTGACCTCAACCTTGATCATTCCTGATGTGTCGTCTCCCAATGTCATGTCAACGGTCGGGTTGGAGCTCCACAAGGTGTCCCAGACACCGTCCAGGTCCAGGTCCCACCTGAACTGAATCGGATCTCCCTCCGGGTCGTAGCTCGCACTCGCGTCCAGGGTCAGTGTGTTCCCCTCTTGGACGTAATAGAAGCCGCCTGCGCTCGCTACCGGCGGTTCGTTCACGTGGTAGACCTCCAGCAGAGGCTTGGCTGAGTGAGCGTCGTTGTTGTCGTCATCCTGGGTGAACTTCAACTGCGTCTCAAGGATGCCGTCGTTGTCATGGTCCACGAATGCCCTCGGCAGGAAATGCTTGCCCTCATCAAGAACCGGTGTTATGATCTTGTAGGTGATGAGCTCGGTGTCGTAGTCAGTTGGGTCCATGAGCAGAGGGTCCGTCACGACTGCAGGATCCAAGCTTACCTGCCATTTGATTATCGTGTTTCCATCCAGGTCCTGCTCAATGCTGTCCGGCTGAAGGCTGAAACTGTTGGGATCGTATGAATACCCCGGAGGTAGGCTGTCTGTGACGAGCGCGCCCGAGGCACCCACGAAACCAGTGTTCGTGATCGCCAGTTGGATCTCCACCTCGTTCTCCTGGTTGTCCGGGATATCACTCCAAAGAGGCGTCTTGCCGATCACCACCGTCGGGTTGACATCTTGGTAATCCCAGAGGGCTTTCTGCCTCTCGGCGTTTGGCAGCAGGAGTATGGTCTGTAACGCATACGGAAGGACTTCCCCGCCCAGTGTTACCTTCACGGCAGCCTGGGTCAACTGATTGGCCTCGGTGCACCACCAGTTGGGTTCTTGAGGTAGAGGTCCGCCCATGGGATCCCCATAGGTGAAGATCTGGTTGCTCTGCGCAGGTATGGTCGTAGGCATCAGCGCGCCATCCTGAGTTGTGACCTGAGGAGAGATGTCCAACGGACTCGGGCTCAACAGCTGAACCTCCTCGTCCACCTTCACATCCACATCCGCGGCGTTGACTACCCTGAACAAAGCATTCGCCAGTTGAGTGATCGTGACGTATCCCTTCGCGTATCCCTCCCAGATGAGCATTTCATCGGGCACTGCCTCGGGTGCATCCCCTGCTCCACCGCTCAAACCCACAATTGGCACCAATGTTGCCGTCAACATGTACAATACAAGGAGGCTAATGAGCTTCTCTTTCATACCGCTCCCCCGGTTATTGCCTATCTATCGTTTTACGGTGTCTTAAATGTTTTGCAATGCCAGGAGCCCCAAGACGACACCGCTCAGTCCAATAGCACATCATCCTAACAGCCCGCCCAGAACGGTGACACCGAGAAGTTCCTTTGCGATGTAGTTGATGATGAAGATGGAGATCAGCGTGATGAGGGCGATGAGTATGGACTCGATCACCTCCTCCCCTAGACTAGCCTCTGAGACGATGATGTACCTTATGATCAGGACCAACAAGAAGAAGGCTATCAACAGGCCAATGATACCCAGGCCCAATATGTTCTGCAGCATCGGAACCAGCACCACCGCCAGCAAAGCCGTCACGAAAAGCCTGAGCGCATAAGCCGCAGATACTATGTCCTCCCTGCAGACGATCCTGGTTGCCACATAGAGGATTATCATCACAATGACAACTTGAAACAAAAAGAAAATCCAATCAATGGGCAGGTCCATGGTTCAGGATATGAAAGAGACCTGTTTAAAACTAACTACTTTCATGAAAGGATTATAGATTACGTCGGCGATACACCGCTCATGATAGTCTATCATCCGAGGTATCTGGATCACATTCAGGACAGGTTCCATCCCGAATCGCCTCAACGGCTGGAAGCGATCCTCCAGAAGCTCGAGGAAAGCGAATTGATGGACGGCTATCTGGTTCCCGAAGAAGCCTCCAGGGACGAGGTTCTTCTTGTCCACACTCCCGAGTACGTCGACATGGTTCAGAACTACGGGGAGGGCAGGCTGGATCACGACACCGCACTTCACACCGAGACCTACGAGATAGCGATGCTTTCGGCAGGGGGTGGACTAATGGCTACTAGGAAGTCATTCGAAGAGAAGCGGCCCTATTTCGTTCTGAACAGACCGCCCGGTCACCACGCAGGACCAGGAATGGGCGGTGGCTTCTGTTACTTCAACAATATCGCGATAGCGGCCAAGGCGCTCCTTGAGGACATCGATCGGGTGGCGATACTGGATTACGACGGCCATCACGGCAACGGCACGAGCGACGTGTTCCAGGACAGTAGGGACGTCGTATACATGTCAATGCATCAGCGGGGGATATTCCCAGGTACCGGTGCCGCCAACTTCGTGGGGGAAGGTGAGGGTGAAGGCCACATAGTCAACGTTCCTTTCCCGGGTGGGTCCGGTGACATGTCCTACCACACGGCCTTCGACGAGCTCTTCCATCCCATATTGGACCAGTTCAAGCCCGAGATGATACTCCTCAGTTTTGGCGGTGATTCACATTACCGGGATCCGCTTACCGGATTGGCATTGTCCTCCCCCGGATATGTGAATCTGATCAAGAAGACACTGGATGCCGCCCGGGACCTCTGCGACGGAAGGTTCGCAGTATTCTTGGAGGGTGGATACGACCTTGGAGCCCTTGCCGAGGTCTCCGCCGGGATAATCGCCCTTTTTCAGAAAAAGGAGCTCCCCATGAGCTACATCGATATCACGGACACAGACGGGTACGGCAGGGATGCTGTTGAAGCTGCTAAAGAATCACACAGTTCGTACTGGAAACTATGACCTGCTCTTCCTTTTCCTGGCGTCCAGTCGCATTTCCTTCTCTTTCTTGATATCCCTCTCAAGCTGATCAAGGACCTCGTCCAGGGTGACGAACAGGTTCCAGTCGAATCCCTTGGCGTAGTACATGCTCTTCTCGGTGGTCAGCCTTGCTCGGATAGAGTGTTTGAACCTGTCTCCAGTGGAGTGATGTTTCACAACGTGGATGTTGAGTACCTTCGGGGTGGCCATCTTTCCGATTCTCTTGACCGTCTTTCCGATGGCGTCGTACATCTCCTCGTAGACCTCTGGTCCTTCCTCCAGCCCGCTGATCTGGATGTAGACCTCTTCGCCTCTTCCGTGCACTACCAGCAGTTCGACCAGGTCTATCTGTGTGAGGATGCCGTGGGGCACATTCTTCTCTGACACAACGATATTGGAAATGTTATGCTTCTTCATCAGTTCAATTGCTTCTTTGACCGTGGCCTCTCTGGTAGTCGCGACCGGAGGCGAGCTCATTATGCTCTTGACCTCCACGTCTAGCGGGCCTCTGTCGAGACCTGCATCCTCTCCCCTCTTCTGCGATTGCAGCACCATGGGCACTATATCCTTCTGGCCGATGACACCCACCAGATGGCCATATTCATCAATGACCGGTATCGATCTGGCGTCGAGTTCCTGCATCACGTGTCTAGCTCTGGAAACGCTTTCGTTCTCGTACACGCATGTGACGGACGGTGACATCACCGATTCAACCGATGTTTCCGCCAGTTCCGGGGAGTCCAATATTGAGTCGATCAAATCCGTCCTGGAGATCACTCCAACAAGATCCTTTCCCCTTTTGACCGGAAGCGCCCTCAGCCCGGTCGAGAGTGTCGTTTCGGCTATCAACGGTAGAGAACAATCCTCCTCGATATGGGCGACGTGGTTCATGACGTGGGAGACCTTTGTGGTCGGAGGCAGCCCCCGTCTCTTTATCAAGGAATCGTAGCTCACCATACCCAAGAGTTCTCCGTTCTCAACCACCAAAACCTCGTGGATGTCCTTCTTCTTCATCAGTCCGATGATCTCGGATAGATGTTCGTCAGGAGTCGCTGTGACTGGGTGTTCAGACATCAGATCCGCGGCTGTCAAGTCCAAGATGTCACTGGGTCCCATTTGCTCACTGTTCGGGCGTGTATTGGCAATTCGATATATAACCTTTCTAATTCTCCCATTCTATGCCAGATTATGAGCAATCCCACATGTATTTCCATTTGCACCCGATTCAAGGATTCCCACCGCAAGTTTCTTTACGAACCAAGTTAGTTCAGTACATGGTTCTATGAAGGCAAGAGCTCACGCCATATTCAGGGGGCGCGTACAGGGCGTGTTCTTCAGGGCCAATACCGAGAGGAAGGCCAGGGAGGTTGGCGTTGTAGGATGGGTAAGGAATCTCGCTGACGGGACCGTGGAGGCCGTCTTCGAGGGTGAGAGGGAGTCCGTTCAAGAAGCCATCGAGTGGTGCCGGGACGATCAACCAAACGCGAAGGTCATAAGCGTAGATGTCGCATGGGACGACCCAACTGACAGCTTCACGAGCTTTGAGGTCAGAAGGTAATCATTCGATCGAGATACCGTAGATTCGTTCGGGATTGGCCTTATGGATCGAGATAACATCCTCTTCTGTCAGGAGCCCATCCTGGAGCATTGATTTTGTAGTCTTGGGCACGGTTGCCGGACCGAGGACCGCGCCCGGTCTCCTCGGATCATCGATGTAATCGGTCTCCATCAGGAATCTGTTCCCCTGGGGAATCGCCGCTGAGATGTTCTTCTTTGTTGCCAGCACGCTCGGGAACAGCCCATGGTTCTGATCAACATCAATGATGGGTGGACAGAAGTGCTTGACCACCTTCTCCCTCTCCAGTCCCACCGAATCCGCCATCTCAGCGAACTCCTTGAATGTCTCAGCCGTTGCTGACTCGGTGTGGAGGATTACTCCACAGTCAACCTCCTTTGCCACCATCATTCCGTGTTCCAGGATCTTGTTGGATGCCACCACTATCTCCTCTGGGACAGGGAAATGAGGCCTTCCGATTTCCCCGATTGCAACCACTGCCTTCTCTTCCACCAGACCTGCTGCCAGGTCCATCCCTTTCATCATTATGTCTGTTGCCGACTCCAGTGGCATATGCTCAACCATGTGGACCAGGTCGACCGGGTATGGTCCCACACTGATGAACACAACCGCCTCGGTTTCCTTTCTGACCCTATCCGCCATGGCGAGTGTTCGGTCGAACGCCTTGCGGTAGCTATCCTCTCCGGTTATGGGTATGTCTCGGTACGGTATGTGTGCCAGAAAGATATGGGTCCCGCCTGCCTTGCAGAACTTCCTCACTGCTTCAACATTCTCCCCGTCCGGGCGGAGGTGCATGTGATTGTCCAGAATGTACATTGAATTAACCAAATGCATATCGTTTATAAAAGCGTTGAATCCCTAGCGAAGTAGGCCGGCTTGGCCCAGTTCTATGATGATCTTCTCCACGGCCCTTTCCACGTCCTCTGGTTTTCTGGCGCCGGTGCAAACAAGCTTTCCGGAACCGAACAGGAGAACTACGACCTTAGGGTCATCGAGTCTGTACACCAGTCCGGGGAACTGTTCGGGCTCATACTCGACCTTCTCCAGTCCAAGGCTGATGGCGATCGCGTTCAGGTTTATCTCCGTTTCAAGGTCGGACGACGCGACGATGTTCTGAACCTCTATGTCAGGCTCCTTGTCGATCTTGATGCCAGCCTTCCCAATCTGCTTCGCGACTTTGGTGATAGCAATTCTCACTTGTTCCAGGCTCTTCGCCCCGGTACAGACCACTTTTCCACTTCTGAATAGAAGGGTCGCAGTCTTGGGCTCCTTCAACCTGTAGATCAGTCCTGGAAATTGTTCTGGCTCGTATTCGGCTCCCCCTAGAGCGAGTGCTATTGCCTGCAAATCGAGCTCGCTTCCGAGCGAGGTCGATGCAACCACGTTCTCTATCTTTATTTTTGGCAAGTCTATTCCTCCAACATAGAAATTCTGATTCTTTGAGGCTTATGTGATTTATAAACTCCCTTAAAAAGGTATCGTATTCTGCTTTATATATGGGAATCAGGTCTGGCTAGCCTTTTCCGCTCTCAATTCATTCTTGGGAAGCCTCGATGCCCTTTACCACTGCCATCAAGGACGAGTTCACCGGCGTGGGGATATTCTTCTCCATTCCCAACTTCACTATCGCGCCGCAGATGGAGTCGATCTCCGTCCTCTTCCCTCCCTCTATGTCCTGAAGCATGCTGGATTTGTTATCTGAGGTCAGTCTCGCCACTTCCTTGGTTTGTTCTATCGCTTCCTCCACCGAGATATCGATCCCATGGGCGTTGGCCACCTGGACGGCCTCCTCGCATATGGCTTCCAGGGTCATCTCCAGGTTCGGGTTCTCAAGTACGAAACTATTCTTCTGGCCAGTTATCGCCGTGAGCGGATTTATCCCCGCGTTCACTATCGCCTTCTTCCAGATCTCCCTTCTTATGTCACTCGTGATCTCGGTCTCTATCCCCGATCCATTGAGAGCATCAGCAATGACTGACACCGAATCCTCGGCTCCCTGGTAGTTACCCAGAATCGTCCTTCCAAGACCGGCGTGGATAATCCTTCCTGACCCGACCTTGGTGATCCCATGGCTGGTCGTGCCGCCCAACACTCGGGGAGCATATTTCGACAAGATGTCCTCGTTTCCCAGACCGTTCTGGAGCGATAAGAATACGGCATCTTTGAACAAAGGGCTCAAGGTCCTCATGGCATCTTCAGTATCATAGGATTTTGTCGCCACCAGTACCCAGTCAGGCTTCTCGCTGCCATCCGCACTCTCCTTGGCCTTGGGATGGACCACGATTTCCGTCTTGCCTGTTATCGTAAGTCCATTCTCTTCGATGGTCTCAACATGGTCTCGTCTGCCGATGAGCATCACGTCGTTCTTCTTGGATAACATGCCCCCAACGAAGCTACCCAGAGCTCCAGCACCGAAGACTAAGATCCTCACGTCTGAATGATTGGTCTTCTTGTATAAAAAGCTCTTTTGGGACGCTACTTCGTCCGCTTCCTCTTCAGCTCGGTCGCCATTCTGTGCGCCCTTCTGATGGTCTCCGGAAGGCGGTGGTAGCACAGTTTCTTTGACAGCTCTAGAGCGCTCTTCATTGAAACCTTATGCCCCGGAGAAACATACACGTAATTATCAGACTTTGTTGTCTTCAGCGCCATTCCGACGACCTTCCCCTTGTGGATTATGCTGGCGAAGTCACCTATCTTCTCAGGGACCTTGCCCAGCCTACCCAGGAGGAGTCTCTTCGCCACTCCTATCGTTGGAATGTCCAGCTCGATTCCAACGTGAGATGCGATGCCTATCCTTCTGGGATGCAGGATCCCGTTGCCGTCCACCATGAGGACGTCCGGCTTGTTCTTCAGTTTGGAGTATATCCTCTTGATCATCGGGAGCTCTCTGTAGGACAGGTAGGTGCTTACATAGGGGAACGAGACCTTTCCGCTCAGTCTTCTTTCCTCTACCAGTTTCATCTTCTCAGCATCAAGAACCACGCACGCCGCATACGCGTTGTTTCCATCGTACGCAACATCGACCCCGCCAATCAACCTGGAGGCGCCAAAGCCATCTTCCAGGGACACCTTTGCAGCAAGTCTCTCCTGTTCCTTTCTCATCTTCTCGAGAATCTTTGAGGACTTGAAATCCTTGAACAAGTGCTCTGGAAGGTCCCTCACCCTCTTGTCCTTGATTGGGACTCCTTCCTCCTTGAGGACCTGAAGATATCTGGAGTATGCTACTTCCCCTCTGGCGGTGACGACACGATGTGTGGGAGTGTTTCCATCGACTTCTTGGCTTAGGGTTGCGTAGATGGTCCTCGATGCAATTACATCCCCCAACGCTTTCGCGATCTCGCCGTACGTAGATATCATTCCAGATGGGATTTGGTCCACCAGTCCGGCAACCTCTTCGCTGAACTTCACGAAAGAAAGAGAATGCTTCCACTTCAAAAACCTTTCCAATGTTTTCTCACGCACAGAACCATCTCTACCCGAACACTTTGAAATACCCCAAACCGTTTCCGTCAAAGGACATGTCCATTCTGCTCAGAGATGGAATCATTGCGACCCAGAATCAAAGCAGGGAGATAATAGAGGGAGACCTCTACATCGAGGATGGAAGGATAGTCGAGATAGGTCGCTCCAATAATGAGGCAGATCACGTTATCGACTGCTCTGGCAACGTGGTCATACCCGGGATGATCAACACACACAACCATGTCGCCAACACGCTGTTGCGAGGACTCGCAGACGACGTCCACCTTCACGAGATGCTCGAGAAGACCTTCGAGTTCGACGCCAAGGTCACGCGAAGGGACGTCCAGGTCGGAGCACTGCTTGGATGCCTGGAAATGATCAAGTCCGGAACTACTACCTTCGTGGACCTCTTCTACTGGGAGGACGAGGTGGCAAGGGCTGTCAGAGAGGCCGGAATGCGGGCCTACCTGGGATGGGCAGTGTTGGACGAAGATATCTCCACGCAGAGGGGAACGCCCCTGAACAACTGCGCGTCCTTCATTTCAAAGCACAGGGACGAGGACCTCATCACACCGCTCGTGTCTCTGATGGGAGTCTACGTCTGTTCTGAAGAGACCTTCCTGGCAGGGAAGCAACTGGCGGAGAAGGAGGACGTGATGCTCCATATGCATCTCTCCGAGACCAGGAAGGAGGTGTACGACCACCAGAGGAAGACCGGCCAACGTCCTGTCGAATGGTTGAGCAAGATAGGATTTCTCACCGGCAGACTCCTCGCCGCCCACATCGGCTGGGTCACTATAGGTGAGGTGAGGGTGCTGGCCAAGGAAGACGTGAAAGTCTCCCACTGCCCGGTATCCAATATGAAGCTGGCCACAGGTGGGGTCGCACCGCTGCCTGAGATGTTCGAGAATGGAGTCACGGTGTCTTTGGGAACCGACAGTCCGGTGTCCAACAACAGCCTGGACATGTTCGAGACCATGAAGTTCTGCGCCCTTCTTCACAAAGCGGACCGGTGGGATGCCAGGGTGTTCGATGCCCAGAAGGTATTTGACCTCGCCACCATTGACGGTGCTCGAGCCGTTGGTATGGAGGATAAGATAGGTTCCATCGAGATCGGGAAGAGAGCCGACATAGCAGTCCTGGATTTCGCGTCACCAATGACCACACCGTACGACAAAGCCCGGATCGTTTCCCACCTGGTCTACTCCTGCAACGGAGCAAACGTAACCACTACGATCGTTGACGGGAATATTGTTGTGGACCAAAGGGAGGCCACGGGTCTGAAAGAAGATGTAATATATGACAGGGCGAATGAGATCGCCATAGAGCTGTTCGAGGAGGAATAGATGAAAGGCAGGATCTGTGGCGTGGACGAAGCTGGGCGCGGGCCTGTCATGGGCCCCATGGTCGTGGCGGGCGTGACTCTGGATGACGAGGATCAACTCGTCGACATGGGTGTCAGGGACTCCAAGCAATTGACTCCAGCCAGGAGGGAGGAGCTCGCAGTTCAGATTAGATCGATAGCCGATGTCGAAAGCGTGTTGGTCCCTGCCGAGGAGATCGACAATCTCCGTGAGGAAATGACCATGAACGAACTCGAAGTGTACCTGTTCACCTCCGTGGTGGATAAACTGAGGCCGTCGGTTGCTTACGTCGATGCCGCCGATGTTGACGCCGGAAGGTTCGGCAATGACATCAAACGCGGCCTCGGATTTGACATCGAGATAATATCCAAGCACAAGGCGGACGACCTCTATCCTATCGTTGGTGCGGCCTCGATAATCGCGAAGACGATCAGGGATGATGAGATCAAGAAGATAGGGGCAGAGATTGGACAGCAGATCGGGAGCGGATATCCATCTGACCCAATCACCGTGGAGTTCCTGCAAAAGTGGATAAGGGAGAAACACGATTCACCACCGCACACGAGGAGATCCTGGGAGACGATAAAGAGAATGATGCGCCTGAATAGCGTGAAGAAACTGGACGAGTTCGAGAGGTAGGGGAGGATATGGAAGAAACGCTTTTGAAGGTCATCAACAAGTTCAATGACCGGGCCGAAAAGGATGAGAAGCTCCAGAAGGAACTCGACGGTGTGAGCCGAAAGATCCAGATGGAATTCACAAATGGAAAGAGTTACCACTTTCTGCTGGAGAACACGAAGATCTCCGACTTCGGAGAAGGGGACATCGACTCTCCCGACATCACCATAATTTCGGACACTGAGACCATTCAGATGCTTTTCAACAAGGAGATGGGCCCCATGAAGGCCCTTGCCACTAAGCGACTGAAGCTGAAAGGTTCGTTGCAGGATATGCTGAAGATTAGAAAGCTCTTCTAGTTCACTCCCTTTCCAGAATTCACTCTCTCGTCCTTGAACGATATGTTTATATCAAATTTCAATGTTCAACTCTCACACATTTGGCAGCGGGGTGGGGTAGCTAGGAAACCTTGCTCGGTCGATACCGGTCGACTCGGCTTCAAATCCCATCGGGCTCATAACCCGAAGATCCCTGGTTCAAATCCAGGCCCCGCTATCTCCCATTTCCGGACGCTCTCTTCCCGAGTCCAGTTCGCTGACCTGTTGATATGAACGACAATTCAGAACCGAGGATGTCCCGCGAAAATGCATGACTCGAAATCGCCGAAGAATATAATAAAGATAGATTAATATAAATGTCCATATCTAAGAAATACTTTTATATATCCAAAGTCCCATTCAGTTGCACCCGAGACGGGATGAACAGGATGGGATGACCATGAAGTCAATTATAAACGAAGCTCTTGCTCGACATGAGGAAGAGAAAAAACAGCAGGAAGTTATAGAAACACATGAGGTAAAGCCACCCTCAGAGAGTTTTGGGGACGACAAGGAACTTGAGGAAGTAGTCAAGTCGTTGAACGTCAGCATCAAGATTCTGGGTGCCGGCGGAGGCGGGTCAAACACCGTCAATAGGATGACCACAGCAGGTATAGTAGGGGCTCAACTCTGTGCTCTTAACACAGACGCGAAGCACTTGTTGGCCATCCACTCTCCCAAGAAAATACTGATCGGAAAGAGGGCGACTAAGGGATTGGGTGCAGGTGCCCTACCCGAGGTTGGTGAGCAGGCAGCTCATGAGAACGAGGAAGAAATCCGCAACTTCATCAAAGGTGCGCATGTAGTCTTTGTCACAGCTGGTATGGGCGGTGGAACCGGTACTGGTGCGGCCCAATATATCTCGCGAATGGCAAAGGAAGAAGGTGCCCTTACCATGGGCATTGTCACCATGCCTTTCAAGGCAGAGGGGCGCATCAGGATGGAGAATGCAGAGGCCGGCCTCGAGAAGATGAGAAGGTTCTGCGACACAACCATCGTGATCTACAACGACAAACTGCTTGAGCTTGTGCCAAGGCTCCCCATAGACGCTGCGTTCAAGGTCGCAGACGAGGTCTTGATGCAGTGTATTAAGGGGATGACCGAGATAATCACCAAGCCCGGATTGGTCAACCTGGACTACAGCGATCTCATGACCATCATGAAAGGTGGCGGGGTCGCAATGATCGGAATGGGTGAGAGCGATGAGGCGAGGGACAGAGTGGACTTCGCCCTGAACGAAGCGCTCGAATCTCCCTTGTTGGGCGAAGTGGACATGAGCCATGCAAGGGGTGCACTCGTGAGGATCGTGGGTGGTCCGGACATGACCGTGTCAGAGGCAGAGAGGGCAGCCAGTTTGGTCAGCGAGAAGGTGAATCCTTCAGCGAGGATCATTTGGGGTTGCTCGGTTGACCCTGAACTCGAGAGAACGGTAAGGGTCCTTCTGGTGGTTACAGGGGTCAAGGCCAAGTCCTTGCTGGGGAAAGACGGCAGCGTGATCACGGCACCGACTGATGACGTGGACGTAGTACACTAAACCCTCACAAATCTTTTTTACATTGAGGGACGATTAGCCTTCCGTGGTAGTGAAAGATAGAGTCGGAAGAAGCAGGTACATAGCTTTCGAGGTCACTTCTGAAGATACAGTGGAAACTGGAGATCTGATAGCCACCTTCAAGAAGGCTGCCTACAAGTATGAGGACGGCGACATGATCCGGCCTTGGCTGATAATGTTCGAGAAGGGCAAGGGAATCGTCAGGTGTTCCCACACTTCCAAGGATGACTGCATCAACCTGCTTCAAGCCATCAAGGGTGTGGGAGGGAAATCGGTCAAGATAAAGACCATTGGGACCTCCGGCACTGTTCGTGGGGCCCGAAGGAAGTATCTGGAGGGCAGAGAGGGTCAGTAAACAAAGGTTTATATCACGACCCATTATTATCTTGGAAAAAGGTGAGTAATTGCAACCAGGTCAAATGGCTTATGATAGGGCAATAACGGTGTTCTCGCCCGACGGCAGACTGTTCCAGGTGGAGTACGCAAGGGTCGCCGTTACAAGGGGCACCACAACTGCAGGCATCAAGTTCGCCAAGGGAATCGTCCTCATGGCCGATAAGAACATCGCGAGCAGGCTGATGGAACCCGATTCCATTGAGAAGATCTTCCAGATCGATGAGCACATCGGATGTGCCACGTCTGGACTTGTCGCCGATGCAAGGGCTCTGGTCGACTATGCGCGGGTCGCATCTCAGATCAACAAGGTCACGTACGACGAGAAGATTGCGGTGGACGTGCTGGTAAAGAAGATATGTGATTTCAAACAGAACTACACCCAGTACGGCGGCGTCAGGCCTTTCGGTACTGCCCTTCTGGTGGGTGGATGGGACGAGTCGGGATCAAGACTCTTCGAGACCGACCCAAGCGGTGCGTTGGTCTCCTACAAGGCAGGAAGCATCGGGGCCGGAAGGAACACTGTCCTTGAGATGTTCGAGGAACAGTACAGGGAGGACCTTACGTTCGAAGAAGCGGTCATGATGGGTCTATCGGGACTCCAGGAGTCGAAGGAAGATAAGCTGGATCCCGAGATGCTTGAGATCGGATACGTCAAAGAGGGCGACACATTCGCCATGATGGATAAGAGCGAGATAATGAAGTTCCTGGACAAGCTCGAAACATGATAGTTGAGTTTCATGGTTAAAGAACTCAGAAAGGACCGTGGATTGGGGATTTTTGAGGGCAAGATCATCGCAAGGTTCGAGAGGGAAGGAGAATCTTTTGAAGTGGTCGTTGAGCCAGACGTGGTCCAGGCCATAAGGGACGGCGAGGAGGCCGACCTGGAGAAAGGGTTGACCATTGACACCATTTTTAGGGATGCCAAGAAAGGAACTAGATCCTCCGAGGAGAAAATGGAGGCGATCTTCGGGACCACCGACCCGCTGGAGGTCGCAAGAACAATCATAGAAAAGGGCGAGATCCAGGTCACGACAGACCAGCGAAGGAAGATGCTGGAGGCCAAGAAGAAGGCCATTATCAGTACCATCGCAAGGAACGCCATCAACCCGCAGACAAGCACTCCTCATCCTCCACAGAGGATCGAGAACGCCATGGCCGAGGCCAAGGTTCACATTGACCCCTTCAAATCCGTCGACGAGCAGGTTCTGGACGTGTTATCGGCATTGCAGCCACTGCTCCCGATCAGGTTCGAGAAGGTCCGGATCGCTGTCAAGTTGTCAGCAGAGGATTCCGCCAAGTGTTACGGCGACATCAAGGACTCAGGAAAGATCATAAGAGAGGAGTGGCAACCCGACGGTTTCTGGATAGGGGTGGTCGAGATGCCAGCAGGCCTGCAGAACGACTTTTTCGACAAGCTGAATCAGAAGACAAAGGGCATGGTGGAAACCAAAATAGTTAAATGATAGGTCTGCTTTGTTGCGTGTTGCGCGAGAGAATTAAATGGTGGAGAAAAGTACTGGACGCGAACTTGTAGTTCCTGGTGATCTTCTTGGTTCTACCGATCTGAAACCCGGAATGGGTGCTTTTACCGAGGATGGTAAGATCTATGCAGCGTTGCTTGGGATAAAGAACGAGAGATCAGGCTACATCAACATAGTCCCCTTGAGCGGGAGGTACATCCCCCGGCCAGGCGACTCAGTGATAGGGATGGTGACCGATCGCGGTCCGTCCCACTGGCTTCTCGAGATCAACTCGCCCTATCCGGCCCCTTTGCATGTCAACGAGGTCCCGTGGCGGGTGGATTACGGGGACACGGCCAGATATTTGGATATCGGGAACGTCCTCCTCTTGAAGGTCCTGCTCGTGGACGAGACCAAGAGGGTGGTCCTGACCATGAAGGAGCACGGTCTGAGGAAGTTGACCGGCGGTCAGATAGTGGAGGTATCACATTCCAAGGTGCCCAGGGTGATTGGCAGAAAGGGCAGCATGATTTCCCTCATAAAGGAGTTCACCAGGTGCAGGATGTTCGTGGGTCAGAACGGGAGAATATGGATAGATGGAGATATTGATGACATTCATAATGCTATCAGCGTTATCAAGAGGATTGAGGAAGAAGCACAAGTGATTGGTTTGACAGAGTCTGTTAAGTCCATGTTGGAAGAGATGTACAGACCTTCGCCAGCTGAATAAGTTCGTTTTAGAAGGAATTTATATGGAACCAGAAGTGAAATTGCTAGATGAGAACAAAAGAAGATTAGATGGAAGAGCTGTTGATGAGTTGCGCCCCATTAAGATAGAGGCCGGTGTGTTGAACCGTGCCGATGGTAGTGCGTATCTTGAGTGGGGCGGTAACAAGGTTCTTGCTGCCGTTTACGGACCCAGAGAAGCACATCCCAGGCACAGGCAGGACCCTGCCAAAGCTTTGGTGCAATGCAGGTATAACATGGCGGCTTTTTCGGTGAGCGATAGAAAGAGACCGGGACCGGACAGGAGGTCGGTGGAGATCTCCAAGGTAGTATCTGAAGCACTGGGACACGTTGTCTTCAAGGAGCAGTTCCCAAGGACGTCCGTGGACGTTTTCATAGAGGTACTTCAGGCCGAGGCAGGCACCAGATGCGCCGGACTGACGGCCGCAGCGGTGGCAATGGCAGACGCGGGAATCCCCATGAGGGATCTTGTGGTCTCGTGCGCCGCGGGAAAGGCTGATGGCACTCTACTTCTCGATCTGGGGAAGGAAGAGGACAATCTGGGAGAGGCGGATCTGCCGGTGGCGATTGTACCCAGGACCGGAGAGATAGTTCTACTGCAGATGGACGGTCATTTGACCCCAGAGGAGCTCGAAACGTCTTTGAAGAGCGCGATTGACGCTTGTTACAAGATCTACGAGATCCAGAAGGACGCTCTGAGAAGGAGGTATGCCGTAACCGCCGAACATGAGGACACACCCCCACCACCCAAGGAACCCGAGACTGAAGCGGACGCACCCCCACCAACCGAGGAGCCTGAGACTGAAGCGGACGCACCCCCACCCACCGAGGAGCCCAAGACCGAAGAGGTTGAGGCCCCTGAACCAGTGGTCCCCGAGACCCAGGAGGGGAAATAATGGCAGTGCAGGTCGTCTCAGAACTTACTCGGAACCACGTTCACAAGCTGGCCGCTGACGGGAAGAGGGTCGATGGAAGGGGTCCGGACGAGTACAGGCCTTTGAAGATCGAGAAAGGATTCGTCGGCAGTGCAGAGGGTTCGGCCAGGGTTCATCTCGGCAAGACCGAGGTCCTCGTCGGTATCAAGATGGACTTCGGTGAGCCATACGCGGATTCGCCCAACAAGGGCGTTCTGATAACTGCCGCTGAACTCATACCCATGGCAAGCCCCGACTTCGAAGCGGGACCTCCCAGGGAGAAGGCAATCGAACTGGCCCGCGTGGTCGACCGAGGTATCCGAGGGACCAAGACGGTCGATCTGGAGAAACTCTGCATCGAACCGGGAGAGAAGGTGTGGTTACTGTTCATGGACATGCACATACTTGATTACGACGGGAACCTCTTTGACGCGTGTTCGTACGGTGTCCTCGGCGGTCTGTCTAACACAATCGTTCCGGCATCCAAACTGGAGGCGGAGGATTATCCACTTGAGATACAGCATCAGCCACTCTCCGTCACCGCTGTCAAGATCGGAAATGCGATCTTCCTCGACCCATCCTTGCAGGAGGAGCAGGTCGCTGACGCACGCCTGACCGTGGCCACGGATGAGAACGGGGACGTAAGGGCCATGCAGAAAGGCTTAAACGGAAGTTTCACGTTTGATGAGATCAAGGAAATCGTCGATCGTGCCAGAAAGGCCGGTGACGAGCTCAGGAAGCAGATAGTGGGATAGAGATGGCGAAACGGACCAAAAAGGTCGGAGCTGCCGGCAAATACGGTGCCAGATACGGCGTTCGAGTCCGAAAGAGGTTGAAGAAGATCGAAGCGGACAAGTCCAAACGCTACCCATGCCCCCGGTGTAATCAAGAGTCGGTCAAGAGACGAGGCACCGGGATATGGAAATGCGCAAGGTGCGATCTGGTGTTCGCCGGCGGTGCATTCAGGCCATTCGTCTCCCCAAGCTTCCGAAGAGAGGCAGTTACCAGTCCTCAGATGATGGAAGAGGAATCCGAGGAGGAAAGCGAGAATGTATAAGTGTGCCAGGTGCCAAGAACCCATCCTCACCAGCCTGAACACGGTTGGGATCCAGTGCAAGAAATGCGGCTCCAAGGTCTTCTACAAGGAAAGGCCGAACGTCAAGAAGATCGTGAGAGCACGATAGGATGAGGAGAGCCGAGATCGTCCTGAGCGGCGATGAAGCGAACCTTGTTCAGCAGGTCCTAGCTCCTGAATCTGGCAGGGAACTCCCGAGGACAAAGGCGTCGGTGGTGAGGGAGGGCGACAAGACTCTCTTGAAGATAGAGACCGAGGATACGAGCGCACTCAGGGCAGCATTGAACTCCTTCGTTCGATGGGGAGCCCTTGCATCTGACATTGGTGAAGAGGTGAAGTCTAATGAGCGGTGAGATATCCCCTCAAATGCAGAATCAGATTGCCCAGCTGCAGCAGCTTCAACAGCAGCTCCAGGTCATCGCAACCCAGAGGGCGCAGCTGGAGGCCAAGGAGAGAGAGATCGAAAGCACGCTTGAGGAACTGAAGAAGACCAAGGACGATACTCCTGTATACAAGAGCATTGGGACCCTTCTCATCAAGGCGGACAACAAGAAGGAGCTGCAGAAGGAACTGGATGAGCACAAGGAGACCATCGGTGTCAGGGTCAAGACCTTGAAGAAGCAGGAGACCACGCTCAGCGAGAGGTACCAGGGTCTTGGTGAGAAGCTCAACGAGGCGTTGAAGGGCAGCGGAGGAGTTAACTGATCATCCTTTTTCGCAATCCGTGGACGTAATCCAAACTCTTATATCGCAATCACTCTTTTTCCGAGATGATGGTAGAAGAGGCTGAACAGGCGCGCAAGTCCGGGGGCGTATCCAGGTTCGTCATGATGTTCATGATCATGCTGACCTTTCTGATCATCCTTAACCCCGAGATGAGGTCAGCCCTTGGGAACGGGATGTCCGTGGTCATGAACCCTGTCATCGGGTTCGGCGGTGCGTATCCTCTTTTGACACTTCTCATCGCTGGTATGATGACCAGCTCCATATCGATCCTCGGAAGGCATTTCTTCGTTGACTGGGTGGAAATGGCCAGGAACCAGAAGGTCATGTCCGCCTTCAACAAGGAGAGACGGGAGGCGATGATGTCCCAGAACATGGCCAAACTGAAGAGGCTCAACGAGATGTCTCCCGAGATCATGCAGAAGGGTATGAGCCAGTCCATGAACCAGCTGAAACCTATGGCATTCACCATGATCATAATAATCATAATCTTCTCCTGGCTATACAGCTTTGTGGCCGACTTCGCAATAGATCCCAAGTTCTCGGTTCCCTGGGCCTTCAACACCAATATGCTCGGTTCCACACTTCTTCCCAATTGGGTCCTCGTGTATGCCTTGATATCCATCCCGTTCGGTCAGGTGATCCAGAGGATCCTCAAATTCTTCAGTTTCAAGAAGAAGCTTCGGGAAAGAGGTGTCCTGGAGTAGGGTGTGGAGTCCATGATAGTCACCATCAGTGGACCTCCTGGAAGCGGCAAGACCACCGTTGCGGAGCTCCTGGCCAAGAGAACCGATTTTGAACTGATATCTGCCGGGAAGAGGTTCCGTGAGATGGCTCGGGAAAGAGACCTTTCCCTACCTGACTTTGGAGCTCTGGCCAAGGAAGATTTCTCTATCGACAGGGAACTGGATGAGGAGATCGTTCGGCGGGTCAGATCCGCCATCGAGGATGGCAAGAGCGCGGTGGTGGACGGTCGTCTCACCGGCCAGATGCTCAAGAGGGAAGGGATAGAGTCCCTGAGGATATGGATCGATTGCCCCCTGGATGTCCGGGCCGAGAGGGTCGGCGAGAGGGATGGAAAGGAGTTCGCCCGAGCAAGGGAGGATATCCTCGAAAGAGAGAACCTGGAGGGAGAGAGATACCATTCGATCTACAACATGAAGCTCAGGGACCCGCACGTATACCACCTTGTGCTCGACTCACACTGCGAAACGCCGGAGGACATCGTGGGCATCATCTTGGACAAAGTGGAGGATATTGGCGATCTGTGAGTGTTGTACCATGGGCAAGAGACCTGAGGATAGATCGGTCGAGGAGCTTCTGAATCTTGGATTCATCAATGTTGACAAGCCCTCAGGCCCGACATCGCACCAGGTCTCCGCCTGGGTGAAACTGATAGTGGGCGTGGAAAAGGCAGGTCATGGTGGTACTCTGGATCCCAGGGTGACCGGCGTTCTTCCGGTGGCGCTCAACGATTCGGCGAGAGCGCTGCAGGCATTGCTGGTCGGCGACAAGGAGTACGTCGGGGTCATGCATCTCCATCAGGATGTTGAGAGGAAGAAGGTCGAAGGCATGTTCACCGATTTCACCGGCGAGATATTCCAATTCCCACCTGTCCGATCCGCAGTGAAGAGGGAGATGAGGAAGAGGACGATATATGAGCTGGAGCTTCTGGAGTCCGAAGGAAGGGACTGGCTCTTCAGGGTTAGATGCGAGTCCGGCACTTACATACGGACATTGTGCAAGGACATCGGGGAGGCCTTGGGCATCGGAGGCCAAATGAAGGACCTGAGAAGGACAAGGACCGCTTCACTTACGGAGAAAGAGTCGCACAAGCTCCAGGACCTGAAAGATGCTTGGATAGCCTGGGAGTCCGATGAGGACGACGGGCCTTTGAGGGAGATCATCCGGCCCATGGAGGTGCTTCTGGACCATCTGCCAAAGGTCATCATTAAGGACACCGCTGTCGACGCGATTTGTCATGGTGCTGATCTTGCTGTGACGGGCATTTCCGGGATAGATGGCACATTCGCGAAGGGCGAACTGGTCGGTGTCATGTCGAAACTGGGGGAGGGTGTTGCTCTGGGTAAGAGTCTGATGGCCTCGGATAAAGCGCTTTCTGAATCCAGTGGTCTCGCCGTGGACACCGCAAGGGTTCTCATGTCTCCCGGTACCTATCCTAGACTGTGGAAGAGTCATGCTAAGAAGAGTGGTTGATGATATCGACCCAGCAAGATAGTTTTTTATGGATAACCTCAATAGTGTTCTCTCTGGTTTGCTGCACGTAAAATGCCGAGGTGGCTCAGCCTGGTACGGCGCGAGCCTGGAAAGCTCGTGAGGGTTTCCCTCTCGGGAGTTCGAATCTCCCCCTCGGCGTCAAATCAAAGGTCAAGATCCCCTAGGAACTATACACTGCTCAATGAAGCCGGTATGAGTGTCTTTCTCGTAATCATTGGCCGCACAACTGCTTTGAATCTGCAAGGCCCGTGATTAGAACATTAGTTGCAGACCGACTGAGACCATCAACAGAGCGGTCGCCGCAAGCAGAGTTATGATCATGAAGGGGAATGCTTTGACGAAGAATTCACGGAACCCGATGGGGAATCCGAATTTCTCCGATAACCCGACGGCCACCAGATTTGCAGAAGCACCTACTAAAGAGCCGTTACCACCGAGACAAGCCCCGATGGAAAGGGCCCACCACATTGGATTGACGTGGAATGAAGCCAACTGGGTGGCATATATCGGGCTTGCGGCCAAAGCTGCTATCAGTGGTATCATGGTGGCAGTGGCAGGTATGTTGTTCATAATGGTGGACGCGAAAGCTGAAACCCATAATATGAAAATGAGCGCAACGAAGAGGTTGCCACCTGTGAGAGCTTCCAATCCTCCCGCGAGCAGGTCCATGATTCCCACCTCCACCACACCTCCGACCAGTATGAAGAGTCCGACGAAAAAGAAGAGGGTGGACCAATGGACATGCTGTAAAGCATCCCCGGGATGAATCCCTGCCCAGACCAAGATGGTGATGGCCCCCATTAAGGCTACAACCGCGATTGGAATGTGGAGAGCGTGATGAACCAGGAATAAGACAATCACAGCCCCGAACACTATCATCGACTTCTTCAGAACCGGCATGTTCTTGATTTCCTTCCACTCATCTCTTTCCATCAGAAGCTCTACGTGCTTGGGTTCCTGCTTCAGATCCTCTTTGTACATCCACTTTAGAAGAAAGATCGAAAGGAGCATTGTTACGATTATTATGGGGCCTATGTTGAGGATGAACGTCAGAAACGGTATATCCGCATAGCTTGCTATCATGATATTGGGAGGATCTCCGATCACTGTCGACGCACCACCAATGTTCGATGCCAGTATCTCTGCCATTATCAGGGGTGTGGCCTTTATTTCCAGCGTATTGGCGATCGTAACAGTGATGGGAATCATTAGGAGGACGGTCGTAACATTGTCCAAGAAGGCTGATGCTACTGCTGTTGCCATCACAAACATCAGCATTATCTTCCAAACGTCCCCTTTGGCTATTTTCGCCATCTTTATGGCGATGCACTCAAAGAAGCCGGTTTCCATGATCACGCCAACGATGATCATCATCCCCAGAAGAAGGCCAATGGTGTTGAAATCGATGGCACCGAAACCTTTCGAGGTATCGTAGAAACCCATCAGTGTCCCTGCAATGATCATGAGCATCGCACCGAAGAGGGCCGCGGTTGTTCTGTGCAGCTTCTCGGATGCTATCAGAACGAAGGTGAATACGAAGATGATGCCGGTGACTATCTGCACATCAGTAGCCATAGCTCACCCCTGAAGTCTCCCCCACAAGTATTGTCGGGATTGGAGCGTACATGATCGCCCCAATCTCGATGTTCTTCAAAGGAAGTCCCTTGAAGGCCATCATTACTTTGTCCTTCCAGCTCTGCCCCCCTCGGCTGGTCACGAACAGATCATAGCTCCCGATTATTTCGGCCAGTTCTCTAGCCGAAGTACGTCCAACAGAATCAATTTCCACACGAGCGCCAATCCTCTTTGCCTTCCGTTCCAGGTGTGGGAACACCTGATGGCTCTTGAGCGTTCCAACATAGAGGATCGTGCAGGAAGCTCCCAGCCACTTGGAAAGTCTCATTCCGAGACTGACGGCATCGTCAGAGTATTCCGTGCCACTATAGAGAATGCACACAGATTCGGGTTTCTTCAGATCGGCCGGTCTGTCCATGAAGAGAATGGGTATCTTCACGGCTCTGAACAGCCCCTCCAAATGTTCGGAGAAGTGCGATTTCTTCTTCTCTTCGTCGATGTACGTCTCGATGACCACGAGATCGATCCCGTTCTCCCTGACATATTTGTCCACCACGGCCTGGAAGTTTCCCTTCTTTATCGTCCTTCGACTGTCTATTCCTGCCTCCTCAAGAACGGATGCGCAATGAAGCATGGCTCGAAGTGCGCTTTCTTCCAAGGTGTCTTCGACATAAGGGGTCACTGATATGATGTCGTATCCGAAGTCTATGGTGCTGAGAACATGATATTCCGATGAAGGGAAAACATGAGGCGTATATCTGAAGAGAATCTCAGTCAGTTGATAGTTGTCCGCTAGGATGAGTATCTTCTGGAACATTTCGGCACCTGCTTCTTGGACTTCTCATCATGCGCGTTTGCCCAATCTCAGATGTCGTAATACTGCTGTAACGAGATTTGAGTCTCTAACGGGAGGAGGGGCGTAATCACCACGTTGAATGGCTTCTATTACCGCACTCCTATTCTGATAGAACTCCACTTCTTCTTCCATTCTTACAAAGGCCAGAGTGAAAAACACCGAAGAACCCAGTTTGAGCACCATTTGTCTTTTCCCCCATTGTCAAGCCCTCATACCATATGCCAAAATGAATCGATACGTATATAATAGTAGTGGTATGTTTATAACCATTACCGTAGATTCCTAAGAAGTGTCAATCTCTGCTTGCGTTCTCTCTTCCTGCTCTTCAATCTCCTTGTCCGTTCTGGCAGCTCTGGCGCTCTATATTGAGGATGTATTGGACGGAGATGCCCCTCACATCTTACCATGCGAGCGGGGCAAGAAGGATTGCCATTCCAAGATACTGTATTTCGCCTGACGGTCTCAGAACGAGATATCTTGAGAACGATCCTGACCATCCAGAAAATACGGTGAGAAGATCATCGAAACGTTGATGCTGCCATTTGCAGCCTTTCAGAAAAGGAGATACCGGAAGTTCTGGAGAGAACTCATACTCCTGGCAGCTCCAGGAGTTCTCTAGTCGGCCTCAACTTTCATCACGCTCACGGCCCCATCCCTAGTGAGAATCCACCTTATGGCGTCCCCGTTCTGAAGCTTGAGATGCTCAAAGACGGACGAGGGGATGGTTGTCCTGTGACGATAGCCGCTCACTGTAACGGTTGTCTCTTCTATGTGAAGAACTTTGTCCAGGTCCAGTTGCATAATAACCCTCAACATCGAACAAATACATATATTTTGGTATATTGACACCATATGCCCAGAGATAGAAGGACTCCAAACTTCGCCCTCAAAGGAAACTGGCGTGTCCGTGGTCCCTGTCGCACCTCCGGAGGAGAGCGTCTTTCACATTATTCGTCGAAAGTGAGGTCGCCTGAATCACGCTTATATAGACCATCCTCGATTGTAGTGTTGCTTATCTAAGCATCCCTCCACAACGAGGCCGTTCAGCTTCTTTTCTTTCTGAACGGCCGACTTTTTTTCTTTCTGGGCTTGCAGAAGTTCTGTGGGGATACCGTAACGTCTGAGTTGAAACACTACCGCTTTCTTCTGGGATTCATCCACTCTTGAAGGGACGTAATGGACACAGATCATATTGTCATTGATAATGAAACCCCGAGAATTCGGGATGATTCGAACCTTGACTATTCATCTCCCCCTCGGCCTTCATTCCATTGGTGGAAGTGGTACGCGCTCATCGGATGCTTGAGAGTGCTGGAATGAGTGGGAAGATTGCCCTGGTCATTTAGGAATGAATCCCCGCTGAATCTCCTCATCCGTTAGGTAGCATGCCGGATCCGATGCCCATACATCACCGGTGACCGCAAGGGACCTGACCCTCGATCCACCCTTACATATCTCGAAAAAGCGGCAGGAATCCGCTGCACATCGTCCGGTAATGTAATCTCCTTTGTTCTTGAGTCCACGCATTATTGGGTCGGTCGTATCATCCCATATCTCGCCGAAAGGTCTCTCTCTGACGTTCCCGAAAGAATGGTCCTGCCAGAACTGGTTGGCGTGAACCTCCCCTCGATGATCGACGTTGGCGATCGTCTCGCCTGTGCCGTCTCCGCCGTTGCGCTTGAGAAGCTCGTAAGCCCACTCGCCCCTTCCCTCGTCCTGCTCCAGCAACGTGAGATAGAGAAAACCTGCATCGCAGTAGTTACCAACAAGCAAAGTCTCTATCGGGAATCCCCGTTCATGATGCATTCTCGTCAGTTCGAAATATGTTGTGATCGCCTTTCTCGACTCTGCTGGCGTGAGATCGTGTTGAACAATGTCCTTCCCTCTTCCCGCGTAGTCCAGATGGTAGACGCAGCACCTGTTCACTTCAATCTCCTTCAGTTTCAGTAGCACTCCGGGAAGATTATCTTGATTGTGTTTTGTGATCGTGAACCGCAGCCCTGTCTTGACACCCGCTTTCAATGAGTTCCTCATTCCTCTGACTGCCTTTTCGAAGGCGCCCTGCACACCGCGGAACCTGTCGTTCACTTCCTCCAGGCCGTCCAGGGACACTCCAATGTATTTCACGCCCGCCTTCTTGGCCGCCATTGCCTTCTCCTCAGAGATAAGGGTACCATTTGTGGAGATCACCGGCCTCAGTCCCAATGAATCCGCATATTCCGCCAGCTCCAGCATGTCCTTTCGCATGAACGGTTCCCCGCCAGAGAAGAGCAGGACGGGACACCCGTAGGCCGCGATGTCTTCGATGAGCCCCTTCGCCTCATCCGTTGAGAGTTCACCTTCATCTGTATGGCTGGTAGCGGTTGCATAGCAGTGGACACATTTCAGATTGCATTGTTTGGTCATGTTCCATACGAGTATCGGCTTATTGGATTTGACATCGCCAGCGTGGTGCTTTATCTGTTCAACTTCAGTCTTCTCCGCATCCCTATACCTCAATCCGTCAGACTCGCTCTGTGCTCCGAGCAGGAGCTTGGACACTCCTATCAATGAATTCCTCCCCAGAGGTGGTCCAGATATGCGTCGATCATGCCTTGAACATTATGAGTTGTGGCTGTTACATGCGGAACGGTCAGATGTTTGGAAGTCTCAGGGCCTATGGATACCAAGGTTCTCTCTTTGAATATTGAAGGGTCAAGTTCCGCAAGACTCTTCGCGCATGAGGCCGAGGTGGCAAAGACCGCATCCGCTCCAGCGATCCTCTCGGGATTGGCCTCAAGCCGTTTGATGTCGTACACCGGAACTTCATTCACCTCGAACATCTTCGAGAGATTGTCGCTTAGAACGTTCGTGGCCGCCGAGGAACGCAAGGCCAGTATCTTGCTGCCCGTGCTCAGGTTCTTTGCGATCCACTCTGCCAGACCCTCGGAATTGTACCTCTCTCCCGTACTTGCCTCGATGTTGCTTTCTTTGAGGCTCTTCTTGGTCCTTGGACCGATGCCAAATACGTCTCCTTTGAAACTCGTCAGGTCCACTGCCCCTCTCACCTTCTTCACGCCTTCCGCCGAAGTGAAGACCAGGGCGTCATATTCCTCTAAATCCGGGACCGTGAACTCCCTGGGAACGATTTCAATGAGAGGCATCGATATGACTTCGAAACCGTATGATTCCAGGAGCTCCTGGCTCTCGGGCTGGTGGCCTTCCGCGCTTGTCAGGACCACCTTCTTGCCCCTTGCCCTGTCGAGTTTTCTCTCGAACCATGCCAGGTCCTCATGCAGACTGGCGACCTTGCCAACCACGAAAATGACCGGCGGAGAGAATTCAACACCTTGATCAGCCACCGCGCCCAATGTGGACATCTGTGTCTTCTGTTGCGGAGTTGTGCCCTTGAATATGGCTGCTATTGGTGTCGACCGGTCCCTGCCAGTTTCGATGAGCTTGCCTGCAATGTCCCTGATGTTGGCAACTCCCATGAGGATTATCAGCGTCTCCGGTAAATGGGCCCAATCTATCGAGGACTCTTGCTTCGCAGCTTCATGGCCTGTCAGCACGGCAAAAGATGAATTGAAATCACGATGTGATGCTGGGATTCCGGCGTAGGATGGTGCAGCAAAGACTGATGATATGCCGGGCACTATCTCGAAAGGGATCCCCTTTTTGGCGCACAACTGAGCCTCCTCGCCTCCTCTACCGAATATGAACGGATCGCCCCCCTTCAGGCGGACCACCCTCTTGAACGGACCATGTATCACTATCAGGTCGTTTATCTCTTGCTGGGTGTCTTGTGAGGATGCAGGACCCCCCTCCCTCTTGCCCATGTAGATCAGTTCGCAGCTAGGCGGAGCCCAGTTCAGAACCTCTTCGTTCACCAGCTTGTCATAAATCAGGACCTCCGATTCCTGGATCAGGCGCTTCGCCTTCAGAGTGACAAGCTCTATGTCGCCGGGTCCGGCCCCGATGATGTAAACCACCATTTTCAGAAAACCTCCTGTCGAATGTTTGCCAGAATCTCCTCTCCCCCTGAGTCCAAGAGCTTTCGTGCCAATTTCATTGAGATGTCTCCCGAGTCGTCCAGAGACCCCGTCTCTTCGGCCCGGAGAAACAACCTACCGTCCAGGGAGGATATGAACCCCGATATGCTAAAAGTATTTGCGTTCTCATCCAACGTGGTGTGAACTCCAGCCGGAACCTGGCACCCACCGCCCAATGCGGAGAGAAAGAGCCTTTCACCCTCGCATGCTAGCCTGGTTGGGTGATGTTCCAGTGGTGCGAGAACCTCCAGCATCTCAGCATCATCCTTCCTTGCTGTCACGGCCAAAGCCCCTTGACATGCTGCGGGAATGAAACTCTCTGGGTCTATCGGAGAGAAATCATCGTAACCCAGTCTTTTCAGACCGGCTTCAGCGACGATCACCGCATCGTACTGACCTTCTCCTAGCTTCTTCAACCTCGTGTCCAGGTTCCCTCTCAGGTCCCCGACTACCACATCCGGTCTCGCGTGCAGAACCTCTGCCCTGCGCCTAAGGCTGGAAGTCCCGACCCTTGCGTTCAGCGGGAGTTCCTCAAGGCTCCCGTACTGTCCAACCAAGGCGTCCCGTGGGGATTCTCGTTCGGGCACAGCCGCGATCACCAGACCCTCTGGAAGGTCGGTGGGTACATCCTTGAATGAATGGACCGCAAAGTCAACTTCTTCTCCGAGCAAAGCATCATCAATCTCCTTCGTGAAGAAACCCTTACCCTCCACCTTTGCCAGTGCCACATCATGGATTTTGTCGCCCCGTGTGGAGATCTTTCTGGTTTCCACGTCACAGTCCAATTTGCTGATGATGTTCTCAGTCTGGGTCAGTGCCAACTTCGAACCTCTTGAGCCTGCCACGAATCGTCTCATGTTCCCTTCCTTTTCCTATCTGCGCTTGATCTCGCCCAATGCATCTCCAAAGCGCTCCAAGGATTCGTCCAGTGTCTCATCGTCGTGAGCGTGAGACGCAAAGCAACATTCGAACTGGGATGGAGGAATATGAACACCAGCGCGTCTCAATCCTGCGCAGTAATCTAAGAAGCCGGCCGCATCCGATTCCTTTGCACCTGTCAGATCCCAGACGGGCGAATCGGTGAAGAAGACTTGGAACATGGGACCAACACCTTGAACCTGGTAGCCAAGACCCAGATCCTCGACAACATCCGATAGACCGTTCCGCAGTTTCTTGCCTTTTTGTGCCACCTTCTCCAGCACGTTCTCCTCTTCGATCGTTCTTAGTGTGGCTAGGCCCGCAGCCATTGAAACGGGATGACCGTTATATGTTCCGGCGTTGTAGACCTGACCCATCGGCGTCAGATGGTCCATTATCTCCTCACGTGCCCCCAGAACTCCAATCTGGAAACCTCCTCCGACCACCTTCCCCATCGTGACGATATCAGCATCCACGCCATAGTACTCCTGTGCACCACCGGATGCCAGCCTGAAACCTGTGATCACTTCGTCAAGAATGAGAAGTGAGTCGTGATTAGAGAGTATCTTCTTCGCATCATTGAGGTAGTTCTCTTTAGGGAGTATGCAGCCTGCGTTGCCAATTACCGGTTCGGTTATGAGCGCCGCGACCTCCTCCTCGTTGTCCGTCAAAGCCTCCTCAAGCGAATCCAGGTCGTTGAACGGGATGAGGATCGTGTTCTTTGTGACGTCCTTAGGGATCCCCTTGGAATTGGGAACGGAATGGGTCAGCGCACCCGATCCTGCCTTTACCAGCACAGAGTCATGCGCCCCATGGAACGCGCCTTCGATCTTGATTATCTTATCCCTTTCGGTGAACCCTCTGGCCAGCCTCACTGCCGTCATCGTTGCCTCGGTCCCCGTGTTCACACATCTGACCTTGTCAACGTTCGGAACACGTTGGGTGATGAACTTGGCATATTCAAGCTCACCTTCCGTGGGAGCGCCGAAACACCAACCCTTGTCCAGTGACTCCAGCACTGCCTTGTGAACCGATGGATGGTTGTGTCCCAGCATCAATGCGCCGAATGCCTGGCAGTAATCGATGTACGAGTTCCCCTCTTCATCATAGAGCCTTGCACCCTCTCCTCTGGAAACAAAGAACGGGTACGGAGATATCGCCCTGACGGGGCTGTTGACGCCACCGACCAAGACCTTTTTTGACTCCTGGAACAGATCTTCGTTATTCACTTGACCGCCTCAGCCGCCTCCTTGGCGAAATAAGTTAGGATCATAGTCGCGCCCGCTCTTCGAATTGCTAGCAGGGTCTCCAGCATGCTCTCCTTCCCATCGATCCATCCGTTCTGGGATGCGGCCTTCAGCATCGTGTACTCTCCCGAGACCTGGTACGCTGCGAGAGGGACGGAGAATCTTGTGGAAAGCGCCTTGATCACATCCAGGTAGGGCAGGGCAGGTTTGACCATCACTATGTCGGCCCCTTCTTCCAGATCCAGCTCAACCTCCCTGAAGGCCTGGGTGAGGTTCGAAGGGTCCATCTGGTGGCTCTTGCGGTCTTTCGGCCCCGCTCCAAAGGAGGACTCGGCCGCGTCCCTGAAAGGACCGTAGAAGGAAGAGGCGAACTTGACAGCGTATGAGATGATGATCGTATCCTGAAATCCCTCTTGTTCCAGCTTGCTACGTATGGCCCCGACCCTTCCATCCATCATGTCTGAGGGAGCGACGATGTCCGCGCCAGCTCTCGCGTACTCCAGAGAAGCCTTGGCGTACAGTTCCAGAGCTTGATCGTTGAGGATGTTCTCCCCGTCGATGGGAGCGCAGTGTCCGTGGTCCGTATAGGCGCAAAGACACACGTCGCAGGCCACCATCAATCGATCGTCCAGTTCCTCCTTGATCGCCCTCACTGCGGTAGGCACTATGCCCTCCGGGTTATACGCCTCCGAACCCATGGCATCCTTCTTCTTGGGGACGCCGAACAGCATCACTGCGGGAATGCCAAGTTCTGAGACCTGATGGCATTCATCCACCAGGGACCGCAAGGAATGTTGGGAAATGCCCGGCATCGACTCGATCGGGGTCGAATCTTCTTCCATACCTTCCTTCACAAAGATCGGTAGAATGAAGTTTGATGGTGAGAGGCTGTACTCGGTGATCATCTTGCGCACGAGGGGTTTATTCCTCAGTCTTCTCATCCGAATCTCTGGGTACATTTCCATTCCCCATGAACGTGTTAACGAACTTCTCCATGTCCACCCGCGTATCAGGGGAGGATCTAGCCTCCATTAAGAAGTTGTGCATTATCTTCTTTGTTAGAGACTTGGACATTACTTCCATGACGCTTCTTGTATCGGACTCGGAGTTCTCCAGCATTGTAAGTGCCCTCTCACATTCCCTCTGTCTTATGTCTTCGACGTAGCTACTCAAAGAGGAAAGAAAAGTCTCAACGTGAAGGTTCTGGAGCTTGCCTTTGAACCGTCCCAGTTCGTCCTCTATTATGGCCTCGGCCTTTTTTGCCTCGTCTTGCCTTGCGGCCATGTTCTGGGAGGATATGTCATGGAGGTCATTTATCGAGAAGTGTTGGACACCTTGGATGTCCTTGACGGCCGGATCTATGTCAGCCGGCATGGCGATATCAACCAGTGTCAGTGGCTTCTCACGGCCTGCAACCGCGTTCCCCACCATTTCCTTGGTGACCAGCACCCTTGGACAAGAAGTTGCTGAGAATAGAATATCCGCATCCTTGAGCTCCGTCTGTAGCGCTGCGAAGTTCTCGGAACGGCCTGAATACACCTGGCAGAATTCCTCCAGCTTCTCCGGGGTCCTGCCGATCACAACCAGTTCGTTCTTCCCGAACCTATTGAGGTATTCGGCCACCAGGGAGCCCATGTTCCCTGTGCCAACCAGTACCACCTTCTTGTTCTCCAGCGGGTTGTGCTGATGCGCAAGGTCCATGGCTGCTGATGCTATCGACACCTTACCCTGGGATATCTTGGTCTCGGTCCTGACCCTCTTGCCCACGGACAACGCCTTCTGGAACAGAGGCTCCAGGACCTTCCCAGAATATTGTCTCGTAGAAGAGAAGTCCAAAGCTCCCCGGACCTGACCCAGGATCTGGGTCTCCCCGACTATCATGCTGTCCAGAGAGGAAGAGACCTTGAAAAGATGCTTCAGCGTCTCTATGTAAGCGGTAACGACCAAGTGCTCCGAAATGTGTGCACCGTACCAGTCCAGCATGACCTTACGGGCCTGGGACTTGCCTCGTTCTTCATCCTTTCCTGAAATGTAGAGCTCAAATCGGTTGCACGTCTGGAGGACGATGACCTCGCCTACATCGCTCTTGGACAAGAGCAGCTCACAGAACTCCTGTCTCTTGGGTTCCGTCAGGACCATTCGGTCAATGACTTCGATGGGGGCGGTCCTATGGGTCACTCTCAGATTTGCAACATACATTGTAGACCTCCCAAGCCTTTGCCTGGGCACCCTCCAGATCGTTCTCCCTCACCTTACCAGCCACATCCGGATCTCCATATATCGCGGAAAGAACGCGGTTCTTATCTTCGGATCCGATGAGCTTCTCCCTTATCGGGCCAAGCACTTCGAGCCATCTTGCCTTCTCAGGTATCCAGGTATCAACTTCTTCCCTGATCCTGCGCGCAAGGAAGGGACATTCACCCGAGGTCGATACCGACACGCTGAGTTTACCTTCATGTGATAGAGCTGGAAAGAGAATGGTGGATGATTCAGGATCGTCAACCACATTGACCAGTATCCCGCGGTCCCTGCAGAAATCCCCTATGGCTCTGTTCATCTCAGTGTCTGAAAGAGCTCCAATAACGAGTGAGGCGTTCGCAGGAATGGACCCTGGTATGTCCTGGGGTTTCAAGTCAGTGATACTAATCTTCACATGATCCGGCATCGGGAGGGAATCTTTGGCAACAACTGTTATGTCCTTGGTAAAATTGGAAATATACTCCACTTTTCGATGACCTACTCGGCCTCCCCCGAAGACGATGACAGGCCCTTCCAGCTTCAGTACGGTGGGCAGACTCATTCCCCTTCCTCGATTAATAACGCTGTTAAGTCATTATCTTGTATTATTTTCTTTCGGTATCTCGAACGGAATCTTCTTGAATTCGTTGATAGAGAACATGATGCGGTAGTCCTGAATGCCTGTTGTGCTTACGATTTCTTGTGCCCGGTCCAGACCCGCTTCTCTTGTCCTTGCGTGTATCATGAAGAACAGGTTGTAGTCCCAACCCGACCGAGCGTAGCAGTGGGTGACGTCCGGTTCCGACGCAATCTCACGACCAACATCATCTAGTTTCTCTTCTGGGACATTGAGAACAGTCATGGGATTTCCTGTGAATCCTATCTTCCTGTGTGAAATCGATGGGCCAAAGCGGCGTATGACTCCTCTGTCCAGCAGATCATTGTACATCGCTATGACTCCCTCTTCCTCCATGCCCAAACGGTCAGCTATCTCTGCGAAGGGTCTTTTGGTCAACGGTAGTCGCTGCACTTCTCTCAGGAGGTCCCTCTCTTCCTCAGATATCAAGTTTCACACCTATCTTGAACATCTTGGTCACAGGCATTCTGATGACCGGCAAGCCGATGTTCTCCTCTATCTCCGCCATATGCTTTTCCAGTCTTGCCTGATCTGGCTCGGTCATGGTGAACCAAAGGTTGGGACTCCCTTCCCTCTGGTAGTTGTGGGTCACGCTGCTGTATTCGTTTATCACTGATGCTGTTCCATCCAGACTTCCATCAGGAACATCCACGGCGGCAAGAATGGAGACGTACCCCATCTTCCTTGGATTGAGTACTGCGCCGAGCTTGCGTATTACTCCAGAATCTGTCAGAATCCTTATTCTTGAGATTACGTCCTCTTCTGTCCAGCCCATTCTCTCCGCAATCTCCCCAAACGGCCTTTCGGTAAGCGGGAAATCCTCTTGGAGCGCTCTCAGCAATTCCGAGTCCTTCGGATCCAATTCACTATTCATGTCCGGACGACCCTCTCTTGTACGAGCACCAGGGCTCATGAGCCATGTAATCGTCGAAGTAGAAATAAGCTCTCGCACGGCACCCACCGCAGGTCTCGGTGTAGTCGCAGTTTCCGCACTGGCCTGTGTATTCCATGGACCGCATCTTCTGGAAGACCGGGCTGTTGGCCCATGTCTCTGAGAAAGGCGTCTCCCTCACATTACCCACTTTGATGGGCAGGTACGGACAAGGCCAGACATCCCCGTTGGGAATTATCGAAACATAGCTGATCCCGGCCAGGCAACCACGAGTGTACCTCCCGGTGTCTATGTCGAGTTGGTCGGCAATTCGCATGAACTGGGGCGCGCAGGTGGGCTTTATGTCAAACTCCATCTCCTCACGCTTCTTCAGGAGCTTTCGGATAAGTCTCTCATACTGGACCTCTCTGAGGGTCTCCTCCTCGATGTTCTCCCCCCTCCCAGTAGGCACGAGGAATAGTACGTGGTGGCTCTTGGCCCCCATGTCCTTAGCCAGCTCGCATATCTGTTCCACGTCCTCAATGTTCCTGTCGAAGACTGTGGTATTGACCTGGAAGGCCAGACCGGCTTCTTCGCAGTTCCTCATTGCTTGGATTGATTTATCGAAGGTGTCGGGCGCCCTGCAGAACTCATCCATCTTCTCTTTGTCCATCATGTGGAGGGAGATGGCGACGGTCGAACCTCCAGCCTCCTTGATTCTCTTCGCCATTTCCAAGGTTAGAAGAGTACCGTTGGATCCGTATACGGGCCTGAGTCCAATGGAAGCAGCATGCCTCGTAAGGTCCAGGATGTCCTTTCGCATAAAGGGCTCGCCACCTGAGAACACCATCAACTTGAACCCTGCCTTGGCAATCTCGTCCAGAAGCGCGAAGCCCTCTTCGGTGGTCAGCTCGTGCTCGGATTCTTTGCCAGCTTCTCTGTAGCAGTGCTCGCAGAAAAGGTTGCATTTGTTGGTGACATTCCACGAAGCTATCAAGTTGTGACCTCAGGTGTCCAGACACGTTCTTCTGTTGGATATCCATGAAGACCTATTTGCTTTTTCATGTTTTCGGTCGCTACCGCCCAGATTCTCACGAAGAAAGCGCAGATCGAGATTAGGAAAGATGGAGACTGCTTCTTCAGCGAGCTGAAAACGGTTCCTGAATATCCCAAGCGATGATCTTTCGACGGAATTGTATGCCCAATCAACTCTCTCCAAATGAGCCATAGAAGAATTTCTCAGCTATCGGCTTTCTCACCCTTTCCCTTTGGACCTTGGCCTTCAGCCTATCATCCAGGCCGTCCCATACTACACTTGGATCCTCTTCATAGCCGAGTGCAAAAAGGACCACGACCCTGCACTCATCGGGAAACCCAAGGGCGCTCTTCACGGCGGACTCGTCCCAACCTGCCATTTGATGGACTCTGAGCCCTTGATGTTCTGCCTCGATGACCAGTGACATCACGCTCAGTGCCACATCGTAAACGTAGTAGGGAATATCGTTCACCTGACACGCCTCATCAGGGATCGACCCCACTGCGATGAGGTAAGGAGCCTCCTTTGCCCATGCGTTGCCTCTGGACAGTCCTTCTTCAAGTGCACTTCGAGTGGGAGCTTCCTTGTCCACAATCACATAGTTCCAGGACTGGTTGTTCATACAAGATGGCGCCCACCTTGCCGCTTCGATCAACACGTCCATCTTCTCTTTCTCTACGGCATCCTTCTTGAATATCACCGGGCTCAATCTCTTCTTCATCTCGGGAAGAATCTCCATTTTCCGACCCCCGTCTACTTGATCCAGTTAAGCTGAGTAAACCTTCTTCTTGACCTCTTGAATCGCGTGGACCGGCATCGGGTCAACACCCTTCAGAACGGCCAGATAGAAGCTGACGTAATCCCCAAGATACATGTTGTGGAGCATTCTTGACAGGATGGTCGCCCCTTGAGCCCATACCTCGTGGGTCTTCGTCTTCTTGCCCAGCATCTCAACGGCCGCCTTCATCTGGTTCCTAGTTTCATTGTTCTCGTGCCTGTCCCTGAGGAATATCGCTGCGAACTTCTTCCCCCTGGAATCCCCCGCCCATCCTTCGATCTCGTTGTGGGTCATCTCAGGGATCTCGCTGTTCCAGGCGAGCGTTTTGGCGTTCTCGTTTATCTGGGTCTTCCACCTTCTGGCGACCGCGTTGTAGAATGTGTGACCGTAAATCGTGGGAGTTTTCTTCTCCAGGAGCTTGGCGATCTTCTTGGCCTCGTTGTTCTTGGCCTCCACGTTAGCTGTCCAGCCGTGTTGGATTTCCTCCAGGAAGCCTCTAGCTTCGCGCATATCCTCCTCCACCCTGACGAGGGCAGCCTCCTGCAAGAGATAAGCTATTGAGGAAAACAGGTATCCTATCGCACCTCGTGGCGGCATCCCTGGAGGCAGCAGGATACAGGGGAACCCTCTCGATCTGCACAGCTTCTCGAGCTTCCCTCCGGACGTCACACCAACTATCCTGCAACCTCTCCTGAGAGCGTGTTCTGTACAAGCCAACGTCTCTCGAGTGTTCCCTGAGTAACTCACCATTATTGCCAGAGTGTCCGGGCCAGCGAACCTGGGCAGTCCAGAGGTCCTGTTTGCCATTATCGGGATATGCATCTTATCGCTCAACCAGTCCCTGATGAGTTCTCCCCCCACCGAGGACCCTCCCATTCCAGAGACTATCACCGATGATGGATTCTGCTTCGGAAGGTCCAGTCTGCTAACAAGTGATTTTGTCCTATCGATCTGTGACGGCAAGGACGAGATGACCGCCAGCATGTTTGATTTGTCCACTGCGTGTATCTTCTTGATGTCGTCGAGCATTCATCGACTAATGACCCCATCGGGATTATAACTTTTCTCTACCCTAACCTACTATTTTTTTGGTATCTACAATAAAGTTAATATGTTCGACGAGCATGGAGAGTCGTATGGAATCCCACATACAGAAGGCGATCGAGGAACTGAGGAAGGGTAATATCGTCCTGATCTATGACGCTGACGGGAGGGAAGAGGAGACCGACTTGGTCGTGGCTTCTCAATTCGTTACACCCGACAAGGTCAGAACACTGAGGAAGGACGGCGGAGGGCTCATTTTCATGATGGTCCACTCGGACGTGTGGAAGCAGTTCAAGCTACCGTACCTGACCGACGTCTATACCGATAACTGGGAGAAGTACCCGGTATTCAAGGCCCTGATACCCAACGACATACCATACGATACCAAATCATCCTTTTCCTTGACCATTAACCACAGAAAGACCTTCACCGGCATCACGGATGTGGACAGGGCGATGACCATGAAGGAGTTCGCCAGGGTGTCGTCCGAGGCCTTCGAACTGCACGACGGTCATGCCTTGGACATGTTCGGTCAGGAGTTCAGGTCGCCAGGTCACGTTCCGATATGCTCGGCGTCCACCAACATATTGGAGAACCGGTTCGGACACACAGAACTGAGCGTTGCACTCATGACGATGGCCGATCTGATACCGGTTGCGACCGGATGCGAGATGATGGCCGATGGTGGCCATGCGCTCTCCAAGGAAGAGGCGATGGCCTATGCAGAGGAACACGGACATGTTTATCTCGAGGGGCGGGAGATAGTCGAGGCTTGGAGGAAATGGTCAGAGTAATGGCTAGCGGGGTATTCGACCTGATCCACCTGGGTCACGTTCACTATCTTGAGGAAGCGAAGAAGCTCGGCGACGAGCTTGTTGTTGTGGTTGCCAGGGATTCCACGGTCAGGAAAGAGAAGCACGAGCCCATAACCCCGGAGGAGTTCCGCAGAGATCTGGTGGAGTCACTGAAGCCGGTTGACAGAGCGGTCCTGGGCGGAGAAGGTGACATGTTCAAGGTCGTGGAGGAGCTGAGACCAGACGTCATCGCACTTGGTTACGATCAATACCACGACGCAGAGAGGATAGAAGCGGAGCTGAAGAAGAGGGGACTTGACATCAAGGTGGTCAGGCTGACCGAGCTGAACGGAGACCTTGACGGGACCCGGAAGATCATCAAGAAGGTCGTGGACTGGTTCACTGCCAGCGAGAAGCTTCGCAAGGCCGAGGAGGGGGACGAATGAAGAAGATCGGCGTCGCTGACACCACATTCGCTCGGTATGATATGGGAGGATCGGCGATTGAAGAACTGAAGAACACTGGGACCGGCTTCAAGATTGTGAGATACACCGTTCCTGGTATCAAGGACCTTCCCGTCGCGTGCAAGATGCTCATCGAGGAGCAAGATTGTGACATCGTGATGGCACTGGGTATGCCGGGTGCCCTTCCGATAGACAAGCAGAGCGCCCATGAGGCGTCCTCCGGAATCCTGGACGTTCAACTTTTGACGAACAAGCACGTGATCGGGGTGTTCGTCTACGAGGATGAAGCGAAGGACGAGAAGGAACTGGCATGGCTGGCCGACAAAAGGTCCAGGGAGCATGCGGTCAACACTTACAACTTACTGTTTAAACCCCAAGAGCTCAGACGGAAAGCTGGAAAGGGAATGAGGGAAGGGTTCGAGGACATTGGTCCTTTGGAGGTGAGTGAATGAAGATAGGAATAGTGGTGAGCGAGTTCAACTACGACATAACCAGCGTGATGCTGGAACGGGCGAAGCAGCATGCGGAATTCCTGGGAGTGGAGGTTGCCGAAGTGGTCAACGTCCCGGGCGTGTACGACATACCGCTGGCGACAAAGAGTCTGCTCAAGAGAGACGATATAGACGCTGCAGTTGCGCTGGGCGCGGTTCTCGAGGGTGAGACCGAGCACGACGAGATCGTCATGGGCCAGACCAGCAGGAAGATTGTGGATCTGTCAGTTGAATATGAGAAACCAGTTGGACTTGGGATCACGGGACCTGGGATGACTAGGCTTCAGGCCGAGGAGAGGATTGACAGGGCGAAGCAGGCCGTGGAAGCAGTTGCGAAACTACACAAGCGGTTGAAGTGACCTTCTCGGTGCCAAATCTCATTTTCAATTTCGAAACTGATAACCAAAGGTTTATAGTCAATAGCATGCGTCTTTCGCGTGATATACTGGAATGTTGATAATCCAGAGAATCAGCAAGGGATTGAAATGGCAGACATAACGTCCATCGAAGAGGTCTTGAGCGACCTAGAGAACTATCCAGGTGTAATCGAAGCCGTCCTGATTTCCAGGAGTGGTATGCACATTGCAGGAACCGTTCCCGACGGCGCCCATCCGGAAACATATGTGGCAATGTTCGCGATTCTTCTCGGTGCAGCGGAGACAGCCATTTCCGAGCTCAAAGAGAAGATGGACACGGTCCTGATCAATCTGGAGCAGTCAAAAGTAATGGTCGTCAACGACGGTCCCAAGGCGCTCTATGTGCTTAGGCTCGACGGCGATGTCGATCTTCACGGACTGGAGACTAAGCTGCTGGAGACCTCAAAATCCATAGAGCAGCACCTCTAGATTCTCTTCATTCCTCTTCCGAACCACTCGGAAACGGTTTTAGCCACATATCTAGGAGAACCAGCTGGCCTGCTCTTCCCGTTGACCTTCGACCTGCCCTTCACGATCTCTTCGAGAGCCTGTTCTTCTGTCTCAATGTCCGATTCGAAGACGGTCACCCCAGTCCCGATATCCTCTATCTTGTGCGCGTCGCTCCCGCCTGTGACCCCCAGGTCCAGTTTCTCTGCGAGAGCTATAGCCTTTTCGTTGGTGCTCTTGGGGGAACGCGCGTTAAGGCCTTCGATCGCGGAGAACCTCGTATTGAGCACCACCCGCTCTCCCACGCCGGACCAGAATCTGTATGGATGAGCCACCACAGGCGTTCCACCTGCTCTTCTGATAGCGTCCACAGTGTCCTGGGGTGTCGTGTCCCGGGGGATCTTCTTATCCACTCCATATGCGATTATATGCCCCTCTGATGACGAGACCTCTGTCGCCCTTATCACCACAAAACCTTCCATCTCCTTTGCCAGTTCAAAAGCTTCCAGGGAGCCCGCTATCTCGTTGTGGTCCGAGATGGCCAGACCATTCAGGTTCCTTGCTTTGGCTGTCTTGAGAATGTCCTTGATCTCGACATCTGTGTCCACAGAATGGGCGGAGTGAATGTGGAGGTCCATCATCATCTAATCACGTGATCTTCGAACCTGGGGCGACTTCCTTGTCCAATGAGACGTAGGCATCTCCCACCTTGAACGGGAACACCTTGTCATCTCCTGAAAAGAACATAGCCACCAGCTTTCCTTCAGGGGTCTCTAAGTCTATGAAATGATTGGGAGCCACCTGCACGCCTTTCTTAGTTCCCAGACCTATCCGCAGCCTGAGCTTTTTGAACTCTTCGAACTGAAGTATGGGCGCATCCTCGGTTCCCATGACCCTCGTCCCTGGTTCCGCGCCGGATCCGTCCACGAGCAGTGAAACAACATCACCGTCTTCCGCAGCCAGGAGCATGCCTCTTGATTCGATACCCCTCAACTTCGCAGGCTGAAGGTTGCACAGGACGATGATGTTCATACCGTCCAGTTCCTCGTTCTCATAATGCCCCTTCAAGCCCGAGACTATGGTCCTCTCCTCGGTCCCAATGTCGATCCTCATCACCTGGAGCTTGTCCGCATTCGGATGATCTTCCACGCTCAGGACCTTTGCCACACGGATATCCATCATGTTGGTCTCCTCCTCTTCTTCCTCCTCCAATTCCAATTCCAGTTTCTCGAAGAGCGGCACTGGTCTGGTCAACTTCGTTCCGACGGCCACATCTTCTAAGGCGTCTTCCCAACCGTGTTCTTCGATCGTATCCTCATTGCCCAGCATCTTCCACAGCCGCCCAGAGGAGTGCGGCAGGAAGGGATATGCCATTGTGCTCAGGGCCTGGACTATTCTCAGACAGACATACAGGGTCGTCCCACACGCTTCCCTGTCCTCCTTTATCTGCGACCACGGCGCCTTGGTGTCCATGTACTGGTTCCCTGACCTTGCCAGCTCCATCAGTGACTTGATGCCCGCCTTGAACTCGCATACTTCAAGATGATCGCCCACTTTCTTCCATTGCTCCTCGATTTTCGCCAGGGCTTTCTTGTCCACTTCTTCCAGGTCACCTGGTTTTGGTATCTCCCCGTAGTTCTTGGCTGTGAAGCTCAAGGCTCTATGCACGAAGTTGCCGTAAGTTGCCACCAGCTCTCCGTTGTTCTTGGCGATGAAGTCGGCCCACCCGAAGTCCGCATCCCTTATCTCGGGCATGTTGACCGTCAGATAATACCTCAGCGAGTCCACCGGGAACTTATCCAGCAGGTCATCCAAACTGAGCGAAATGCCTCTGGACTTGGAGAACTTCTCCCCTTCGATCCTCATGAACTGGTTCGCGGGCACATTATACGGGAGGTTCAGATCTCCGTGTGCCAGCAGAACCGCAGGCCAGAATATCGTGTGGAAAAGAACGTTGTCCTTGCCCAGGAAGTAGTAGTGCCTCACATCTGGATCTTGCCAGTATTCCTTCCATTTGTCGGGTTCTCCCTGCCTCTTCGCCCATTCGACGCTCATGGTGAAATAGCCCATGAACGCCTCGAACCAGACGTATATCTTCTTATCCTCGTGACCCTCGATGGGAATGTCTATGCCCCAGTCTATGTCCCGGCTGACGGGTCTGTCCCGGAGCCCGCCTTCCAGCCAGGCTTCGGTGGCCTTGATGACAGGCGTCCTCCAGAACTCCTTGTCCTTGAGGTACTCCCACAGCGGCCTCTCGAAGGCCGAGAGCCTGAAGAACAGGTGCGTCCTCTCTTTCATCACGGGGGTCTCACCGCAGTTCAAGCACCTCGGATCGATCAGATCTTCCGGGTCCAGAAGCTTCCCACATTCATCGCAGTTGTCTCCCCTGGCGGCATCATAGCCGCAGTGCGGGCACGTGCCTTCCACGTATCTGTCCGGCAGGTACTTCCCGCATTCCTCGCAGAATGGGAGAACCATCTTCTTCTCGTAGATGTGGCCTTTCTCGTACAACTTCTTGAACATGTCTCTGGCCACTTCCTTGTGAGTTGGATCTTCGGTGCTGAGGAAGAGACTGTAGGAAGAACCCAGTTTCTGCAGAGACTTCCAGTTCAGTTCGTGATACTTATTGGCTAGATCAACGGGCGTGACGCCCTCCTCGTCCGCCTTTATCGTTGTTGGGGTGCCGTGCATGTCCGATCCCGATACCATCAGGACCTCGTTCCCTTTCATCCTCTGGAATCTGGCGAAGATGTCGGGCGGGAGATAGCAGCCAGCAACTCCTCCGATGTGAATGACGCCGTTCGAATATGGCCATGCGACTCCGATGAATATCTTAGCCATTATCGGTAGAAAAGTCTCAAAGGATTTAAAGGTTCAGTGTTGGAATGGCTCAGTCTATCCTCTTCAGACCCTTCCTGTATATGGTTCTGGCCAGTTCGGGGTACCAGTTCTTGTACTCGGTCCATGTTTTGATGTACTCTTCTTTGACGTCGGAAATCACCTTCGCCGGAACGCCCACGGCCACCTTCCTGCCGGGAATGCTCCTTCCGTGAGGTACGACCGCTCCTTCTCCTACGATCCCCCACTCTCCCACCTCTGCTCCTTGACCAACAATGGCTCCCATGCCTATGAGGGCCCAATCGCGAATCGTACATCCGTGAAGTATGGCACCATGTCCGACCGTCACCTTGTTCCCGATCCTGCACGACCCGTCCGGTTTGGCGTGGACCACGCAGTTGTCCTCAATGCACGTCTCGTCGCCTATGAAGATCGCACCGTAATCCCCCCTGATGCTGGCGCCTGGTCCTATCCAGCTCGCCTCTCCGATCGTCACCGCCCCGATGACACTGGCCGTCTCGTGAATGTATGCATCCTTTCCGATCTCCGGGACCTTCCCTTCCAGTTCGTATACCGCCATTGATGACCCTTCCTCTCGCCTCTAATGACTTCCTACCTTAAAATCTGAATGGAATCCGGGTGGCCAGGCACACCCCCCGAGAACCTATTCGCATGGGTAAGGTTAAAGCCACATTACGCATTTGCCCAACCGGGGCCTTCTATGATTGACCTGGAGCAGATAAGAAGGGACGTCGAAGCCTGCGAGCGTGGAATGAACGAGGAGTACTACCTGAACTGGTCAGGTCAGAAGGATGATCTTGACACCGCATCTGTGCTGGACAAGTGCCCGAGTTTGGGTGAACGCGAGACGGTGGATCACATCTCCGCCAGGAGGCAGATAGCCGAGCCGGAAGAGGAGAGGAAGCTCAAGTACCTGCATGGGGTCACAGTCGGATTCTACCTGGCCAGCTTGGTCAAGGACCTGAATGACGCGAAGGAGACCGAAGAGGCCAAGCTGACGATCGATGTGGACGGAGAGGAGATGGCTTACAGGATGTCCCGCGTGCACATGGTGAACGAGGACGATAGGGCAAAGAGACACGCCATCCACGACGCCCGAATAAAGGCATCCCATGGACTGAACAAGATCCTGGTGGAGAGATGGGGAAAGCTGCACAACACCGCGGTCGACCTCGGATACAACAACTACACCATGCTCTACAGGAACCTCAAAGGTATCAACTTCACATCACTTCTCAACGAGATCAAGGAGTTCAAGCAGAGGACCGACAAGCTGTACAGGGAGAAGATGGGCGAGATGACCGATTCACTGGGTGTGAGTCTGGAGGAAGCGGAGAAGCACGATATATCTCACCTTCTGAGGGCGAAACAGTTCGATCCCCACTTCAAGAAGGGGAACTCTCTTCCGGCGCTCAAGGAGACCCTCAAGGGACTCGGAATTGACCTGGACAGTCAGAAGAACATAATTGTGGACATAGAGGAGAGGGAGAAGAAGACGCCAAGGGCTTTCTGCGCACCGTTGGATATTCCCAGCAAGATCATGCTCGTCACCATGCCTCAGGGAGGCTATTCGGACTATTCTTCACTCTTTCACGAGGCCGGTCATGCCGAGCACCTTGGAAACGTGAATCCCGACGAACCCATGGAGTTCAAGTATCTGGGAGACAACTCGGTCACCGAATCCTTCGCATTCACCTTCGACTACCTGCTGACCGATAGGAACTGGGTCAACGAATTCATCAAGATGCCCAATGTTGACGAGTACATCCATCACGCGTTTGTGGAGAAGTTGTTCTTCGTCAGGAGGTACGGCTCCAAGCTGGAGTATGAGATGAAACTTCATACCGACGGCCTGCCGGGAATGGACCAGGTCTACAAGTCGGTCATGGAGGACGGTATGGTATTCAAACATCCCAGGGAACGCTACCTTCTGGACCTGGATGATGGATTCTACTGTTCCCAGTATCTCAGGGCTTGGATATTCCACGCCCAGATGATCGACCTCATGAAGGAGAAGTTCGGAGAGAAGTGGTTCCTGAACACCAAGTCCGGCAATTACCTGACCGATCTGTGGTCTGTGGGCCAGAAGTACGACGTCGTTGAGCTGGCTCAGAACGAAGGATTCCAGGGACTCGATATCGAACCCCTGACCGAGGAGATCATCGCCAACCTCGAGTGATTTCCCCGCCTGAGAGCCGAATAGAAACGGTTATTACAGAGAAGCCTAATTTCGCCCCGATGGTCGGACGATTTAGGAAGCGCAACAAGAACGAAGCAGCCGAGTCCGTCGAGATGGGCGAGTGCCCGACATGCGGTTCGAGCATACCGCTGGACGCGAGCGAATGTCCCGATTGTGGCGAGGTTTTTGATCTCGAGGAATTCGGGATTGCACCTGGTGAGGCGATAGTTGAGAAGGGAGGAAGAAAGGAGAAGTTGCTTTTCTACCTCGGCGTCATTCTCATTCTTGTCGGTGGTCCCGGTGTCGCAATGGGCTCCTGGGTCCACGACTGGTTTAGGATACCGTTCCCCGGCCCGGAATATCACGCTTACGACGTTTTTGGTCCTGTGAACCGCTTCGTCGCCATGCTCGGACTGATCATCCTGATAATCGGGATTGTTTTCCTCATTCTCTCGCTGAGGTCCAGCAAGGTCGTCACCGACGAGGACTATGAGGTCGGGATCGATAGGAGCGAACCTCTGAGATAGTCCCGTGGCGTAAAGGTAATATTCTATGATTCAATAGCTCCAGCCATGAAGCCTGAGGTCGCTGCCAAGAACGTGCTCACTTATGTTCTGGAGGCCGTCGCGGGGGAGAGCATCATAATCATTCATGACGATGTTCTATCGAAGGTCGGGGAGGCCTTTGGTGATGCGGCTCTTGATATGGGAATGTGGGTGAGGTCCATTCGCTTGGAGACCGCCGAGACCAGGAAATCGATTCCGCCAGCTCTGAAAGAGGTTCTTGTTCGGGAGCGCCCGGACATCTACGTCAACATCTTCCGCGGTCCAAGCGAGGAGACCCCTTTCAGGATATCCGTCACCAAGCTCCAGACCCGCAAGAAGCTCAGGCTCGGCCACTGCCCTGGCATCTCATTGAGCATGCTGACCGATGGCGCCATGGCTTTGACCGGGAAGCAGTATGAGAGGATGCAGAACTTCTCCAGGAAGTTGATGCGCACGGTGTCCGGGGTCGAGAGGGTCAGAATAACAAATCCCAAAGGTACCGATCTGACCATGAGCATCAAGGACAGGGGTTGGTTCTCTGACACATTCTTCGATTGGAGGACGATGAAATGGATCAACCTCCCGGTAGGCGAGGTCGTCGTGGGGCCGATCGAGAACTCCATGGAGGGAAAACTGGTCTCCGATGGGGCCATCGGTGGTGTCGGACTTATCAAGGAACCTGTGAGAATTGAGGTGTCAGGCGGCAAGGCTGGCAATCCAAAGACGACCGAGGCTGGTGTGAGGAAGAAGGTGAGGGCGGCACTGGATACCGACGATTGGTCCAGATACATCGGGGAACTGGGCATCGGGGTCAATCCAGGTGCACGTTTGTCCAAGGAATTCCTTGAGATCGAGAAGATCAAGGGTACCTGCCATGTGGCCTTTGGTAACAACCTGGACTATCCCGGAGGTCAGAACCCCTCGGCCAACCATATGGACCTTCTCATCACCGAACCCACGATCGAGGTCGAGGGACCTGAAGGAAAGAAGGTCGTGTTGAAGGATGGGAAGTTTCAACTGGGCTAGTCGGGAATAGTTAAATAACCTTCAGTCCATCATTGCTAGTGCGTAAGGAGAATGTAACTTGGCGGACGAACCCGAGACCACTAAGGACGTTCCTCTGGAGACGGGGAAGATCTATTTGGCTAGAATAGAGGATTCGGGCGAAACCGGGGAAGGCCTTGCCAATCTGAACGGTCATCTCGTTTTCGTTCAAAAAGCTCGACCCGGGCAAGATGTCAAGATAAAAGTCACAAAGGTATTCGGGCGGTTTGCCTTCGGAGAGATTGTCAAGTAGGGCCCTTTTTAGAGCGTCACTGAGTTGGTCAAAGTATCATTTCAGCGAGGGGGCTTTTTCCGCCTTGGGTTTTTGTCATAAGTCCTCGAACTTTGTAATCTTACACACTTATAACACCCTAGAATGCCAACAATCTGTGTTATCGATAAGTTTATATTGTTGTCCCCTAATTATCATTTGCTTATCTAAGCATCCCTCCACAACGAGGCCGTTCAGCTTCTTTTCTTTCTGAACGGCCAACTTTTTTTCTTACTGTTTGATGAATACACAACTCTCGCCAATTCGTGTGTGGCCCCAGCGTTCACCAAACTGGCAAACCATGAAACGGCTTCGAGGTCCCTCTCTATCTCTCTTCTGACTGGTGTACTTCCTGCTAGTCATTGTTTTCATCTTATGTGGGGTTGTGTCAAACATTGACATGGGTAGCGATTGGCATAACATCAAAAAGTATATAGCCTTTGTTTTTCCCGTTTTGGGAATATCTACACTTTTTATACGAAAGAGGAATTGAACCAAACGATGGTCGGCACCGCTCTCGATCTTCTTCGTGGACCTCCAAAGACCCTGGACATCCTGGTTCACCTGTCTGACAAGGACGAGGAAGAAGAAGTTGGCAAGGTGATGTCCTCTCTCGATCTCTCATCGAGTAGCTTCTATCCAGCCATAGACAGATTAGAGTTGCTGGGATTCTTGTACAGAAGGAGAGAGAAGGGCTATCCTCCCCATACGTATGTCATACTCACCAACAAAGGGAGGGAAGTTGCCGAGTTGCTGTTCCCGCTCGCCGAGGTGGTGGGGAGCACCATCCAGGGACTGAGGTTGGACCTTGAGGAATTGGAAGGGAAGGAGAGGACGGAAGAAGACAACAGGAGAATGGTCGAAGTTCTCAGAGACCTCCAGGACATCAGCTTCACTTTGGGCGAATGGGACGAAGCAGAAGCTCACGCGAGGAGGATCGTGGACATCGCTTCCGCTTCAGGGGACAACGAGGACCTCTCCAAGTCCTACAGAATCCTCGGCGAGATACACTTTCAGAGGGGCGAGTACGATAGGTCGAAGTCTGAGCTGTCGAACAGCCTGAACGTGTCGAAGAAGATGGGCGATGTGAAAGGTGAGGCGGAGGCCCGCTATCTTCTTGGAGCGAATTTCGAGGACGGCGGAGAATTCAAGGAAGCCCTGAAGGAATACGAGAAGGCTGTCAAGAAGGCAAAATCCGCGGAGAGCGAGATCCTTGAGGCCAGAAGCAAGCTGGGGCTGGGAAGGATGCTTGCCAGGGAGGGCAGGTACGAGAACTCGCTGAAGATGATGGAGGAATCAGCGGCGGCCTTCGAAAGGCTCGGACAGGACGATGAGCTGCCGAGGGCGTATGCCAACGCTGGAGCCACCGCTTTCTACATTGATCTGGACGAATCCATTAGATGGCACACCAAGTCCATGGATGCTGCGGTTGGGAACAGCGACCTGAGGATGCTCGGATACAGCCTCATGAACCTTGCGGGCTGCATGAACGAGAAGGGCGAACTGAAGAAGGCCCTGGACTACTTGGAAAGGGCGTCCGAGATCTCCGAGAGGATTGACGAGAAGAAACTGATTTGCAGCATCAACATTCAAAAGGGATGGATGCTCAGGCTCGAAGGAAAACTGGGGGAATCGGATACGTGCTTCCGTCGGGCGGTTCGGGTCGCGGAAGAGTACGACCTGCCGTATTACCTCGGGGACTCGCTTCTCAACTGGGCTCAAGTGGATGCCGAGAGGGGAGAGAAGGGCGAAGCCAAGAAGAAGCTCAAGAGGGCGCTAGAGATCTTCGATGGACTCGGCTCCAAGGCCCGAATGAGCGAGGTCAGGAAGATACTGCGCAAGCTCAGCCGGTGAATCTCGCCACTATTCCGTTGGGCCACCCCTGATGATCGCCTTCACCGTTTATCGCAATGCTGTCATCGCCACTGACTATCATTGGCAGGTCAGCCGGTTGGTGATCCGGCGGGGTGTCATACGGGATAATCACGAGTCCATTGGGATACTCGCTCTTCAGCACAATTACCGGACTGGATGTCCTGTGCTCCAGTGGAAGGCCGAACGTGGTGGTGTAGGGATAAGGAGGTTTGGGTGTGACGTCCGCCGTTCCATCCTCGGCCCAGGGCTGGTCGGGATCTACTTCTGCTTCGTAATCTGTCATGTGGGTTACCTCTCCAGACGCGATGTTCCTCGGGATATTTAGCAATTTACCCCAAATTCACGTTCTTCCGAAAATCGGAAAAACAAAGAATATATACTAGTTGTTGACGAAGAGGGGTGTTAGAAAAGCTCGAGACCATCCCGTTCTTGTCGCAGAGATACCGTTCCTTTGGACGATTTGACATGAGAGCCATATGTCTCTCAACCTCAACCTTCGATCCAGATTCTTGTCGCCAAGTGCAGCGCCTTGTAGCTCATGGTCCATTGAGATTAGACAGTTCTCACTCACTCTTGCTTAAATACTAGACGTCTTCGTTATTCCGAAAATCGGAATAATTTGTGCTTAAATAGAACCTCGATTCATCGTAAACAACTAGTGTTGAACACGAACGGTCTCGAGAGGGATCCGTGAGATGGCATCACCAAATGCCACGGAGAGGTTCCAGAGGTCGCAAAGAGGAGGTGATGAAAAATGGAAAAGAACCACAGTTGGATTCGTGAGCTTGGGCTTGTGACCGTCGTCTCGTCGCTCATGCTGCTCATGTTCCCGTTGGGGAGCATGGCGGCTCAGGGCGATTGGAGCATCAACCATAACTGGGAATATGTTCCTAACGGTGAAACTTGCTACGTACTCGCTTCGGATGGCGTGAACTATATAGATGGGACATTCGAGTGGGGATACGGACAAACCTTCGAGTACACCTATGATCGGACTGAAACCTGGATCTACGTATATCCACAGCCATCCTGGAGCAGCGGTCTGTACACATTTGATTTCTATACAGAGTGGGAGCCAGATTATGGGGAGAAGTTCGAAATACGACCCAGTACCGCGCCAGTATTGTACTCCTGTAACTTACCGCTGTGACCTTCCCACCACCTAATGCGTCCAAGTCATCTGTCAGTATGTCGGGATGACGCGTCACGTTGGCGGTATGGATACTTCACCTGACGACGGACATCGCATATGGTCGGTCACGCAATCCCACTTGTCTGCTCTTGCAGGAGACGCCGACTCGGTCTATGCGGAAGGAAGTAATCATAATATATGAGGGAACACAATGGAGGAATGATGGTGGGGGAAATGAGTGTGCGCTGGGCACGATTCGTAGCAATTGTCCAATTCCTCCTGCTTGTGTCAATGATGCCTCTTCAAATCGTTGTCGTGCAGCCCGCCTCCGCCTCGCATCTCAGCTGGTCAATCGAGACCCTGGACGGAGCCGGGAGCGACAGGACTGGATATTACAGCTCCATCGCCGTGGACTCCGGTCGGAATCCACACATTAGTTATTTCTACCACACAGGCGCAGACCTGATGTATGCGACGAAGAAGACCGGGCAGTGGACGCTCGAAGCTCTCGATACTGCGGGAGATGTCGGTCTTTGGACCTCCATCGCCTTGGATTCCAACGAGTACCCTCACATAAGCTATACGAGCTGGGGTGGCGGAATTCTGAAGTATGCGGCCAAGACACCAGCACCGCCCTTCACCCTGGTTGAAACGGTGGACACGCAATGGAGCATCGCGGACACGTCGATAGACGTTGACAAGGTGAACCGTCCTCACATCGCCTACGTCTCAAGGCCGTTCTCTGGCGCCAATCCCGTCCTCAGGTACGCCGTGAGAGACAGTGGTACGTGGAGCACTGAAGAGATCTATACAGATGTGGAACCTTACGAAGTATCGCTCAATCTTGACGGCGCAGGCAATCCTCACATCATTTTTCTAGATAGACATGGAATAAACTTGCTGCTTCACGCGTACAAAACCGCCGGAACATGGAACATCGAGACGGCCATCCAAGGCTCTAACATTGCCTGGGAATTCTCGTCCGCCATCGATTCCTGGGACAACATACATGTGAGCTACGTCGAGCGATTCGATGATGTGAAATACGCGGTGAAGAGAGGTGGGGTGTGGAGCAATGAGACGATCGGACATCCCGGCATTGACAGCACCTTCAACGACATAGCCGTGGACCTTCTGGGCAATCCTCACGTGTGCTATGCCAATCACTCGTACACCGATCCCAACATGTATCACCTCACGTACGCGAAGAAAAGTGGCGGTGTGTGGGTTCGCGAGACCGTCGACTCAAACGACCATACGGGTGGCAGCTGCTCAATCGCCGTAGATCAACTGCACATTCCTCACATCAGCTACGGGGACGCCATCAATGACAACCTGAAGTACGCGACCGTCGTCGGCGGCGCGTGGGAGGTCGAGATCGCCGACAATGGGATAGAGGACGACGTCGGGAGATACACGTCCATCACTCTCGACAGCGCGAATAGGCCCCACATAAGCTATCTCGACGACACCTTCGGCGACCTGAAGTACATGTCCGAGATCTCCCCGGGCGTCTGGTCCAGGGATCGCGTCGACGTCCTCGGCGAGACCGGAGCGGGCAGTTCCATCGCCCTCGACTCGACAGGGAGGCCTCACTTCGGCTTCTTCGACACGACTAACCAGGGGCTGAAGTACGCCTGCGGTCCCGGATGGAAGTGGTTCAACGAGACGGTGGACGCCTCGCCGGGCGCAGGCGTCAACACGTCCATCGCAATCGGCCCGGGCGACTCTGTCCACATCGCCTACTACGACATGACCAAAGGCGACCTCATGTTCGCCTCGAACACGTCCGGATGGAACATAGAGACGGTGGACTCGATAGGGGACGTCGGGCTGTATCCGTCGCTCGTCGTCGATCCTGGCGGGCGTGCTCACGTCAGCTATTACGACGCAAGTGGCGGCGACCTCAAGTACGCTGTCAAGGAAGCGGGAAGCTGGACCCTCGAGACTATCGATTCCACGGGTGACGTCGGCCAGTGGACGTCCATCGCCCTCGACATGACGGGGGAGCCGCTCGTGAGCTACCACGACAGCGACAACGGCCACCTGAGGCTCGCCAGTCACGAAGGTGGCGCGTGGAGCGTCCTGACGATCGACTCGACCGGGGACGTCGGCCTCTTCAGCTCGCTGGCGATCGGACCGGACGGCGTCGCCCACGTCGCCCACTACGACAGGACCCGCAGGGACCTCAGGTACGCGTCGAACCTCTCCGGGTCCTGGGAGAGCGAGGTCGTTTCCTCCGCCGGGACGGTCGGGGAGTACCCCTCCATCGCCGTCGACTTGGCCGGCAACGCCTACATCAGCTACTACGACAGGACTGCCGGGAACCTCAACCTCGCCTTCGGGGAGCTCAGGCCTGACCTCGTGATAACCAAGGACGACATCACAACGATTCCCTCGAGCCCTGTGGGCAACGGGACGGCCGTCACGATAGCCGCGACGGTGACCAACCTCGGCTACAAGGACGCGTTCATGGTGTACGTGAGGTTCTACGACGGCGACCCCTCACTGGGGAGGATGATAGGCGGGGACGTCCTATTGCCCCCCGTCCGCTCCGCAGGCGGGAGGGAGACCGCCTACGTTCAGTGGGTGGCGGGTCCGATAGGTGATCACGACATATGCGTCGTCGTTGACCCCGCCAACACGGTCGCGGAGCTGGACGAGACGAACAACATGGCGTGCCTGCCTGTGGACGTGCTCTCCCTGCCTCCCGCCAGAGCACCCACGATACTATCAGCAAATCTAAGTGGCAGGGACTTCGAAAACGTTACCATCACCTGGTCCCTCTCTCCGGATGATGGAACTGGCCAGAATTCGGTGGTTGGATATTCTATCCTCAGGGGAACAACATATGACGTCAATGCTGCGGGATATCAGCTAGTCGCCGTTGTTCCCGGTGGAACTTTCGAGTACAATGACAATCTGACAGGTGAGGGAGATCCAAACAACTACTTCTACCGGATATGTGCGGTCGATCTCAACAATCTGACCAATTGCTCAGTGAACCAGGCCGGGAAGTTCACTCGTTCGCTATTAGATGGTCCCAATCTCATATCGATTCCCTTGGTTCAGTCTGATGAAGGGATTGCCATAGTCCTCCAAACTGTCAAATGGGACAAGACCTGGACGTACGACTCGTTAACCCAGAAATGGAAGTCCCACACGTTGTTCAAACCCTACAAGGGAGAACTCGAAGAAGTGAACACGAGCATGGGCATCTGGGTCAATGTCATTGAACAATCGAATCTCACTGTCGCGGGAATTGTGCCATCCAGCACATCTATCTATCTCCATGCAGGATGGAATCTCGTGGGCTTTCCATCATTCAACGGGACTTACGTTGTCTCCGATTTGAAGGCAACCGTGGGGGTTGAGAGTATAGAGGGGTTTGATGCCTTGACACCGCCATATTTCCTCCGGGAAATGGTTGATGGAGACATGTTGCAGACGGGATTTGGCTACTGGATCAGAACTTTGAATGACAATCTGTGGACGGTATTCAATTCATAGGCGTGAGAAACCCTTATCTAGTCTTCTGCGTATGCAATCCCGCTTATCTAAGCATCCCTCCACAACGAGGCCGTTCAGCTTCTTTTTCTTTCTGAACGGCCAACTTTTTTTCTTACTGTTTGGTTAATTCATGGCTCTCGCTCGTACGTTTGTTTCAACACAATTCAGAGAGTGCTTTCAGGCCTAGTCAGAGAGGATATTCCCCGATTGGGCCCAATTGTCTGGTGAGAGATCCTCGAAGATTATTGTGATTTTGTCAGGAGGAGCCTTCGCAATTCTGACAATATCATCCGTGATCGCTTTCGCAAGCTCTCTTTTGACATCCTCCGTCCTCGGGAACATGGTCACTCTTACAACTGGCATTTAGGACACTCCTTGTATGAGGCAGGTATTCGGCGCGGTTTATTTCAAAGTGTCGAAGATGCATCTCCCGGCAGTCGAGGACACCTCGGTTGAATCACATTTACTTCCTACTAGAGGGCGTTCCCATTACCGTTTCTAGTCTGAGCCAGTCCTCTTTAAGTGGTGCCAAAGAAAGGTTTAAATAGATTCTTCACTAATATGTTAAGCGGGTGTTTGAATGGGCAATCTCCCCCCTCCTAGAAGATTTCCCCGTTCAACACCACTTTTTTCTTACTCTAATAGCGGTTCTCTGCTGACTGCAGACCAAGAAGAGACCAAAACCTATAATTCTCTCAATGGATATCAGGCATAGTGGTACCATGAAGGTTTTGAGCGTGGGAGGAGGAGCAAGAGAGCATTCAGTCGTCGAGGCTCTCAAGAGAAGCAATGCTGAGATATTCTCGGTCATGAAGAACAAGAATCCCGGTATCGCAAGCGCTTCCGTCGAGTTCGTCCTCATGGACGAATGCCAAGTGGAGCAGGTTGCCGACTGGGCGGTCTCCAAGGGAGTGGATATCGCGGTCATCGGGCCCGAGGGCCCACTGGGAGAAGGTCTCGTGGATGTTCTGGAATCCAAGGGGATCCCGTGCGTCGGTCCCTCAAGGGCCGCGTCCCAGATCGAGATATCCAAAGAGTATGCCAGGGACCTCATGAAGAGGAACAACATACCTGGCTATATTGAGCACCGGGTGTTCGACAACATCGATGAGGTCATGCCGTTCCTGGAGGAGTTCGGGAAGGACGTGGTGGTGAAGCCCATCGGACTCACTGGAGGAAAAGGTGTCAAGATCATGGGGGAACATCTGCACGGCCTCGATGACGTTGTGGAATACTGCAGGGAAGTACTGGAGAACAAGATAGGCGGTGAGGCCAGGGTGCTCATAGAAGAGAAATGCGTGGGTGAGGAGTTCACACTCCAGGCGTTCTGCGACGGCAAGACGCTATCCCCGATGCCGGCTGTCCAGGACCACAAGAGGGCCTACGAGGGCGACGAGGGACCCAACACAGGTGGAATGGGCTCCTATTCAGAGTCTGGCGGTCTGCTTCCGTTTCTTTCCAGGGCCGAGTATGACGAGGCTGTCGGGATAATGCAGAGGACCATCGATGCGATGAGGGAGGAGGGCACTCCATACAAAGGGATCCTCTACGGCCAGTTCATGCTGACGGCGGACGGGATGAAGTTGATCGAATACAATGCCAGGTTCGGTGACCCGGAGTCGATGAACGTGCTTCCGATACTCCAGGACGATTTCCTGGCCATCTGCCAGGACATTGTTAACGGCAGCCTGAGCGCTGCGGTCCGTTTCGATAACAAGGCGACCGTCGTCAAGTACGTGGTCCCGATCGGATACGGCATCGAATCACGGTCGGGCGAGAAGGTGCTTCTGGACGAATCATCGATTAAGAACACAGGTGCGGAGCTCTATTATGCATCGGTCAACGAAGAGGGCGGACAGATATACACGACCACATCCAG